>CAYYMY010000006.1:3401-38428 GCA_964473095.1 uncultured Oscillospiraceae bacterium | reverse complement strand
TTCATCTCTTCGATGGCTTTAAGCAGCTTGGCGTTTACGAAAGGACCCTTTTTAAGTGATCTGCCCATTATATTTGCTCCTTCCTTTTATTTTTCATTTCTTCTCTTTACGATATATTTATCGGATTTCTTGTTCTTCTTTCTCGTCTTGTATCCAAGCGCAGGCTTGCCCCAAGGTGTTACAGGGCTTACACGTCCGATCCCCGCTTTACCTTCACCACCGCCATGAGGGTGATCGTTAGGATTCATTACGGAGCCTCTTACCGTCGGTCTTATGCCCATATGTCTCTTTCTGCCTGCTTTACCTATCTGGATGTTCTGGTGATCTAGGTTTCCTACTTCCCCGATAGTAGCTCTGCATTCGATCCTTACTCTTCTTACTTCTCCGGACGGCAGTCTCACCTGTGCGTAATTTCCTTCTTTTGCCATAAGCTGCGCGCCGTTTCCTGCGGATCTTACCATCTGAGCGCCTTTTCCAGGCTTGAGCTCCACATTGTGGATCACAGTACCTACAGGGATATTGGCGAGAGGAAGCGCGTTTCCTACCTTGATATCAGCTTCTGCTCCGGATTCTATCACATCGCCTACCGAAAGTCTGTTCGGAGCTATTATATATCTCTTTTCACCATCGGAATAATTGATAAGGGCGATATTGGCGCTTCTGTTCGGGTCGTATTCGATAGTAGCTACTGTCCCAGGAATGCCGTCCTTGTTTCTTTTAAAATCTATGATCCTGTATTTAGGTCTGTATCCGCCGCCTCTGTGTCTTACAGTAATCTTGCCTCTGGCGTTTCTTCCCGAGTGCTTCTTAAGAGTTACTGTAAGTGACTTCTCCGGTGTGTCGCAAGTGATTTCCTCAAACGTGGAAACTGTCATTCCTCTTAAACCAGGAGTGGTCGGATTGTATTTTTTTATTCCCATCGTTTCCTACCTCCTATATTACAGACTCTGGAAGAATTCGATTTCCTTACTCTTTTCTGTAAGGGTCACGATCGCCTTTTTGCTGGCGGATGTCATGCCTACGTATCTTCCCATTCTCTTTTTCTTACCTACAACGTTCATGATGTTTACTTTAGCAACTTCCACATCGAAGATTTCTTCGACAGCGTTTTTAACCTCTGTCTTGTTGGCGTCTACCGCAACCTTGAATGTGTACTTCCTTGCCTGCGCTTCCTCCATGCTCTGTTCGGAGATAACAGGCTTCAATATTACATCGTAAGGAGTTTTCATTATGCGTACACCTCCTCAATCTTTTCAATAGCTTCTTTAGTAACTATGAAGCTTGTATGATTGATAATCTCATATACGTTCATAGTAGTTACGAGAGCTGTCCTGACACCCTGTATGTTGGATGCTGATCTTACCACATTCTCGTCTTTTTCTGCCGTTATTATCAGAGCCTTCTTTTCCGCCTTTATGTTTTCAAGCATTTTTACCATTTCTTTTGTCTTAGGCTCGTCGAATTTGATCTCATCAAGTACGATGATTTCGTTTTCTTTAACCTTTGATGAAAGCGCTGACAGCATCGCAAGTCTTCTGAGCTTCTTAGGCAATGTGTATCTGTAGCTTCTTGGCTTTGGTGCGAATACTACTCCGCCTCCAACCTGCGACGGGTCTGTCGTACTACCCTGTCTGTGTCGGCCTGTACCCTTCTGTCTGAAAGGCTTTCTGCCTCCTCCTCTGACTTCAGCTCTTGTCTTCGCAGACTGTGTGCCCTGTCTCTTGTTAGCTAAAATGTTCTTCACTACCGCATGTACTGCGTTCTGATTTGGCTCGATGCCGAAGATCTCGTCTTTCAGCTCTATCTGTCCGGCTTCCTTGCCTGCCATATTCAGCATTGTCACTTTTGACATCTTACTTCCTCCTTTCTGAAGTCATCTATTTGTCCTGACCCTTTACTGCATACTGGATGCGGACTATACCGCCCTTGTTCCCCGGAACTGCACCCTTTACCAGCATTAGGTTCTTTTCTTCTATAACTTTCACCAGCTCGATATTCTGTACCGTAACTGTCTCGCGTCCCATTCTTCCTGGACCTGCATTTCCTTTGAATACTCTCGAAGGATAAGTACCTGCGGCAAGCGCTCCCGCAAGTCTCTTGTGCTTTGAGCCGTGGCTCATAGGACCTCTGTGGTGTCCGTGTCTTTTGATGTTGCCCTGTGTGCCCTTACCTTTTGACGTACCTGTGATGTCCAGCTTCTTTCCTTCTTCAAAATCAGCGACCGTGATTTTCTGTCCGACTTCGAAAGCTTCGCCTTCTTCAGGCTTGAACTCTGCAAGATATTTCTTAGGCGCTACGCCGGCTTTCTCGAAATGTCCTGTCATCGGTTTGTTGACTCTCTGCGGTTTAGCGTCGACGAATCCGAACTGTACAGCGTCGTATCCGTCGTTTTCAGCGGTCTTGATCTGAGTTACCGTCATCGGGCCTGCTTCTATCACCGTTACGGGTACTACCGCATTTTCGGTGAAGATTTGGGTCATGCCCAGCTTCTTTCCCAAAATCGTCTTCATATTTTTCCTCCTTGATTCTTACAGCGGAGCAAGCCCTAACCCGGTGAGCTTTGCGAGTCGCGGCAGGTCAACGTGCCCCGCGGCGCTCCGCTCTCATTCGGTGTCGGTCTGCTCATACTAAGGGGAGTTCCCTTCGCTTTAAATTATAATTTGATTTCGATATCCACTCCTGCAGGAAGATCCAGCTTAGTAAGAGCGTCTGTAGTCTTCGCCGTTGCACTGGTGATATCGATCAATCTCTTGTGAGTCCTCTGTTCAAACTGTTCTCTCGAATCCTTGTACTTATGAACTGCTCTGAGGATAGTAACAACCTCCTTCTCAGTCGGAAGAGGTATAGGGCCTGAAACTTCAGCGCCTGTTTTCTTCGCTGTTTCTACGATCTTCGCAGCCGACTGATCGAGGATCGCATGGTCATAAGCCTTGAGTTTGATTCTGATTTTCTGTAATTCGCTCATTTTTTCCTCCTAAAACTTTTTGTACTGTTTTCGCTACTCATGTACAAGGGTTCTTACCGAATTCCCGTATATTTACACGGTTTCAGGGCTTTACGCATTCGCTGCGCCGCTTGGTACACGCCCTCGTGTGTTTCTTATATTTTTCACACAATAAAAACTCGGCGAAACCCCTCGCCCCCATCTGATGTGGGAACAATTCTCAGTGGAAATTCTCCCATAGCAAGGTAACTTCCCACCTCATCGCCTTACACAAGCCTTTGTAGTATATACCAAGATCCACAATTATGCAAGAGTTTTCAGGAAAGTTTTTTGCATTTTTTTCGTCGTCAAAATCTTGTATTTGCAATATCTTCAGGCACTATATACGTCACACTTCTTCTGGTGTTTCTTGTTATGCTTACTCCACAAATATGCTTCCGCCTATGAATTCACGCATTATGGAATTGTTGGGGATATCTTTTTCGTCCTCGAGCGCTTCGAAAAATTTTATGAATTTGAGAATCCTTACTGCTTCACTGTACTGCTCGCTGTCCCTCGACACACTCTTGAGCAGAGGCTCGGCGTACTTTTTCAGTATGGCAAGCTCATAAACCAGCGCCGAATTGAACAGCACATCCGCTTCACCGTTATATGGGAATATGTTTTTATCTTCACCGGCTCTGACCTTAGGCCACAGCGCGAGCGTGGACTCCGCGGTATGCCCTCTGTACTTGTAATCTCTCACTATCCTCCTCAATATCCTCGCGTCGGTGGTCGACACCCTGTTGTGCACATCTATATTCAGCTGCGTGAACGGACTTATATATATCTTGAACTTTTCATTCTCATCTATGTATTCCGTCAGTTTTCCATTCAGAGCATGTATACCTTCTATAACTATCGGCTGATCGTTTCTGATCGAAATGACTCTTTTCCCAAAAACTTTTTTACCTTCAAGAAAATCAAATTCAGGGATATCCACGACGCGTCCCTGCAATAGTCCGTTCATATTATCATTGAACAGCTGTATATCCACAGCTTCTAGGTCCTCATAGTTAGGCAGCCCGTCATCACCCAGCGGGGTCTGGCTCCTTTCCATAAAATAATCGTCGGTACCCATGTAAAGCGGTAAAAGTCCGTTTACTCTGAGCTGTATGCACAGCCTTCTTGCAAACGTGGTTTTACCCGATGACGAAGGACCCGCAATCAGTATTATTCTCTTTTTACGTCTCGTTATCTTATCGGCTATCTCTGCGATCTTCTTTTCGTGCAATGCTTCCGAAAGCAATATCAGGTTTCTCGCATCTCCGTTCTGAATTTTTTCATTGAGGTCGGGAAGATAAGATACGTCAAGCAGTTTCTGCCACTTGTTCGCTTCTCCAAATGCCGAATACAGCTTTCTGTCATCCTTGAAGGGCGGAATCCTGTCCGGTATTGACGGATGAGGGAATCTGAGCAGCACTCCCCTCCGGTATTTTCTGAGTTCAAAATGCTCAATGTACCCCGTAGACGGAGCCATAAGTCCGTAGAAAAAGTTTCTGTAGCCTTCTATCCTGTAAAATTTCGCTTCTTTCACATCATATGTTTTCTCAAGCAGCCTTGACTTTTCAGGGTAGTTGTATCTTCCCCACAGCTCTATGGCTTCCTGCCTGCTGTATACTTCCCTCACTATCGGCAGGTTGGCGGCCACTATCTCATGCATGCGGTCTTCCACAGCCCTTACTTGGGCTTCGGTAATACTCCCTTTCGTCTTTATCTCCGTGTACAGTCCTCCGTTGAGGGAATTCTCTATTTCAACTGCCAGATCCCCCAGCACATCCATGACTGCCTTGAGATATATAAGAGAAAGACTGTGCTGGTACGCAAGGTTGGCGCTATGTGTCCTCATATCGAGAAGCTCTACTTTGCAGTCCCTTTCGATCACGTATGTCAGCTCCTCATCTTTCCCGTTTATCCTTGCCATCAGCACGGTATAAGGCAGTCTGCCCTGATACTCATCAGCTAGCTCCCTCACACACAAGGGGGCCTCTCTTTCTATTTCAATGAACTCTTTACCTTTCTGCGGTTTTAAAAAAATCTTCATGACCGTTCCTCCCCTTTAAAAAGCGGCAAATAAGGTGATTACAGTATACCACAACAAGCTTCCGTATACAAAACCGCCCCGCAGGGTTTCAGACCTGCGGGGCACATTCAACATTATATTCATATTATGCGCTGCTTATGACTGCATTTAATCAGCAGCTTCGCCGTCTTCCGAAGCTTTTTCCGGCATACGCCTCTTTCTGAGGAGCTCTATCATCGTCCTCATTTCCTTTTCATGAAGAGTCACACCTCGAGACATATGTTCATGAGCCGGATCCCAGTCCCGTATATCATATTTCACGGCTCCGCCGTTCCAGCTCACAAGATTGAGCTCTTTGCTCCAGCCCGTGGAATATGAGGCTATCACCCCTATGTTTTCCACTATCTCAAATGTAACATCTCTGTCTGACATACCGTTTATCGACATTTTTATCTCCTTTCCCTTCAACTGTCCGATACCTCTTTATGAAGCCATGATATCATATATGGAAAAAAATGTCAATAATTTGTGTGTATCCAAGCTCTATTTGTATTTTTTATCCATAGCAGCCTTTATCAACGCCGGAAGTCTGCGGCATTTTTCTTCGGATATGGACGCCACCGATACTCTGAGACCTTTTGCGAGAGGAACTATGAATACGCCCTGCTTTTCAAGCTCCGCGCTGATTTCATCGGGGCTGCTGCAAGGTATGGATACGAAGAAGCCGGCATCAAAAGGCACTGTTGCAAGTCCGACCTTTTTCGCTTCTTCAGTAAACGCGTGTCCTCTTTTAAGAAGCATATTCCTGTAATGAGCTCTTTCCTCATTCACCTTGCTCAGAAGCTCCTCATCCCCGTATATCCTCGAAAGTATCACCTGCGCCAGCTTAGCGCTGTTGGACCATGAGCCTCTTGACGAATACTCGCATACCACCTTGAACTCTTCCGCTATTTCCGGCGTCCTCGCAATGCATATCATGGCACCGCACCTCGTGCCGTAAAGCGTGAAGGTCTTGGAAAGGCTGTATGCGATGATTGAAATAACGTTTTCCGGAAGCCTTTCCAGCTTCGGAATAAATCTTCTGTACTCTTCTTCATCTCCCGCAAAATCTATATATGCCGCATCTATTACGAGGGCTATCGCCTTGCCGCATTTTGCTTCATCGCACAGGGTATCTATTACATTGTCCCAGTCTTCCAGCGTAAGAGAATATCCCGTAGGATTGTGAGCGGGTGTATTCAGTATTATTACAAGACTTTCCTGCGCCGCCAGCAGCTTTGCTGATTTTTCCCTGAAGGCTTCGCGGTTGAATTTCCCGTCTTCAGTGAAAAACTCAAAGGTCGCTATGCTCCTTCCTATCTCTCCCGCAATAGTGTTGTACGGAGCCCAATGCCAGTCGGAAGTCAGCACTTCGTCTCCGCCGTCCGAATAGTTGGATATCACGTTTCTCAAGGAGCCTGTACCTCCGGGAGTTGCCACAGCTTCAATATAGCCTTTAGGCTTATGCGCTCCGAAAGCTGCCTTCTGAACAGCCTCCTTAAACGTCGCTGTCCCGCCTATGGGAGCGTAATCCGCATAATCCTTCGGGGCGAGATGCTTGAAAACATCATCCACTGATGAAAGCACGACGAGATTCCCATCATCGTCAAGAAGAGAGCCTATGGTCGCGTTTATCACCTTATCCGCGCCCTTTTCCGCTATCATGGCTTTTGCTCTGCTGCTTATACCGAAAATTTTATCTTCATGGGGGATATGTCTTCCGTTGCTTCTCGCTAAAATATACTCTGCCACTTTATTCACCTCTGTATCTTTCTGCATATTATATTACGTCTCTGCACGTCATCGCGTATATTATACCACGACTTTTTAATTAAATGTAAATCTCACATAATTTATATTTTTACCTTTCAGCCTGAATTTGTCCTCATATTCACTAGTCGTATCCTTCGACGCGTATCCGCTGCCGTGAAGATCTCTCGTGATCTCCTCTATCTCCCCTCCGCAGGCTTCTATTTCCTCCAGAGAGAACTCAAAAAGTCCATCGTTATCCGTTTTGAATTCTATGAATCCGCCCGGTTTCAGCGCCCATGCATAATCCTTTAGATATCTCCTGTGGGTAAGTCTCCTTTTGGCATGCCTTGCCTTCGGCCACGGATCGCTGAAATTCAGATAAATGCCGGAAAGACTGTTTTCAGGAAACACATCCTCCAGTCTGTCTATAAAAAACGGCATGAATTTGAGATTTCCAATTTTCTTTCCGCTGTTTTCCACAGAGGCAGTCTTTTCAAGCGCTCTCAGGATGACAGTCTCCTGTCCTTCGACAGCTATGAAATTCTTATCGGGATTGTCGCAGGCCTTCTTTATTATGAAGTTTCCCTTGCCGCAGCCTATTTCCAGGAACAATTCTCTCTCTTCTTCAAAGTATCCGCTGCCGCATTCCACAGAAGGATACTCCACCATATATCTGCCGCAGCGTTCAAGCCTCTTTTCCAGATCCTTAGCTTTTCTCTGCCTCATATGCAAGCTCCGCAAATCCTATATAAATATCCGCTCAAGTATTATTACCGCCAGAAAACCGACAAGAATGACCGACGCCGCAGCATCGCGCTTCTGAAAACGCATACCATTCATCCTCGTTTTCCTGCTGTCTCCGCCGTAGCACCTTGCTTCCATTGCCATTGCAAGGTCCTGCGCTATCCTGAAAGCGCTTATGAACAGCGGCACCAGTATGGGCACGAGCGATTTTGCTCTCCTGAGTATGTTGCCGCTCTCAAAATCAGCGCCTCTTGCCATCTGAGCCTTCATTATCTTATCCGTTTCTTCCAGCAGCGTCGGTATAAATCTCAACGCTATAGTCATCATCATAGCCAGGTCATGAGCCGGAAGACCTATTTTTTTAAAAGGAGAAAGCAGCGCTTCTATACCGTCTGTCAGACTTACAGGCTTTGTCGTAAGAGTAAGCAGCGATGAGCCTATTATGAGCAGTATCAGCCTCACTGCCATGAACACCGCTGTCCTGAGCCCCTCCCTTGTGATATCGAATATCCAGAATGATACGAGTATCTCTCCCTTTATCATGAACAGATTTATGATAAAGGTGAAGGCTATTATAAGGAATACAGGCTTCAGACCCCGCAGCATGAACCTGACCGGCACTTTTGATACCGCCGTCACTACTATGAGCGCTCCGCAGGCTATAGCAAAGCCTATAAAATCTGTAACTATGAATATCGCCACTATATATAGAATCGTAGCTATTATTTTTATTCTCGGATCCAGTCTGTGTACCCATGATCCCGCCGGATAAAACTGTCCGAGGGTAATATCTCTTATCATGCTTTCAATACCTTTGCTATACTGTCCGCAGCGTCGTCCATAGTCAGACACTCTCCCGTGATATCCATTCCGTTTTCCCTCAGCTTTGATACGATTTCCATTGACGACGGAAGCGCCAGTCCTATGGCTTTCAGCTCCTTTCCTCTGGAAAAAACTTCCGCAGGAGTCCCTTCCATGACGAGTCTGCCTCTTTCCATCACCATCACTTTGTCTGACATTCTCGCTATATCATCCATATTGTGCGATACAAGTATTATTATGTTTCTTTTTTTCCTATGTATCCCGTCTATCATATCGAGGATATCCATATGAGCTTTGGGATTGAGCCCCGCCGTAGGCTCATCGAGTATGAGCACCTCGGGACGCATAGCTATCACTCCCGCTATGGCTACTCGCCTCTTCTGTCCGCCCGAAAGTTCAAACGGGGAAGCATTCTTTACCTCATTGTAATCCAGCTTTACGAGCTCAATCGCCTCTCTGACTCTTCTGTCCACTTCCTCTTCGGAAAGTCCGAGATTTTCCGGTCCGAACGCCACATCCTTTACCACCGTCTCTTCAAAAAGCTGGTACTCAGGATACTGAAACACCAGTCCTATCTTCCTTCTTATATCTCTCATCACCGTGTTTTCATCGGTGATATCGACGCCACCTATGACTATCCTGCCGCTCTTCGGCTTAAGAAGCCCATCGAGATGCTGAAGCAGCGTCGATTTGCCCGAGCCGGTATGCCCTATAAGACCTACAAGCTGTCCGTCCTTTATGTTAAAGCTCATATCATCTATAGCCAGAGATTCCCCCGGCAGTCCTTCACTGTATACATATGTCAGATTGCTAACTTCTATTGACATAAAAACCTCACAATATCATCAGTACTGAGAACGTCTGCCGGGATATGTATTCCTCTATCCCTGAGCTTTTCCGCCAGATCCACAGCAGGCGGCACTCCCAGACTTAAAGCTCTCAGCTCATCAGTCCTCTCAAATATCTGGCGCGGAGTCCCGCTCATTCTTATCTTACCCTTATCCAAAACAAATACAATATCCGCCTGCGCGGCTTCTTCCATAAAATGAGTTATCAGCAGAGCTGTTATTCCTCTTCTACCGAGGTCTTTTATTATGGACATGACCTCTTGCCTTCCTCTCGGGTCCAGCATTGCGGTAGGCTCATCGAATACTATGCATTCCGGCTGCATCGCCACCGCTCCCGCGATAGCCACCCGCTGCTTCTGACCTCCCGAAAGAAGATGAGGAGCTTTTTTTCTGTGCTCATACATATCTACACATTTCAGAGCCTCATCCACTCTCATTCTTATCTCACCCGGCTCTATTCCCATATTTTCCGGTCCGAATGCCACGTCATCCTCTACTACGGATGAAACTATCTGATTGTCGGGATTCTGAAATACCATAGCCACACGCTGACGAACTTCCCATATGTTCTCATCATTCGATGTGTCCATGCCATCCACATACACCTTGCCTGAGGTCGGTACCAAAAGACCGTTTATATTCTTCGCCAGCGTTGATTTTCCGGAGCCGTTCTGTCCTATTATCGCCGTGAATTTTCCCTTTTCCACGCTCATGCTTACATCATCGAGAGCCCGATATTTCTGTCCGTCTTCATCCTTCACATATTCAAATACGAGATTTTTTATTTCTATAAAATCTGCCATTACTCATCTCCATAGTAGTCGTCGAGCCATTTTTTGAGCGTCCATGCATCCGTCTGCCCCGGCGCCGACTGCTCTTTGCCCGATGCGAAAGTCATACATGAGCCATATCGCCCTGCCGCTACACGCGTGGTTTTGCCCCATTCTCCCATAGCAAGCATTATAAGAGGTCCTATGCCGTTCTTATGCATGAACGCAGTAGTTTTCAAAAGCTTCTCGGCGTCCTCCCTGCTGTACGCCATAGCCGCGAGCTTGAACATATCGCCACCAAGCTCCTGCATTTGTCCTGCCTTTTGGAGGACATCAGCCGGCGACGGCATCCCTTCAAAGTCATGATAGGACATTATTACTCTCATGTCAGCTTCATGTATCCTGCCTATACGCAAAGCGAGCGCCGCTTCCGCTTCTCTGCTGATTTCCGTCGGAAGCTCCACATCTATGAAATCCACAAGCTTTGATTCGCACACGAGGTCCGCCAGGCTTTCCATCTGTTTTTCCGCAAGCTCCGTCTGCCCTCCCTGCTGTCTGCTTCTCACAGTGAATATTACAGGTCTTTGCTTCGCTATGTAATTTATATCATCGAGTATCTTCAGTATTTCAAGATATGTATCCTTTTCCTTCAATCTTTCATCAAGATCCCCAAGACCTGCCAGATAATAATCAGCACGCCACTCTATGACATCGCAAGGCATTTTCACCGCGGCTTCGCATTCGTCGATTATATCCCCGGGCACACTGCTGACAAGAGGCACAGCTACCTTCGGTCTTCCGGGTTTAAAAACAGTTTCTTTGATTTTCAACATATCCATACTGATTTCCCCTCGCGTCTGTTTTTTTGTATTATATCGTACCTCTGTGATATGTTTTTGATATTTCGCCATATGCAAAATATGACTTTGCCGGAGTCCTGCACAATGCCTGTGAAATCGCAACGGCGAGTACTCCTCCCACGGCGAGCTGTCCTATGTTCCAAGGTACACCGAGAAGAGGCGATATCCAGTTGCCGTACATGATCCCTTCCGCAAAATAATACCCTGCCACCATGAAAGCTCCCGCGGCTATCATGCCGACGATTTCTCCGGCAAGAAGCCTGCCTCTGTTGAAGCTCCCTCTTTTAGCAAACGCTGCTATTATGCCGCCCAGTATAAGCGCCATGCTTCCTTTGATACCCAGCGACCAGGGAGCCCATGCAGCAGCTCCTCCAACAAGATCTCCTAACATGCCGCCGAGAGCGGCTGCGATGGCACCGTATTTCCAGCCCAGTATCAGGACTGCAAGGAATACCATTGTATCGCCGAAATGCACATATCCTTGAGTAAAAGGAATAGGAATCCTCACGAAAAGTATCGCCACCATGATGAGGCATATCATCATCGCAGTCATAACGACCCTGAACGTATTGTTAGTCTTTGTACTCATAGTAAACCCTCTTTTTTTCTCCACACCTTTCCCCTCGTCTCTTCCTGAGCCTGCAGATGAATACAAATACGCCGCATGCCACAAGAGTGCACAGCATCCCCGCTATCAGCCCCGGCGGCCGGAATGTTATCTCTATTTCATGCTCTCCGGCGCTGAGAGCTGTCGATATAAGGCAGTCTCCCACCAGCTCGCCGATTTCTCTTTCCTTGCCGTCGACCTTCAGCGTCCATCCCTTTTCATACGGTACCGACAGCACTAAAATTCCGTCTTCATCAGCTTCAATACTTCCCCTGATATACGTGTCGCCGAATTCTTCCACCGTCATCATATTCTTTGAAAGTATATCGTAAGCTCCTTCCCACGCGCTTTCATCCATACTGCACACATGACTCTCTATCTCTCCTATATCTCCCTTTTCGTAATCTATTACTATGCTGAATTCTTCTCCTGCTTCCAGCTCCCCTATATTCACTATGGAGCCGCAGTCGTTCCTTATGCCTATTTCATCAGCACGCGACCCCTTGTTCACGGTTATGGTGCCTGCATTATCAGCTTCAATGAACACATAGTATTTCTTCGATTCATCGGCTCTGTATCTGAGAACCACTTTACTTTCCACATCCGAATCTTCGATGGCGCCCCTCCATATGCCGCTGCCTTCTTCGGTCATCTCCACGTTGCTCCCCGAAATGGACAGGCACTCGCTTTCATTGAACACGCTTCTGTATTCACCGCCGGTAGCCGCTCTTATATAATCATCCAGAACAACGAACGGATTGTCGCTTTCCGTATCCCATGTCCTTATTTCACTGCCTGTCATATATCCTATGGAAAGCGGATAACGGTTTTCATACAGCCGTGTATTTCCGCTCTGCCCTATCTGCACGAAATCGCTGTCCTCTACAGGCAGGTTCTTGCTTATGAGATATTTGATATTTAGTATTGCATTGGTGACCGGATCGGTCTGATTGTAATTGAACCTGTTTTTACCTGGCTCACCCTCCACACCTATTTTCTCCATGAATGCGGTGGTATCAGCATTTATAGAGGATGAGAACTGGGATATGCCTTTAAAATGATACAGCGCCGGACAGTTAAGCACGTAATTGTCATTTATTTCAGTCCTTGCGAAATCATCTTCCGTGGATTCCACAAGATTTCTTATATCGTCACTGTTGGCAAAATACCCTTCCCTCGATGTAGTCCCCACCTTGTCTATAGACGTGCACGCGCTCGATGTCATTTCACATACTATGAGAGCAACGGCAAGGAATACAAACAGATTTTTCCTGAGCAGGCCCTTTTTATATGCCGCTATTACTCCGCAGTAAAGAGCAAGCCACGCTACGCCTCCGTAGAAAAACAAATCTATGTCATCCACAGCATCCTCAAGCAGCTTCTGAGCTATCAGATAATATCCAGTCCCCACCGCGAGTAGAGCCCATACGTGCTTTAGCCTCACTTCATCCAGGCGCAGGAACACCTTATATGCCATGCCTATCAATATGAAGCATACCGCAAAGGTATATCTGTACGGAAGCTGATTCGGAAAATGGAATCCGTGCCATATGAAATCAAGCTTATTTATGTTAAGACTCAGAAATATGAACACGAGAAACGCGGTGTTGAGCGCCTTTTCTCTCAGCGTTATCGTCCTGCTCAAAAAGTAAAATGCCAGTAGTATCACCACGATGATACCGCAGTAGAGATTCGGCAGTCCCTCTCTGTAGGTCAGCTCCGCGTTGGGAAGAAGCTGATTCAGAATATCGAGAGGATCGTTGTAAAACACCGTATCTTCCGGCATATCCGACGAAATGTAATAGGTGCTCTGCATACTTATATACGCAGGCAGCAGCATTACACCAGCCATGACAACGCCAAGCAGAGAATGCCCGACAGCATTGCCCAAAGTCAGAAGACATCTTCTCACACCGCCGTTTTTCACCTTTATAAAATACAGAACAGGGTAATAGAACAATATGAATATGCATACCATTATTGCCATATAGTAATTGATAAACACTATGAGGGCGAGAGTAACGGTATACATGACGGTTTTGCCCTCGTCTATCAGCCTGTTCAGTCCCAGTATGCACAGAGGCAGCAGCGCTACGGCATCCATCCACATTATGCACCAGTAATACGCCATAACGTAGGAGCACAGGGCATAAAGAGTTGAAAACCCTGCTAGCGCGATTCCTCCGCCCTTGTTCGTGTTGTTGAGGTATATCGCCATGAAGCTGCCCGCCAGCCCCACTTTTATCAGAAGAATTACCGTTACACCCTCCACTATGAGTTTCTGGGGAAACAGCACCAGCAGAAGGTTTAAAGGGCTGGCTCCGTAATAAGCGATAAGGTTCCAGAAATTGCTGCCGCCGGCGCCGTTCCATGTGTAAAGCAGACTTCCGCCTTCCTGGAGCTTATACTGAAGCTCACTCAGGAAAGGTATGTACTGGTGATACATATCTATTACCGTTATCTGATTTTCTCCGAACGGATATATGCCTATCACCGCAAACGCCAGGAGCATCAGTATAACCGGCAGACAAAAGGCAGCGAAGTACAATCTGTTCCTATAAAAAAAATCTCTGACTTTAATCTTCATCTATATTGCTTTCCTTTTCTATATAAACAGGTCTTCCCTTCGTCTCCATGTACATTCTTCCTATATACTCTCCCATGAGACTGAGTATAGCTATTATAAGACCGCCGAAAAACAGTATGAGGCATATGGTGGAAGCATAGCCGGGAGTATCCTGCCCGAAAATGAGCGTCTTCAGGATTTCAGCTACAAGATATACGGCTGAACACAATGCGGCGACGCTGCCGAACACACCGGTAAGCTTTAGCGGTGAAGCAGCGAAATCTATGAATCCGTCCATGGCATATTTTGTCAGCCGCCATACGCTCCACTTGCTTTCTCCTGAAAGACGCTTTACGTTTTCGAATTCTATCCATTCGGTATCAAATCCTACCCATGCGAATATTCCTTTTGAAAACCTCTGTGTTTCAGGCATGCTCATGACAGCTTTTACTACTCTCTTTTTCATCAGCCTGAAATCAAGCGCTCCGTCAGCAAGCTCAATGTCGCTGTATCTGTTCATCAGCTTATAGAAAGCTCTCGCAAACACGCTCCTTATCCTCGGCTCTCCCTTTCTGGATACACGCCGCGCCGCGCATATATCGCACCCTGTAGATTCAAGTCTGTCCACCATCTTTTTTATAAGCTCCGGCGGATGCTGGAGATCCGCGTCTATTATAACCGCCAGGTCGCCCTTCGACGCTTTAAGACCCGCGTACATTGCCGCTTCCTTGCCGAAATTCCTGCTGAACGAAATATGTCTGATATCAAATCCCCCCGTTAATCCTTTTATCTTCTCGAGGGTATCGTCTGTACTTCCGTCATCGATGAAAATATATCTGAAATCATATCCGTCCATGCTCTCAAAAACACGTGAGCTCTCCTCAAAGAAGGCATCGATGTTTTTACCCTCATTGAAGCACGGCACTATCACATCCACAGATTTATTGTCTTTCCCACGCATCACGTCAGATACTGTATTTTTGTTTTCTGTCATTTTATATGATCCTCAGCAATCCTCAAATCCATACCTTCAGTTTGCACCATATCATCATTTTTGTCAATAAACGCGGCTTCCAAACCTATTTCACTGTGCTCTTCCTGCATGCGCTCTATGAATTCCATTGCTTTTTCACTGCCGTACATGAGACAGATAGTTGAAAGCCCGTCACACAGCGCCGAATTCCCTTTTTCTGCTTTGAGCGTCACCGATTCCAGATCTGTATCTCTGGGATATCCGGTCTCAGGATCTATTATATGATGATATACCGTACCGTTTTCTTCAAATTTTCGTTCATATATGCCGGATGTCACAACCGTTTCATCTTCCGCTCCGACATAGCCCGCTATCTCGGTTCTGTCGCTGTAAGGTCTTTCTATCCCTATGTTCCACAGGGTTTCATCCCCCTTGCTCCCTATTGTTACCACATTGCCGCCAAGATTGATTATCCCTCTCTCAACACCGTTTTCTTCGAGAAAATCACCGATCCTGTCTGCTATATACCCTTTTGCTATGCCGCCCAAATCTATACTCGCATTCGGGTTTTTCATAACGACTGTATTGCCGTCAAGGGAAATATCTCTATAATCCACGCTTTTGAGAGCGCTCTGTATATCTTCTTCTTCCGGCACGGAAGGGGAATCTCCCGAGAAATTCCAAAGCTCCGTCACTTCACCTATGGTTATATCGAACATTCCCCCTGAAATATCCCCCATATATATTCCTAAGGCTATAACTTCAGCGGTTTCATCGGATACCTCAACGGGCTGTCCCTCCCCATGGTTTATCCTGTATATGTCGCTTCCCTCGATTGTTCTGCTCATCATATTTTCATAATCTCTGACAGTATCGAAGGCTTCCTGAAGAATTTCTTCAGCCTCTTCTTCATCCATATCATAAACGATTATCGTACATGTCGTGTTAAGGCAAAACTCCGTTCTGGATACAGCCTCTTTATCGCCGCAGCCTGTTTGTGATATAATTGCAAATAATAAAACCGCGCCTAAAAGCAGCGCTTTGACAGATGATATACTGTGTTTTTTCCATTTACTGATTTTCATAATATCTCCCGGAGGTTACGATGATAAAAAAAGCCGATATAATCCTGGCGGCAATACTCATAATAACAGGCATGCTGGCTTCATACGCGCTCGCCTTCGAGCAGGGAAACGGAAGTGAAGTCGAAATAATGGCAAACGGTCAGCTTTTCGGCACATATCCACTTTCTGAAGACCGCCGGATCACCGTCGAACAAAATTCGCATATAAATAAGATTACCATAAAGGACGGCAGTGTTTCAATGAGTTTTTCAGACTGCTCCGGTCAGGACTGTGTAAATCATGAGGCTGTTTCAAAAAACGGAGAAATGATAGTATGTCTTCCAAACAGAGTGGTGGTGGAAATCACAGATACGCAGGAGAGCGGCAGTGGCGACGGCTCAGACAGCGAAGGATACGACGCGATTTCGCGATGATCCTGCCGTAGCAGCAAAAGACACATTATTTCAAAGGATATTTTGATGAAAAAAAAGAACAATGCGAAAAAAACAGCCTTTGCAGGTCTTTTGACCGCGCTGGCTCTCATATTCTCATATATCGAGGCACTGATACCCCTTGCTTCCGCCATCCCCGGAACCAAGCTCGGCATCGCCAATATCGTAGTGATAGCCGCCCTCTACAGTCTCGGAGCCCGGTATGCGTTTTTCGTAAATATTATACGTGTTATCATCGCGGGACTTCTGTTCAACGGTTTTTTCGGAGCGATGTACTCCCTTGCCGGGGCTCTGCTCAGCTTTTTCATCATGCTCCTTCTTAAAAAAACAGAGCTTTTCTCCGTCACCGGTGTTTCGATCGCGGGCGGCGTGGCACACAACCTGGGTCAGATACTTGTAGCCGCCGCAATGGTTTCAAATATGCAGATTTTCATATATTTCCCCGTATTGATGATATCAGGCGTCATATCCGGGGCGATTATCGGGATCATCGCCTATTTCATAATCGAGCGGATTTCCCGCATAGCAGCGTCCCGAATCGAATAAGAGACGGTGATTAGCCGCCGCCCTCTTTTTCAGGCTTTTATAGCACCGACAGGACATTCTTTCGCGCACAGTCCGCACCCCACACATTTTTCCTGGTCTATCACAGCCAGGTTGTTCTCCACTTTTACAGCGTCGAATTTGCAGACCTTCTGACATTTCATACATCCTATGCAACCGTTGGAGCATATCTTTCTCGTTTTCGCGCCTTTGTCCGTCGATTTGCATGTAACGAACACGCTTTTCTTCTTAGGCACCATGGATATTATCCCGTTGGGGCACTCTTTCATGCAGGATCCACATGCCACGCATTTTTCTCTGTCTATTCTTGCCACTCCGTTTAATATCCTTACTGCATCAAACCTGCACACTGCTTTACAGTCTCCAAGACCGAGACATCCGTACGGACACGCCCAGTTTCCGCCGTAAAACATCTTTGCCGATCTGCATGTATGAAGTCTGTTGAGTTCTCCAATCTGATGAGTCGCGTCAAAGGTGCCTCCGCACATTACCATGGCGACACGCTCTTCCACTTCTCCTGCTTCAGATCCAAGTATCCCGGCGATTTTCGCCGCCACATCAGAGCCTCCCACCGAGCACAGAGATGAACTCACTTCGCTGTCGTTTCCCAGCGCCGCCGCATAATCCGCACAGCCCGCAAATCCGCAGGCGCCGCAGTTGGCGCCGGGAAGCACTTCTTCTATCGCCGCAGCCGTTTCATCTACAGGAACGAACATAAGCTTCGATGCTACAGTCAGGATTATACCGGCTATCAACCCTATCGCTGCAACTATCACAGCAGGTATAATTATCGCTTCCATCATTCCGCCTCCTAACCGAATATCCCGTCAACCACGCCTGAAAACGCCATAAACGACATTGACAGTATCGACGCTGTTATCAAAGTGATAGGTATACCTTTGAAGCATTCCGGTATGCCTTCGTTGTTTTCCAGTTTTTCTCTCAGTCCCGCAAACAGCACCATGGCAAGCAGGAAGCCTATCCCCGCTCCTAAGGCACAGAACAGCGACTCAACATATGCGTACCCGTCGGTGATGTTCTGTATGGTAACTCCGAGGACTGCACAGTTCGTGGTGATCAGCGGGAGATATACTCCAAGAGAGCTGTAGAGAGACGGCATATATTTTTTCAGCGCCATCTCGACCAGCTGCACCAGTGCAGCTATCACGAGTATGAATACTACGGTCTGAAGATATCCTATATTGAATCTGTTAAGTATATACATCTGTATCGGCCACGTAGCAGTCGTCGCCAGTACCATTACAAAGGTTACCGCTATCCCCATCCCAACGGATGAATCAAGCTTTTTGGATACTCCGAGGAACGGACATATACCGAGAAACTGGGACAGTACATAGTTGTTGGTCAGGATGACTGCAAGCATTATCGATAGTATTTCCGTCATTTTGCCTCAGCCTCCTTTCTATCGCAGCTTCCTCCACACATATCCGCCATCATACAGCCTTCACATCCGAATTCCTTCTTCTTGATAGCTTTTCCCTTGCTAAAATAATTTATCGCGGCTATCAGGATGGCGAACACGAAAAATCCTCCCGGAGCCAGCATGAATATACCGGCAGGGGTTATGGATGTCCCTGCATATACGGAGAGGCCGAAAGCCGTTCCCGAGCCGAGGAATTCTCTGATAAGTCCCATAAGTCCGAGAGCAAGGGTGAATCCCATGCCCATTCCAAGACCATCGAGCGCCGAATCGAGTACTCCGTTTTTAGAAGCGAACATCTCCGCTCTTCCAAGTATGATACAGTTTACTACGATAAGAGGTATGAACAGTCCCAGCGATTCGTTAAGGGAGGGCAGGTAAGCCTGTAGCATCAGCTGCACTATCGTTACAAAGCTTGCTATTACCACCACGTAGCACGGTATCCTTACTTTGTTCGGGATCATATTTTTAAGAAGTGATATTACCACATTGGAGCAGACCAGTACAGCCATCGTGGAAACACCCATGCCAAGTCCGTTTGCGGCGCTCGTCGTCGTCGCGAGCGTCGGACAGGTGCCGAGAAGCAGTACGAGTACGGGATTTTCTTTGATGATACCTTTCGTAAGTATGCTTAATCTATTCATCACTCAACACCTCCGCATTCTTCGAATTGGGCAAGCGCTTTGCCTACGGAGCAGTAAACAGCATTCGATGTTATGGTTGCTCCTGTAACGGTATCAATTTCCGAGTCGTTCCTTATATGGGATTCGCCTGCCTGCGACACTCCTTCATACTGCTTCAGATAATCAGCCTCCATCGCTTTTGTTCCAAGCCCCGGAGTCTCCGAATGTTCCGTAACGGTAACTCCCGTCACCTTCCCCTCGGTATCGATACCCACCATCACGACAACATTTCCTCCGTATCCGCTGTATTCTGCTGTCACCGCCATGCCGCTCCTATTGTCTGCAATATAACATTCCGTCACGCCCGAAACCAGCTTCCCGTCATATTCCGTAAAGCTGTCTCCCGAAGGCAGCACCTGAGCTCTCGCTTCATCCGCCACTGCTTTCTGGTTTTTTATTATCACGGGATTTGCAGCGCTGTATGTAGTCGCCAAAGCAAGGGTAGCCACGAGACAGATACAGATCAGCACCATCGCCGGCACTATATTTTCTTTAAAAACGCTGTTCTTCATCTATACATCTCCTCCCTCTGCTTTTTTCGGCATTTTATATTCTATCCTCTCACACACTCTGTCTATATAAGGCGTTAGTATATTCATCAGCAATATAGCAAATGAAACTCCTTCCGGATATGAGCCGAAAATTCTGATGAGCATGGTGAAGAGTCCGCAGCCGATACCGAAAATAAGCTTTCCGAGAGGCAGGGTCGGAGATGTAACGTAATCGGTAGCACAGAAAAATGCTCCCAGCATCACTCCTCCCGCACAGATATGAAATAGCGCTCCGACCGGTCCGCCCCATATGAATCCCAGAACAAACACTGTTGCTATGAAGCTCAGCGGTACAATCGGAGATATAACTTTTTTCCATATAAGGAAAAGTCCGCCGATGATTATTGCCAGCGCGCTTACCTCCCCTATGCATCCTCCTACATTGCCAAGGAAAAGATTCAGATTGGAGAAATCCACCGATGCTAAAGTGCCGTCTCCATTAGAAAGCTGTCCGAGAGGAGTTGCTGACGTAACCGAATCTATAACGGCTCCTCTGACATCCTCCGCACCTCTGGCTGTCGGCCATGTGGTCATCTCAGTAGCAAAGGCTATGAACATGAAGATTCTGGCAGTGACCGCAGGATTTACAAGGTTGCGTCCCAGTCCTCCGAAAAGCTGTTTAACTATGATGACAGCAAAAAAACTGCCCACAACAGCCATCCAGTACGGAAGTCCCGACGGCAGGTTGCATGCCAGCAGCACTCCCGTCACTGCAGCGCTCAGATCTCCGACAGTCTGAGTTCTTTTCATGAGCTTATTATACAGAAATTCAAAAATCACACACGATACCACGCATACTACCGTAAGCACAGCAGCTCTGTATCCGAACTGATAGATTCCGACTGCAAATGCCGGTATCAGTGCAATAAGCACTGTTCCCATTATCTTTCCCGTGTCTTCAGGCGAGACCATATGAGGCGCTGACGACACGATCAGCTTTTCATGATATTTTCTGTCCGTCATTTACCCGCCGCCTCCTTTAAAAATCCTTTAGACATTTTATTTATGAAGCTCAGAGGTCTCCTTGCCGGACATATGTATGAACAGCTGCCGCACTCCATACACTCGGTCACCTGGAGAGCCTTTAGCCTGTCTGCATCTTTTTTATCATATGCTTCCGCAATAGCGACCGGCATCAAATCAAAAGGACACGCGCTGTAGCATTTTCCGCATCTTATGCATGCCGTCTCCTCAGGTATTAGCGCCTGCTTACCGTCGAATACGAGAATGGCATTATTGTTTTTGATTATCGGAAACTCATCTGAATATACAGCTCTTCCCATCATCGGACCGCCCATAAGTATCTTTCTCGGCTCTGCGCTGTATCCTCCGCATTTTTCTATGACATCCGCTATCCTGCTTCCTATCGGAGCTATTATGTTCTTCGGGGTTCTGACAGCATTGCCGTCTACGGTTATCCTCTTTTCCACAAGAGGCATTCCCGTTCTCATATAGCTGCCTATAAAAGCAACGGTGGTTAGATTCGATAAAATGACACCTACATCCGCAGGCAGCATCCCGGCTTTGAGCACTTTTCCCATGATTTCATAAACCATAACACGCTCTGCTCCCTGCGGATATCGTGCTCTCAGCACTTTGACCTCCATATCGGATGAATGTCCTCTTTCTCTTATCGTTTTTCTCAACGCTTCCACAGCATCCGGCTTGTTCTCCTCGACACCTATAAGGGTTTTTTTCAGATCGAGATACTTCATTATTTCAGCAGCGCCGTCGATAACGGACTGTGTGTCTTCAAGCATAAGTCTGTGGTCCGACGTAATGAATGGTTCACATTCAGCGCCGTTTACTATCAGCGTATCCACTTCATCAAGATTTTTCGGAGATAATTTTACATAAGTTGGAAATGCGGCTCCTCCCAGGCCTACCGCCCCGCTCTTATGCACGGCCGATATGAAATCCTCCCTGGTTTTAACTTCAGGAGTCTCTACTCCTTCCCAAACAGTCTGCTCTCCGTCGGTCTCGACAATGAGCGTCCAGTCTTCTCCTCCTGTTACTGCTCTCATGGTCCTGATATCTTTAACAGTACCGGACACGCTCGAATGTATGGGAGCGCTGATAAACGCATCTGAATCACCTATCGGCTGCCCTACTTTCACTCGGTCGCCTCTGGAAACAAGCGGACTGCATGGAGCGCCTATATGCTGCGTCATCGAAATACTGACAATTTCAGGCACAGACATCTTTTCACTGACATTTCCAGCAGTGTGTTTTTCATGACTCACTTTGATGCTGTTAAGATGTTTTTTTTGCCGCAACATCTCAAAACCTTCCTTTCATTTTAGGTTTTTTATTTCCATTTATATCAAAAACACCCTTGTGTAAAACATATATAGTGTATACAATATCATGAAGAGTGATAAAAGTCCACATTGTTTTAATTTTCACATCCTGTTTCCTAGAAACGGTGTGCTCTGTCTTTACAAGATAAGTCAAACGGACTGCATACATCAATGCAGTCCGTCTGTTGTTCCCAATCGCCTGAGTTGTTGACTTTTGGTTCGTTATCTGTGTTTTGTCGTTTTAGTGCCCCGGTTAGTTAGTTTTAAATAACCGGGTTGCCTATATAAAGCTGCTGCGCTGTGATGCACAGCAGCCTCTTTTACCATATAGGCGGAAATGAGGTAAGGTTTTGTTTCACATGAGTAAAATAATTTACAAAGGAGGTTAGCTATGTCTAACTCCACTGTTATAATACTATATCCCCTACTCCATGTCAACATTTATTTTTCATTTTTTAAATTTTTTTCGTCCGTCGCGATGAGATTTCTCATGCTCATAAGCGTTATCCCGAGAGTTGACCCGTTGTGCATCCACGCAGAAAGCGTAGGCGGAATCAATCCCGCCACCCCTGCCAATATAAGGGCAGTATTTATTCCTACTATGGATCTGTAATTCCTGTCTATTCTCTCCATGAGCATAATGCTGAGTTTTTTTAGTGCTGCGAGAGAATAAAGATCATCCGAGCCTATGGTTATATCCGCTATTTCACGCGCGATTTCCGCTCCATCGCTTACAGCTATACCGACATCGGCAGCCGAGAGCGCAGGCGAATCGTTTATACCGTCCCCTACCATTATTACTTTACCGCCGACAGCTTTTTCTCTCTTGATATATTCAGCTTTGTCTTCCGGAAGCACTTCGGAATGATATTCATCCACACCTACGCGTTTTGCTATAGCGGCAGCCGTTCTTTCACTGTCGCCCGTCATCATAATGACTTTCTTTATGCCTTCTTTTCTGAGGGCAGCTATCACATCCCCTGCCTCCTCGCGGATAGGGTCTTCAATACATATAACTGCTGTCAGCACTCCGTCTACTGCCATATACAAGTGTGAATATTCTTCAGGAAGCGAATCGAACTCTTTCTCCTTACCTTCCGGTACTGTACATTGTTCGTCTTCGAACACAAAATGATGACTTCCTATTATTACCTTCTTTCCCTCTATCTCCGAAGCTATGCCGTGTGCCACTATATATTTTACTTTCGAGTGCATTTCTTCGTGTTCCAGCTTCCGTTCTCTGGCGGCGTTTACTACTGCTCTTGCCATGGAATGAGGGAAATGTTCTTCGAGACATGCCGCAACACGCAGCATTTCATTTTCAGATTTGTCTCCGAAATTGATGATTTTCCTGACCGAAGGAACAGCTTTGGTCAGAGTTCCGGTTTTATCAAACGCTATTGTATCGGCTTCCGCAACAGCCTCCATATATTTTCCGCCTTTTACCATTATGCCGTGTTCGTTTCCTTCTCTTATGGCGGAAAGAACACTTACCGGCATCGCAAGCTTAAGTGCACATGAAAAATCCACCATCAGTACAGCAAGCGCTTTTGTGGCATTTCTCGTTATTAGCCATGTAAGAACGGTACCTAACAATGTATAAGGCACGAGCTTATCCGCTAAATGCTCTGCTTTGCTCTCAGAAGCCGATTTGAGCTTGTCCGTATCCTCTATCATCTCTACTATTTTCTCAAATCTCGTGGAACCTCTGCCTTCCTTTACCTTTAAATACAGCTCACCTTCCTCCACTACTGTACCTGCGTACACATAGCAATCCATTTCTTTCCTGACAGCGAGAGGCTCTCCTGTCATGGCCGACTGATTCACCATAGCTTCTCCGCGGCATACGACACCGTCAAAAGGTATCACATTGCCCATGCGCACTACTACTGTATCCTCAGGCTGTATTTCTTCAGACGGCACGAGAATCTGCTTCCCCTCCTTCTCCAGCCAGACTTTATCGGCATTGAGATACATGCTTCTTGCAAGGTCACTGACCGATTTCTTGTGTGTCCAGTCTTCCAGCAGTTCTCCTATTCCAAGAAGGAACATTATAGATCCGGCTGTCTTTATATTTCCTCTCGCAATGGAAGTTGTTATGGCGGCAGCATCGAGCACAGGGACTTCTATCTTTCCCGCTTTGAGACATTTAAGCCCCCCAAATACATGTTTTACAGCTCTGAAACAAACGAAAGCCGCTTTTGCCTGATAGGGAAGGAATATTTTTCTCGCAGCTCTGAAAACTATCTTCCCTATCAGCTTTTCCTGATACTCCGCACTCAGCTTCCGATTTAAATTTTCCGGAATTTCCTTCAGCACATCGGCGCTATCATAGGAAAAATCCTTCAGATATTCCGTGATTTCCTCTCTGCCGCATTCAAAGGTCACTGCCGCATCGGCTGTTCTCTCATAAACCTTTGCATTCAGGACACCGGGATGCTTCTGAAGATAATAATGCAGTATATCCGCCTCCTCGTATGTCATCCTGCTCTGTATAAGGTGTACTCGAATCCTGCCCTTTATCTCATGTTTTATTTCATATTTCATTACTCGTCAGCCTTCTTCACGTCAGCCTTCTCAGCCGCACCTTCCTTTTCCTCTTTTGCCGCAGCCCTCTCTTCATTTATCTGTTCGGCCTCTGCTAGTATATCTTCTATATTCTCCTGTACCGCGCTGACCGTTTTCATTACCGAATCCTTAGCGCGAAGTCCTGCTGCCGTACAGTTCGTATACACCTTTTTCGCATCATCGCTTGCCAGCACTTTAAATCCCGCGCTCCCCAAAAGCAGTCCTCCCACAAATGTTCCTACAGTCTTTAAATCGATACCTGACATGATAATTACTCCTTTCATTACATTAAAACAACTGGTTAGTTCAGATAAACTAACCAGTTTAAAGTATACCTTTGCTAAAAACAAATGTCAAGATTTTAACATGAAAGGGTTCTTTATACAATAAAAAAGCCTGCAGGCAGTCTACAGGCTTTTGTGATTTTAAATCTTGGATGTTGAGGCAAATAAGAGCTCCCAATGACGTATAATCTTCAATATGTGGATTTAAGGATTGTATCCCTCAGAGACCGTATTCCTCGGCAAGTCTGGCAAATCCCTGCATCGAGCCTTTTATAGTCTCATAGGAGACACAGTAGGCAAGCCTTACATATCCGGGACATGCAAATGACGTCCCAGGTACCATCAGTATATTGTATTTCTTCGCCGCTTCACAGAATTCCGCTTCATTCTCTACAGGCGATTTCAGAAACATATAGAAGGCTCCCTCCGGCTTTACACAGTCAAAGCCACATTTTTTAAGTCCTTCATAGAGTGCCGTTCTGTTCCTGTCATAATACTCCACATCTACCTTCACATCCACACATCTGCCTATGACTTTCTGCTGGAGCGAAGGTGCATTGACACATCCTATTATCCTGTTGGCGCTCGTTGCCGTATCGAACACCAGCCTGCTGTCCTCGAGCTGAGGCGGTATCACCAGGTATCCTATCCTCTCTCCAGGTATGGAAAGGGATTTGCTGTAGGAATACGCCACTATTGTATTATCGTAATACTTTGTGACATAAGGGACCTGCCTTCCCTCATACGCCAGCTCTCTGTACGGCTCGTCCGATATCAGGAATAGGGTTCTGCCGAATTCCTTCTGTTTTTTCCTGAGTATATCGGCTATCGCCTTTATCGTGTCTTCACTGTATATTACTCCGGTAGGATTGTTAGGTGTGTTTATGATCACTGCCCGCGTCCTGTCGGTGATGAGTTTTTCAAAGCCTTCTATGTCAGGATAGAAGGTTTCCTTATAAGTAGGCGCCTGCACCACTTTGCCGCCGTAGTTGTCCACATACCAGTTGTACTCGAGAAAATACGGCGCAAATATCACTACTTCCTCACCGGGATTCAGTATGGTCTTGAGCGCCACATTCAGTCCGCTTGCCGCGCCTACGGTCATAAGTATGTTCTCATGGGTGAAATCGGTTCCGAATCTTCTGTTGAGCGACTGCGCTACAGCATCTCTTACATCTTCAAATCCCGCGTTGTTCATATATCCGTGAAGCGTCACGGAATCCTCTTCCTCAAGCAGATCCATTATCGCTTTCTTTATCTCCTCCGGCACCGGAGCATCCGGGTTGCCGAGGCTGTAGTCGAATACGTTTTCCGCACCATACTCGGCTCTCAGTCGATCTCCTTCCTCAAACATCGTTCTTATCGCCGAGTTGTTTGCCATTACCGGCTTCATTTTATCTGCTATCATAATACCGTTCTCCTTTAAATGGGTTAGTTTTTATATTTCAGCATCTTTTACCGATTCGAATTCTTCCACTATCTCCTTTGAAGGCTTGGAAAGAAGGCTGAATACTATTATCGCAAGGGATGAGAATATAAAGCCCGGAATTATCTCATAGATATCGAATATGCCTCCGGAAAGATTATACCAGAGAAGATCCGTCACTCCTCCGACTATCATTCCCGCTATAGCTCCAGAGAGAGTCATCCTCTTCCAGAAGAGAGCGAACAGTATCAGCGGTCCGAAGGTGGCTCCTATTCCTCCCCATGCGCACGAAACGAGATTGAATATGGAGCTTTCCGGGTCAAGTCCCAGGGATATGGCTATCACCGACACCATTACAACGGCAACTCTGCTCACCCATACGAGCTGTTTATCCTCGGGATTTTTCTTAAAAAGTATAGCATATATATCTCTGGACACCGACGATGCCGTTACGAGAAGCTGCGAGCTCGCCGTACTCATGGTCGCTGCAAGTATGGCTATAAGCAATACCCCTGCGATTACTGGATTGAAGAGCGCGTTTATCATTTCCATATACACGGTTTCTCCGTCGGCAAGATCAGGCATGAAGGCTCTTCCCACTATGCCGACGCATACAGCTGCCGACAGAGTAAGTACCACCCATACCATCGCCATTCTTCTCGAAGTTTTTATCATTTCCGAGTTTTCTATAGCCATGAATCTGACCAGTATATGAGGCTGTCCGAAATATCCGAGTCCCCACCCGAGAGCGGACGCAAGGAGCAGACTGTCTATCGCGCCTCCAGCAGTTTCAGGGAAGAATCCAAGAGTTTCAGTGGTGATTTCAGAAAGCTTTGATGCCACCGCATCTATTCCGCCTAAGTGGAAGCATGCCACTACAGGCACTATCAGCAGTGCAAAGAACATTATTATCCCCTGAATAGTATCCGTCCAGCACACCGCCGTGAATCCTCCCGTTGCCGTATATGCCAACACTATTATCGCCACTATTATCATTCCGACCGTGTAGTTCATGTCGAAAACGGTGGTGAACAGTTTTCCGCCTGCCACGAGCTGGGAAGATGTATATACGAGAAAGAAAATAACAGTGAATACACCGGCCACCATTCTCAATATATGCTTTTTATCTCTGAATCTGTTCTCAAAAAAATCAGGCAGCGTAAGTGCGTTACCTGCTACCTGCGTATATTTTCTGAGGCGCCTTGCCACGAACATCCAGTTCAGATACGTTCCCAGCGCAAGTCCGACAGCCGTCCATATAGCTTCCGATGTACCGGCATAAAGTATGTAGGCAAGTCCCGGAAGTCCCGTCAGCAGCCATCCGCTCATGTCGGATGCCTGTGCCGACATCGCCACGGCAATAGGAGGAAGTTTCCTTCCTCCCAGTATATACTCAGACATATCATCATTCTTGTTGTAATATTTCATTCCTATGGCAACCATGACGAGCAGATAAACCACGAATACGATGCCAATGATAATAGTATCCATTTCTCTCTCTTCTCCTTGGTGCTCTTTATTTCTCTATCCTGTCTGTACCCATATACGGACGCAGTACTCCCGGTATCACTACCGAGCCATCTTCCTGCTGGTAATTTTCAAGTATAGCCGCCACCGTTCTGCCAACCGCAAGTCCCGAGCCGTTAAGGGTATGAACGAATTCCGGCCTGCCCTTTTCTTCAGGTCTGAATCTTATGTTTCCTCTCCTTGCCTGAAAGTCTTCAAAATTGCTACATGAGGAAATCTCAACATATCTCCCGTAGCTTGGCATCCACACCTCTATATCATATGTCATGGCGGACGAGAAGCCCAAGTCCCCGGTTGAGAGCCTTACCACTCTGTACGGAATCTCCAGTCTTTTGAGAACTTCCTCCGCGGCTTTCGTGAGGGATTCTAGCTCATCATACGAGGTTTCAGGCTTTACGAATTTTACCAGCTCCACCTTATTGAACTGGTGCTGTCTTATGAGCCCTCTCGTGTCTCTTCCCGCAGACCCCGCCTCTTTTCTGAAGCACGGAGTATACGCCGTATAATATATAGGAAGGCTGTCAGCGTCGATTATTTCATTCATTCTGAGATTGGTAAGAGGCACTTCCGCAGTCGGTACGAGGAAGAAATCCTTCGCCGGAACGTGGAACATATCATCTTCGAATTTAGGAAGCTGTCCCGTACCGGTCATCGCGTCTCTGTTCACCATGAACGGAGGCAGTATCTCTTTGAATCCGTGCTCTTCCGTGTGCAGGTCGAGCATGAAATTTATCACGGATCTTTCAAGTCTTGCGCCAAGTCCTTTGTAGACGGTGAATCTTGTGCCGGATATCTTGGCGGCTCTCTCAAAATCCAGTATATCCAGATACGTTCCGATATCCCAGTGAGCTTTCTGTTCAAAATCAAGCTTTCTAGGTTCTCCCCACTTTCTCAGCTCTACATTGACAGAATCATCTTCACCCTCCTGAACGTCTTTGTAAGGCGTGTTCGGAATGTTCAGAAGTGTCTCTCTGAGCTTTGCTTCCACTTCGCTGACTTCCGCGTCGAGCACTTTTATCTTCTCGGACAGTGCTTTCATTTCAGCCATGAGCTCCGTTGTATCCTGCCCTTCCTTTTTCATTTTAGGGATTTGTTTTGATGACACGCTCTGTCTGTTTTTCATCTGCTCCACTTCCGCAAGCAGCTCTCTCCTCTTTTTGTCGTAGACAAGCACGTTATCTATCCCAAAATCACCCTGTTTTCTCGATTCGACAGCTTTTTTTACGTTGTCGAAGTCTTCTCTTATTCTTTTAACATCCAACATTACCGCTTCTTCCTCCGTAAAATTATAAAATTAAGCCGACCGCACAAAACGATCTCTAAAACAAGTTCTTTCTGTAGATTATATAGAGCCTGTTGAGTTCCTCAACCTTTTTCTGCATATCGATCTGCAGTTTTGAGGCCGTCTCATAATCTCCTTTATCGAGAGCTTTCACGATGCGTGTCAGAAGGCAGTATTCATTGAGGATATCACGTCCGAGATAATTTCTCAATTTCTGTATCTTCTCCCAGTAATGTCTGTCGTAATCCACACATTCCTTATCGTTATGTCTTTTCCTGCACCTTCTTATGAGGTCCATTACATCCGGTACTATCCTGTTGTGAAGCTCCGTCGCCCACTGTGCCAAGGTAGCTTCTTTGTATGATTCCAACGCCATCTCCGTCATTACATCATCTCTTTTAAATATATCAAGTTTCTCCGGATAAAGGTCAAATGCCCTGATATTCTCCCAGACAGTCCTCGGAGCCTTCCCGAAAAATCTGTCTCTTTCTTCTTCCGTATATTCGTCAAACACGTCGAGCTCACTTCTGTACATTCTGTCCTTTTCGAGATAGAAGTCTTCTTCGCCGTATTTCTTTGACAGTGATTTTTCAAGCTCTTCAGGCGTCTTATGATGTTCAAGGGATTCTTTTATGCCGTCGAGCATCGCCATGTATGACGCGGCAAGCACGAGATAGGTATTGCTCTTCGGATTAGGCGACCTGAGTTCAAACCTTGTCGCCAGCTTGTTGCCCACTTCTCTTACGAGACCTACGAGTACAGTCCTGTTTCTCGAAGGCATCTTTGCGCTGTGTCCCAGAGAAGTCACCGTACATACGGGAGCTTCATATCCCGGTTTCAGTCTGTTGAAAGAATCGTTGCTGGAGCTTACAAACGGGCTTATCACATCGTAATTATTCAGCAGTCCCATGAGAGCTCCGAAGCCTATGGGGCTCATAAACTGATTCTCTGCATCTGACGGAGCGAAGAGATTTACTTTTTTGCCATTTCTGAGCCTTGCCGCCACGCCCATATGGGTATGCTCTCCGCTTCCGGCAACTCCTTCCATAGGCTTTGCCATAAATGTAACGTCAAGACCGTACATTCTGAATATATCTCTTATTACGTATTTTATCTGATTTTCATTATCCGCCGCCTGTATCGCTGTCGAATATTTCCAGTCGATTTCCAGCTGCTCCATAACATGGTCGTAGTTTCCGGAATTTCCAAGTCTCGCTTTTACTCCCCCTACCTCCTTATGTCCCATTTCCATGCTGAATCCGTATTTTTGCAGTATCAGCATAGCTTCCTCAAGGGCTGTCCTGACAGGACCCGTCGTTCTCTTCCAGTACTGCTCTTTGAGTATCTGCGCCGTTGAAAGCTGTTCTCTGTCCGCATCGTCATCCGGAGTTTTTACCCAAAATTCCAGTTCGGTTGCGGAAGTTATCTCTATATCATCTATTTCTTCCACACCATTTATATCCAGATATTCGAACACATAAGGATTTTTTCTCAAAAGGTTGATCAGATCGTTCTTGAAATTGCTGATCGCGTCTCTGAGTATAACTCTCGAACCGACTCTGTCCGAATCATTGTGCACAAGCGATGAAGGTATCCTGAGAGTTCCGACCGGCAGACCGGTATACGGATCCGGATAATTGAAATTGTGGTCCACGAACCAGTTCACCGTAACGTCGGGTATTATATCGACCTTGGCATTGTTGAGCTCTGCTATCCTTGGCAGTACTACGCTGGAGCCGTCGGTCTGCACACCGTTTTTGAGAAATTTTTCTATATCTCCGAGAAATTCCTCAACCGGTATCTTCTCATCAGTATCGTGTCCTCCTATATCTATTCCCACAAGGGAGATGAATTTCACCTCCGGATGTTTTTCGAGAACCGCTCTTATGTCCTCCGGGCTGTGCTTGTCTGCCGGAATGGTGTACAGCATCTTATCCAAATCATACGATAACATATCGCCACTTCCTTCCTTTCTTGCCTTTTCTTTGATATGTCCGAATATACCTGCATCTCAAGCAGGCACATAAAACAATTCAGAACATCCTGTTCCGCTGCCTGCGGAGCAGAATGTCCTGAAACGCATTTTATTTTGTATTCTGACTTTTCCCTGATAATCCCAGGCAGCCTGCCGGCAGCTTACTGACCCAGCATATTCAGGTAATTTTCAAGCTCGCTCAGGTATTCGCCGTAACCTGCCCAATCACCGTTCTGTGCCGCTTTCTGAGCATTATCTAAAGCTTCCTGAGCATTGGTTATTATCTCGGTCTGACTCATGGATTCCTGCGAGCTTCCGGCAGCCTCACCGCCGCTGCTCTCACTTCCCGAGCTTTCCTGAGCGCTGCCTTCTCCAAACAGTGAATTGAGCGCTTCAGCCAGCGTAGGCTCATACGCTATTTTGTCTCCGTATGCCACGATAACTCTCTTTACTTCAGGTATGCTGGAATTCGTCGCTTCCAGGTATACCGGCTCTATATAAAGGAGCGACTCTTCTATAGGCACTACGAACATATTTCCCCGGCTGTAATTCGAGCCCGATGAATCCCACAGTGAGAATTCCTGGGAAATCTCAGTGTTCTGGTCTATCTGCGCCTCTACCTGCATAGGTCCGTATACCGTCCTGCTCTTAGGCATCTGATACAATATCAATTCTCCGTAATTGTCGCCGTCATTTCTCGCCACCATGAGTCCCATGAGGTTGTTTTTATCTTTCGGAGTAAACGGTATGGAATTTACAAATTCAGCGCTTTCTTCTCCCGGAAGCTTCATTATATAGTAGTTAGGCGTCATCGCCTGTTCCTCCATACCGTATATTTCATTTGCTATCTGCCACAGGTCTTCGTTCTGATAGAACACCTTTACATCGTTCATATGATATCTCTGATAAACCTGCGCCTGTATATTAAGCAATGTTTCAGGATATCTTATATGGTCTTTTATACCCTCAGGCATATCATCGAAATCCTTAAACAAATCAGGATATATCTTTGAGAAGGTTTGAGCAATAGGGTCCGTATCATCCACTATATAGTAATCGGTGGTACCGTTGTACGCATCGATAACAACTTTGACAGAGTTCCTTATGTAATTCGTATCGGAGCTGCTGCTGTAAGGCTCGGAATACGGATATCTGCTACTCGACGTATACGCGTCGATTATCCAGTACAGCTTGCCGTCCACCGTTATCATGTAAGGATCGTCGTCGTACTGCAGATACGGCATTATCTCCTTTACCCTGTCCGCAATGTTCCTGTTTATGAGTATTTTGGAATCGCTGTTGACATTGCTGGAAACGAGCAGATTCACACTTCTTTCTCTTATGGAGAACATCAGCTTGTTTATGAAATTGAGCTTTATTCCCGCATCGCCCTCGTACTGAATGTACTTGTTGCTGTTTCCATCAGGGTAGTCGAATTCATCTTCCGAAGTGTTGACCAACACATAGTCATTTGTCATCTCTCCGTAGTATATCTCCGATCTCGTCACTTCTATGTCCATTCCCTCCGTCGTCGATTCAGGAGGTATGCCTCCTATGAGTACATCCGGCTGTCCGCTTTCGGTTATCTTATCTACTCTCGACAGAGTTATACCATAGCCGTGAGTGTATTTCAAATGTCTGTTAAGCCAGGTATCGCTTATCTTCTCTTCATCTATTTCTCTTGCCGAAAGGAAGGTCTGCGTGTATTCACCGTTCACATAGTATCTGTCTATATCCACGTCATTGAAGGTGTAGTACTGTCTTATACTTTGTGTCTGGTTGTAGAATGTCTGCGCCGGCTCATAATCGTTGATTCTTATGTTCGATATGGTCTCGGAATTGTTTGCGATATCCTCGCTTGTCAAATCCGAAGTCGCGGCGAAATCTCTCGTATCTACATTGTTCAGACCGTAAGCGTTCTGTGTGAAATCTATATTATGTTCAAGATACTTGCTTTCCTTGTTTAACTCGTCAGGATTTACTATAAGATTCTGTACTCCTATCGCAGCCCCTATACCGATAACTCCCACAGCTATCATTGCGACAGGCGCTATCAGTGCCGACTTGAGTCTTTTCCTCTTCATCCCGAACACTACTCCTAAAGCTGCAATTACCGACAGAGCCATTATTATCCTGTATACCCAAAGACTGACGTTCACATCCGTGAATCCTGCTCCGTATACAGCGCCTGTGCTTCCGAACAGCAGATCATACTGTTTGAGGAAGAAATGCACTCCTATCATCAGGAAGAACAATACCCCCACTATTATGAGCTGCTTCTCCGCTATAGAAAGCAGTATTCTGAGGTTTTCACTGTCAAACTGTCTGTGCGTGCCCGGTCTTTTCCTGAACGGCTTCTTACCGGCGCCGCCCGTGAAATTCCTCGTAAACTGACCGAGCATATCGTTTATATTGTCAAATCCGCCGCCAAAGCGGTTTTCTCCCGCCGATTCATCATCAGCTTCTTCATATCCGCCGCTTCCGGCGCTACTGTCCGTCACATTTTCAAATACCTGAGGCGTCCTCACAGAGAGCAACACTGTATAATAAATGACCGTAAGCGCCGCAAAGGCTATCAGCAGCACTATGAGTAGCTGATTCAGTTCTTCTATAAAGTCAAGCCTGAAAACATAGAAGGAAATATCCTTGCCGTACAGAGGATCGCTCTTGCCGAAGTCAGTACTGTTGGTAAACTGAAGCAGCTGAAACCACAGCTGGGTAACCGCAAAAAACGTGGTTACCGCCCCGTATATTCCTGCAAGACCCCATGATATCAGGTTGAGTTTTTTATGGTCCGTAACTTCATCCGACGTTACTTTTTTAAAATATCCTCTTTTCAGGAATTTAAGATATACATACGCCAGGAAGGTTACTATTATAAATGTAGGAATACCTATTTTAAGCTGTGTAAAAAGCTTTGTGAAAAATACCGATACGTAATCCAGTTCCTTGAACCAAAGAAAATCGGTTATAAATCCTATAAGGCATAAAAACAGGAGAATTATAACTATCAAAGCAATGACTGCTTTAGGCCATATCCGTCCTCTTTTCTTTTTTTCTCCCATGCGGTTCAATTTGTTCCTCCTTTAAACTTCATAGCAGGCTGACATTTTCAGTACGAACTTCTTTTCCGGGTACATTGAGTATACTTTTTCAGTCGTAGTATCTCCGATAGTTTCCCTTACCCATACATAATAATAACTGCCTGCATGTCTTATCTCTCCTATCTCCAGCTTTGAAAAATCACCGTCCGTTCCCTGATTCGCGAGAGCCGCCGTCTCGCTGTAGAGGTCGGATTCCGTGTCGATAAGACTCAATACCTCTTCATCTCCGTTTTTCATGAGATTATACTTCTGCGATTCAAACGCTATTATTTCGCCTACGACCTCTTCATCATAGTATACAGGGTAATTATCATCATCCCTGCCCCATTCTACCTGAGTCATAGGCTGTGATAGGACCAAGTCCGATATGTCGCTTTCCCGCTCCTGGTCGTATCCGAGGTCTGCGCTGTAAACTATGCTCTGTATATTGTTATCGGCATTTCTATCCTTCTGAGCATTGATAAGATCCGTCTTGTCCTCCATCGGCTCTGTTCTGACCTGAGCTGCTAACACACTGTATTCCGTATCATCTCCGGTAATGAGCTGGATAACCTTGTTGAGCTGAGAATCTATGAATTCCGCCGCTCTGCTCTGCGGTGCTATGAATTTTATTCCCATTCCCGCAACTTCCGCCGCAAGTATGATTATGAGTATTACAAGTACTATCTTGAGAGCAAGTCTTCCCTTTCCTCCGGACTCTTCATCATCATATTCATCATCCGTTCCGCCTTTTTTCTTTCTTGCCTTTGCTTCCTTTGCCTGCTGTTTTTCGAGACGTTTTCTTTCTTTTTCTCTCTGCTTGAGTTCTTTCTTGGAGAG
>CAYYMY010000006.1:0-3301 GCA_964473095.1 uncultured Oscillospiraceae bacterium | reverse complement strand
ATCGTAGCCGCTTCCTCTGCGCGCCTGTTCATCTCTGTATCTCTGCGCTTCTTCATTTCCGTAATTGTCAAAATCATTGGCTGAAAAATCCGCAGCCCGTGCGCTGCCGCTGTTTTCCATGACCACTGTATCCTGCAGCGCCGAATCTGCGGCGCTGTTTACCGCGCTGAACTGTTCGTGTGTAAACTGCTGCGTTTTTTCCATACCCAGCTGCGCGGGTTCTTCCTGAAAGCCTTCATCATCTTCTAGGGCAATCTCTTCAACATCATCCCTGAAATCTATAGGTCCGGCTTCCCCTGCCGAATCAGCGCCTGCTTCATCCGCACTTGCTGTCGCAGCTGCTGTCCCTGCCGCTATCGCGCCTACTGCCGCCGCATTAAGGCTGTCAAAGAAGGCATCATCTTCATCCGCATATCCTTTTTCCTGATTATTCGCTTCTTTTTCTATCGCACGCTTGGATACTACGGCTGTGTCATCGCTTACTCCGGAAAGTATGGATCCCTTATCCACAGCTCTCGTCCTGCTCAGGTCATCCGCGTCTCTTTCAACTGTCATTTTCTCTTCTTTTGCGGAAGGTGCCGCTGTGTTTTCATATTCTGCAAAGAATTCATCCCTTGCGCGCGCCATTTCATTTATCTGTTTTTTTGTCGCAATATGGGCTTCTTCCACTTCTTTACGCGCAGAAGGAGTTTTCGCTTCTCCGCCGTAAGCCGTTCCCGCAGCACCGCCTGCTCCCGCGGCGCCGTTTCTCAGGCTCGCGACCGCAGCTTTTATCTTGGCTGCTTCTTCCTCTCTCATCCTTGCAGTCTGTTCGAGGACTTTTCTTGCTTCTTCCTTCGCTACTGCCTGATTTGCCTGCTGAGCGAGCTTCTGCCTTTCTTCTTCAAGCTTTCTCTGAGCTTCTATGTCCGCCAGACGTCTTCTTTCCTGCTCCGCTTTAAACCGCGCTTCTTCTTCAGCTGCAAGTCTCGCTTCCTGCTGAGCTCTTATCTTCGCAGCTTCCTGAGCCGCCTTGAGATCTGCTTCAGCTTTCAGCCGCGCTTCTTCCTCAGCTCTTACCTTTGCCTGAGCTTCAGTTCTCTGTCTTGTCTCTTCCTCGAGTTTTTTCGCCTCGGCTTCCTTTCTTGCCGCTTCTATGGCTGCAAGTCTGGCTTCTTCTTCAAGCCTTTTTGCTTCCTTCTCCGCCTCCTGCGCTTCTATTTTCTGCAATACATCGGATTCAAAGGCTTTAGGCTGATACGGCTTTACTATTCCTTCAGACTCAAGGAATTCCTCCATGCTCGCATTGAGAGGTCTTGATTCAAATCTTTCGTTCGCTCTCGCTTCTGCCTGTGATAACTCGCTCTCTATCGCGTTCCCCGATTTTACTCTGTTGTATTCTCTGTTCAGAAGCTGCTGAAATTCTTCATTCTTTTTATTAAAAGTATAGAACTTATCTATTCTCTCCGCCGCGCTCATGGATTCCGCATCCTTTTGCGACGATGCTTCCCCGAATATCGCATCTTCAAGATTGCTGCCTGTGAGATCCTTTCCTTCGTTTCCCGTATGTAAATCACCTGCCGGCGCAGTTTCTGCATATGAGTCGTTGCCCATTCCCGCACTTCCCGCCGAGCCGGAGCTTACGTCAGGCATATCTCTCGGATCAGTGTTCCAGTTAAAATCTATATCCTCTGTTTTTTCAACGGTATTTCTATCGGGATAATCCGATACATTCCAGTGGAATTCCTCAAAGGACGGTCGCTTTATCTCTTCTGTATTTTCACTTTTTGATACACTGCCGCCGGTTTTCACAGTATCAGCAGCGCTGTATGCCGTCTGCTCTATCGAAGCTGTCCTTCCTGTATCCGGACTCTGATAGCTTTTCTCTGAAGTCTGCACCGGAGCAGTCTTCGGCACTGTGTCTACCGGAGTTCCGCACTGGCCGCAGAATTTAAAGCCATCCACGATTTCACTTCCGCAATTTTTACAATACATAAGTTCCTCCTTCTGGATTTACTCTTTGATCAGCATATCCAATTCTTCTGATGTATATTTCTTTCCGCTTCTGCCGATATCACGCGCATGACGTCCGTACTCTTCCCGCTTGTGATTCGATATATCATTCTGAAGTTCGGGGGTTATCATTTCATCGAGAGCGCTTTCCGGACCGTCTTCTCCGGAATCGTTTGCCTTTCCGTAATCCTCGCTCTCTACAGATATTTCGGGCATTTCTATCTCAAACTCGTCTATCTGCGATATATAATCCGTATCATTTTTTTCATCTTTGTATTCACCCGGCTGGTCCTTCGCCTCAGAAGCACCATGGGCATCACCCGAATCAATCAAATCATTCAAATCATCCTGTAGATCCGCCGTCTGTGCTTCCTGTTCGGGAGCCTCCGTTCTCGCGCCGGTTTCTGCGCCATCCGAAGTCCGTTCATATATTTCAGCAGAAGCCGCTACAGCTTCTTCTTTTATGTCGTCTTTATCATCGGCCGAAAATTCGGGTGCTTCTCCATCTGCAGCTGTTTCGGTCGTATTTCCTGTATCGGTTTCTGTCAGACTGTCTTTCCCATTTTCTCTTATCCATGCAAACGGATCCCTGCTCCTGCTCCTCCTGCGAGCATTCTGATACGATCGGCTGTTCATGTCATTTTCCCGCAGCGTCTCCCTATCAAAGTCGCTGTTTTCGGAAGCAAATCCGGAACTTCCGACATCTCCCGTGAGCCTGTCTCCGAGCTTTTCGAGATTTGATTCAATCGCACGTATGCTGTCGGTACGTATTTCGGTTTCACGTTTCCAGACCATAAATGTAACCACACAGACCGTAACAAAAAAAACCAATGCAACAACGACGATTATAATAATTGCCGTCATATTACCTCTCCTAAAAATACTAAGTTTTCTTATGCTGCTTGATTTGTTGCATAACTATCCGATATTATAGTCTCAAATATTATACTATAACTGAATTACAATTTCAAACGTATCTGTAAAAAAGTGAGAAAAACTAAGGGTTTTCGCTCGTTTTTCCGCCAATATGTAAAGATTTTCCAGCACAAAAAAGACAGAACTGCCAAAAGCTCTGCACACGTATCCGCATATAATTGCTCTATATCCAGAAATATCCGGAAATTTTACTTGCATTAAATAAACAAATTTTGTATAATTATTGGTACGGGAATCAAAAGTGAAGTATGCGAAGCATTCTAGCTTTGCCCGAATCCGTTGGAATTCCTGCTTTTTAACGAATCGGTAATATGCACCATTAGCTCAGCTGGCAGAGCACCTGACTCTTAATCAGGGTGTCCAGGGTTCGAGC
>CAYYMY010000005.1:0-43469 GCA_964473095.1 uncultured Oscillospiraceae bacterium | reverse complement strand
CTCAAAATCCCGTGGTGGCAACACCGTATGGGTTCGACCCCCATCGCCGGCACCATCAGATGCTATTTGATAGGTGTTTGCAACGTAAACCTAGTAGGAGGAATCTTTAATGAACAACGGAAATATTTGGGTAACGATTTTACCTCTGGTCATTCTGATTGCTGTAATGTACTTCTTGCTCATCAGACCTCAGAAGAAGAGAGAAAAAGAAGTAAACGCTATGAGAAGCAGCGTGCAGGTAGGTGATGAAATCATCACTATAGGAGGAATCTGCGGCAAGGTGGTAAAGACCAAGGAAGACTCACTCATTATTCAGGTCGGAGCTGACAGAGTAAAGTTTGAAATCATGAGATGGTCTGTTTCAAAAGTTGTTGAAGAAAGTGAAAAACATTCGCTTAAAGCTCAGGATGATGATATCGAGGAAGCTGAAGAAATCGAAGTTAAGAAAAAGCCTAAGAGAATCAAGAAAATGAGCGCTCTTTCACAGGAAAGCGAAGAGGTTGAAGAAGAAAAGACGGAAGAACAACCTGAAAGCGAGGATGCGGCGGAAGAGGAAAAGAAGACTGAAGAAACAAAATAGTCCATACTAAATCAGACTGTAGACGATAAGGATTTAAAGAGATGGTATCACCATCTCTTTTTGTATACACTCATAATATGACTAATTTTCTATAAATATAGAAAAATCAACGTGTTTACCCTTGTTTATGCATGTAAAAAGTAGTAAAATATCAACAGTATGATTGAATGGGATATTATGTCCGTCGAAATAATATACAGCATACTGGAGGCATAGATGAGTTACAGATTAAAAAGGGTTTTGGCAGTAATAATCATTCTTATAATCGCGGCAGGTTGGTATCTGACCATCTTTGGGGCAGGGCCAGTAGCGCCGCTCAAAGACAGGATGAAGCTCGGACTTGACATAGAAGGCGGAGTTTACGTGGTTTTGGAAGCTCAGACGGATCTTACAGGCGATGAGCTGCGTCAGAACATGGAGCAGACGCAGGCTGTCATCGAAGAACGAGTAAATCAGATGGGACTTGCAGAGCCGATAGTTACGATAGAAGGAGAAAAAAGGATAAGAGTAGAGCTTCCTGGAGCTGAAGATGCCGAAGAGGCAATAGAGCAGATAGGAAGAACGGCACAGCTTCAGTTTGCTCTTGCAGACGGCAGTGTAGTGCTCGACGGAAGCAATGTGGAGGATGCTTACATCACAACCGACACCCAGGCGGCGGGTTATGCGGTGGCCCTCGAATTTGACAGTGAAGGAGCCGATCTGTTTTATGACGCCACTTCAACAGCATACAGCGGATCTGTGACATCAACTGTTGACGGCGTAAGAAACGACGCCATAATGATACTTCTCGACGGGGAGATAATATCTGCGCCGTCAGTGAATGAAGGACCTATAAGCGGAGGAAGCTGCACGATAACCGGGAATTTCTCTCAGGAAGAGGCTTCCAATCTTGCAGCTCTTATCAGAGGAGGAGCGCTGCCGCTGGAGCTTGAAGAAGTCAACTCTTCGGTACAGTCTGCGCGTATAGGATATTCAGCGCTTGAAATGAGCGTATATGCAGGCATAATAGGTCTTGTGATTATACTTATTCTTATGTGTATAGCATACAGGGTACTCGGAGTGGCTGCAAATCTCGCCTTGCTCTTATATGTAGTGATAGTGCTCAATATAATCGCAACAGCGGGAAGCGTTCTGACGCTGCCCGGCATTGCTGGCATCATACTGTCTGTGGGAATGGCAGTCGACGCCAATGTTATAATATTCGCCAGAATAAGAGAGGAAATAGCGAGAGGCAAGACAGTGCGCGTTGCTACGCAGATGGGATTCAAACGCGCCATGAGCACTGTTATAGATTCACAGGTAACAACACTGATAGCGGCAGTAATACTGTATGAAATAGGCACAAGCTCCGTAAAGGGATTTGCCTGGACATTTATGATAGGTATAATTGTCGGCATTTTCACAGCAGTCGTCATAACTCAGCTTTATGTAAACATAATGTCGGAAAGCAAGCTCCTGAGCAGAAAATCTCTTTTTGGAATAAAGAAAAACAACGAAGCCACTTTCCATATACGAAAAGAGCTTCACTTCATGAAGTACAAAAAAATATTCTACGCAATATCGATAATAATAATAGCAACAGGGCTCGGCTTCAGCATCGTAAGAGGAATGAACTACGGTATAGATTTTACCGGAGGAACGATGATACAGATGGATATGGGGAAAACCGTATCTTTATCCGAGGTTGAGGATGCCATAAGTGAATATGATCTAGATCCTGAAATAATATATTCGGGTGAAGACAACGAGGAGATAGTTATCAGAACCATAGAGTCTCTGGACAATGATGAACGGGCTGATGTTATAACCAGCATAAACGAAACCTTCGGAACAACAAATGATGATGTTCTTTCCCAGGAACTGTTCGGACCGTCGGTTGGCAAGGATCTGAGGAACAATGCCATACTTGCCATAGTTATAGCAGGTTTGTGTATGCTGATATATATACGTTTCCGATTTTCTCAGTGGAAATTCGGAGGGGCGGCTCTCCTTGGAGTGCTGCATGACGTTCTCATCATGCTTGCATTCTATGCTATATTCGGAATCACGATAAACAATCCGTTTATAGCAGGCATACTTACTGTCATAGGATATTCCATAAACGATACGATAGTAGTGTTTGACAGGATAAGAGAAAACAGGAAGTATCATAACGACGGTGATCTGGCAAAGCTGATAGACAGGAGCATCACCCAGACTCTCGGAAGATCCCTCATGACTTCCTTCACTACGCTGATTGTCATGGTGCCGCTCCTGATAATGGGAGGGGACAGCATAAGAGAATTCGTTATACCGCTCATGGTAGGCATAATAGCCGGAGCGTATTCCTCCATAGCGGTATGCAGCCCGCTTTATTATGATTTCAACGGAAGAAGAAAAGTCTCTAAATATGAAAAACAGATAAAAGCACCGGAAGCCGTACAGGATACGGCGGAAACGGCTGAAAAGAAAGAAAAAAACAATCAAAAAAGGTCAAAAAGATATGTGAAAGGAAATAAAAACAAAGGTTGATTGACGAACATGAAGAGAAGAAGCGAGTTTTTGGATACAATTTTAGAATATAATCCCAACTATGACATAAAGCTTGTAGGACGTGCCTACGATGTAGCTGAAGAAATGCACCGCGGACAGATCAGGAAATCCGGTGAACCTTACCTGATACATCCTATGGCTGTGACAGAGATACTGGCTGAACTCGGTATGGACGAAGAAACGATAGTGGCAGGACTGCTTCATGATGTTGTCGAAGATACAGAATATACGGAAGAAGACCTGATAGCTGATTTCGGCGAAGATATAGCTCTACTGGTGGATGGTGTCACAAAACTGGCTTCCATCAAATTCGAGAGCAAGGAAGAACGGCAGGCGGAGAATCTCAGGAAGATGTTTCTCGCTATGTCGAAAGATATACGTGTCCTTATCATAAAACTTTCGGACAGGCTTCATAATCTTCGTACCATCAACTATATGACGCACGATAAGATAATAGAAAAATGCAGAGAAACACTGGATGTATATGCGCCGCTTGCCGCGAGGCTCGGTATATACGCCATGAAAATGGAGCTTGAGGATATAGCGCTCAAATTTCTCGACCCGGAAGCATATTACAACCTCGCCGAGCAGGTAAGTGAAAGAAAGGATGAGAGAGAAGACGCCATAAATATAGTGGTGGAAAAAATAAAAGAATCCCTCGTTGATATAGATATACACTACGATATATACGGGCGTTCCAAGCATTTTTACAGCATATATAAAAAAATGAAATATCAGCATAAAACCCTTGACGAAATATTCGACCTCATGGCGGTCAGAATAATCGTTGACACGGTAAAAGACTGCTATGCCGTACTGGGGCTGGTACACACAATGTGGACGCCTATACCGGGCAGATTCAAGGATTATATAGCCATGCCGAAACCCAATATGTATCAGTCGCTTCATACGACGGTGATTGGAGATACAGGCAAGCCTTTTGAAATACAGATAAGAACCTATGAAATGCACAGAATAGCCGAATACGGCATAGCAGCGCACTGGAAATACAAGGAAGGGATAGCATCAGATAAAGAAGAAGTCAATCTCTCGTGGCTTCGTCAGGCTCTTGAATGGCAGAAAGAAGCGAGCGATCCGAAGGAGTTCATGGAATCCCTCAAGATGGATCTGTTTTCAAGTCAGGTTTTCGTTTTCACACCTAAGGGAGATGTGATAGAGCTGCCTGCAGGAGCAACCCCTCTTGATTTTGCGTTTAAAATACATTCGGATATAGGATGCAAGTGTGTAGGGGCTAAAGTCAACGGAAAAATGGTCACTATAGACCATAAGCTGGAGAACGGCGATATAATAGAGATAGTAACGAATCCCAATTCGGCAGGTCCGAGTATAGACTGGCTGAGAATAGCTAAGAGCAGTTCCGCGAGAAACAAAATACGGCAATGGCTCAAAAAGGAAAACAAGACGAATATCGTTGACAAAGGCAAGGACATGATAGATAGGTATATCCGCAAGAAAGGATATGACCCGAAAGAGCTTCTAAAAAATACGTTTATCACAAAAGCGGTTAAAGCGCTCGGTTATAAAAACAGCGATGAACTCTTCACACAGCTGAGCAACGGAGGAACGTTACAGAGCAAGCTGATGAACATGCTGATAAGCTTTGACGAAGAAGCAAAGCATGAAGAAGCCGCGGAAAAAGAAAAGACGCTTCTCGAAAATCTTGAGGAGATGCGGGAAAAAACGGAAAAAAGAGCTCAGCATACCAAACATGCCAGAGATGAAAAGTCAGGCGTCAAAGTCGAAGGGGTGGACAACCTGATGATAAGGATGGCGAGATGCTGCAATCCGGTTCCCGGTGACGATATTATAGGATTCATAACAAAGGGAAGAGGGATATCTGTGCACAGGAAGGACTGCGACAACCTGAAGTCTCTGTCGCCTGAAGAAAGAGTACGCTTCATAGAAGTTTCGTGGGATACGGAAGCACAGGATAAATCCTTTAATGCAGGTATAACACTCATAGCAAAGGATCAGAAGAGCATGCTGTCAAGCATATCGAAAATATGTGAAGACCTTGATGTCCATATATCAGGTCTCAATGCTAAAGCCAACAAGGATGAGACACTTAAAATAGACCTTAATCTGTCGATACACGACAGAACACAGATGGAAAAAATATGCCGGTCACTCAAAAATGTGCCGGGTGTAATGGAGGCATACAGAGCAAAACCATGAGGGATGAGAAAGGAGAGGTATAATGCGCATAACAAATTTGCCGAGCGGTATGCTCAGCGTAAACACATATCTGGCAGTAGATGAGGAAACCGACAAAGGTATGATAGTAGACCCGGGCGGATACAACAAGGCTCTTACCAATGCGGTGGCTGAAAACGGCACGGACATAGAATATATAATACTGACCCACGGACATTCCGATCATATATGCGGAGTTAATGAACACAAAGCTGAGTTCCCCAATGCCAAAATAGTGGCATACAAGGATGAGGAAGAGATGCTGCTGAATCCGGAAATGAATCAGAGCATAGCTTTCGGTCAGCCGTATACGGTAAAGACGGATATACTCGTTTCCGATGGAGATGAGCTTGAGCTGGGCAATCTGACCATGAAATTCATACACACTCCGGGACATACCAGAGGAGGGATGTGCATCTATATAGAAAAGGCAGGAGTTCTGTTCAGCGGAGATACTCTTTTCTTCCAGTCCATAGGAAGGACTGATTTCCCTGGAGGCTCTTATGCCGAGATAACCGATTCCATAAGGAATAAGCTTTTCAAGCTGCCGGATAACACAAATGTTTTTCCGGGACATATGGGAACCACTAATATAGGATTTGAAAAGGAGAACAATCCTTTTGTATAGATGTATCATATCGGGGACGGATAAAATAAATCAGTATGAAGAACTGATAAGAGAATTTCTGAGACCGGGAGAATATGATATATATGCGGCCGGATGCGGAAAAGGTGCGAAAGAAGGCGAAAATACAGAGAATGAAGATCCGGTTGATTTCATACGCGGCTACAGATTTGGCGAAGAGGGAAAAGAGGGGATAAAAAGAAGAATATACGAAGATCTTGCGGAATATACGGGCAGGAGACCAAAATGGGGAATACTGACCGGCATAAGACCCGTCAAGATGGCAGGAGAGATGTATGCGAAAAACGGCAGCCTGTCAGAAACGGCGGATATCCTGAGAAACGATTATATGGTTCACAAAAACAAAGTGGAACTTGTGACGGATATACTGAAATATCAGCTCGATACTGCGGGACGTCCCGAAAAAAGAAGCTTTTCAATATATATAGGCATACCCTTCTGTCCTACGCGATGTCTTTATTGTTCATTCACATCAAACCCGGCGGAGGAGGGTGAAATCGACAGATATTTCAAAGCTCTGATTCATGAGATGGAATATGCATCTGCAGAAATGAAAAAGCTGGGAGGCATTCTCGAATCGGTGTATATAGGCGGCGGAACTCCCACTTCCATGCGGGCCGACCGTCTCAGCAGTCTGCTGAAAAAGATAAATGAAGGATTCGACATGACTCATCTCAGAGAATTCACGGTAGAAGCGGGCCGACCGGATACGATAACGGAGGAAAAGCTTTACGCAATGAAAGAGGCGGGAGTGGACAGGATAAGCATAAATCCTCAGTCCATGAACGAAAGAACTCTGAGGATAATAGGAAGATCTCATACAGCGGAAGATATCGAAAAAGCTTTCGAGATGGCTGAGAAAGCAGGTTTCGATACCATCAACGCTGATCTGATAGCGGGACTTCCGGGCGAAGATACGAATGATTTCAGATACAGCCTTGACAGAGTGCTGAAGCTTGGCGCGAAAAACATAACTCTGCATACTCTTTCCGTCAAAAGAGCTTCAAAGCTGAAAGAAACGGATGAGTTTTACAATTATAAAAACGAAAATACAGTTGAGGATATGCTGTCGTATGCTTTGAAGCTTATGAACTCTCGGGATTATGAGCCTTACTACCTTTACAGACAGAAACATACTTCGGGGAATACCGAGAATATAGGTTTCTGTAAGGATGACAGGGTGTCGGTCTATAATATAAGGATCATGGAAGAAGCCCAGTCTATACTTGCGTTGGGGGCAGGAGGAATAAGCAAGGTTTATTTCCCTGACGAAAACAGGCTGGAGAGAGTAGCAAACGTTTCAAATTATGAGATCTATATAGACAGGATAGATGAGATGATAAACAGGAAGAAAAAAGGTTTTTTTGGAGAGAGAGTCTGGAGGTGAATTTATGCTGACTAAAGCGCCTAAGGGCACTAAAGATATGATGCCGGAGGAAGCATACAAGTGGCATTACATAGAGGAAGCTTTCGCTGAAATATGCGCGAATTACGGCTACAGTGAGATAAGGACTCCCATGTTTGAGCATACGGAGCTTTTCAAACGCGGAGTAGGAGATACTACAGATATAGTTCAGAAGGAAATGTATTCCTTTCAGGATTACGGCAAGCGAAATATAACCCTTAAACCGGAGGGAACCGCCGCAGTAGTAAGGGCGTATACCGAGCACAAGCTGTTTGCCGGACCGCAGCCGGTAAAATTTTATTACAACATACCTTGCTTCAGGTATGAAAAACCTCAGTCAGGGAGGCTCAGGGAATTTCACCAGTTCGGTGTTGAGACTTTCGGCACCTCTGATATGATGGCTGATGCTGAAATAATAAGTCTTGCCGATGAATTTCTCAGAAAAATGGGAATAACCGATATAGAGCTGAGGATAAACAGCGTGGGATGTCCTGAATGCAGAAAGGTTTACCGCGAAGCGCTCAGAAGCTTCCTCAAGCCTCGCTACGATGAACTGTGCGACACATGCAAAGACAGATACGAAAGAAATCCCCTGCGGATCCTAGACTGCAAATCGCCTGTATGCAGCGAAATCGTAAAAGGCGCTCCGGTAATGCTGGATTATCTTTGCGCCGCCTGCAGGACGGCATTTGAAGAGCTGAAAGAAAACCTTGCAGCTATGGGAATTGAATACGAAGTAGATGCCGGAATAGTCAGAGGTCTGGATTACTATACGAAGACGGCATTTGAATTTGTTACTGAAAAAATAGGTGCTCAGGGGACCGTATGCGGCGGCGGAAGATATGACCATCTCGTTGAAGAAATCGGCGGGCCGAAAACTCCTGGAGTAGGATTCGGGTTGGGAAAAGAAAGACTTTTAATGACTATGGATGCCTGCGGAGCGATCATACCGCATCCTGAGGGGGCAGATGTGTTCATAGCGGTTATGGGAGACAATGCGAAAAAAGCGGGGCTCGGACTTCTGAAGGAGCTGAGGGAAAAAGGCATCAAAGCCCAGATGGATATAATGGGAAGAAACATCAAAAATCAGTTTAAATATGCTGACAGGATAAAGGCGAAAAAGACGGTGATCATAGGAGAGAACGAGATGGAGAGCGAAGCCTATGCCGTGAAGGACATGGCTACAGGACAGCAGACCGTGATTCCGGCGGCGGATATCGTTGACGAGCTTTTGAAATAATATTTTGAGCAGGGAGCATGAATAAATGAAATTATATAAAAGAACGCACATGTGCGGTGAATTGAGAAAGGAAAATACAGGAGAGCACGTCGTGCTCAACGGCTGGGTGCAGAAGAGCAGAAATCTTGGAGGTCTGATATTCTGCGATGTCAGAGACAAGACAGGGATAACACAGATAGTTTTTGATGATTCCATACCTGAAGAGCTTTTTAAAATGGCAGACACTCTGAGGAGCGAGTATGTAGTCGGTGTCAGAGGAAGCGTGCGTGAAAGGGAATCTAAAAACAGTGAACTTCCTACAGGGGATATCGAAGTGATGGCGGATGACCTTCTCATATACTCCAGAGCAGACACACCGCCTATATATATAAAAGACGATGACAATGTGGATGACAATCTGAGACTGAAATACAGATATCTCGACCTCAGAAAGAAGAAGATGCAAGACAACCTCACCTTCCGTCACAGGCTTACGAAGCTTGCGAGAGATTACTTCTCCGAATGCGGTTTTACGGAGGTAGAGACTCCTATGCTCATAAAATCCACTCCCGAAGGGGCCAGAGACTATCTCGTGCCGAGCAGAGTCAACCAGGGAAGATTCTATGCTCTGCCGCAGTCACCTCAGACCTACAAGCAGCTCCTCATGGTAGGCGGTACAGACAGATACATGCAGATAGTAAAGTGCTTCAGAGATGAAGATCTGCGTGCTGACAGACAGCCGGAATTCACACAGATAGACCTTGAAATGTCATTTGTGGACATGGATGATGTCATAGAGGTCCAGGAGGGATTTCTGAAGAGAGTATTCAAGGAACTTAAAGGTATAGATATTGCAACACCGTTCCCGAGGATAACATACGATGAAGCGATGAGAAGGTACGGAAGCGATAAACCCGATACGAGATTCGGATTTGAGTTGAAAGACATCACAGACTTGGTAAAAGACTGTGATTTTAAAGTGTTCACCGACGCTGTAAAAGCAGGCGGAAGCGTGAGAGGTATATGTATCACCGGCGGTGCCTCCGAGTACACAAGAAAAAAATTAGACAAGCTTACTGAAGCAGTTAAAAGTTATGGTGCCAAAGGAATGGTATGGATAAAAACGGAAGAGAATAAAATAGCATCGTCAGTGAACAAATTTTTCACTCCTGAACAGCTTCAGAATATTGCGAATTTCATGGGGGCAGAGACAGGAGATCTCATGCTGATAATATCCGATAAGGATAAAGTGGTGTTTGACAGCCTCGGATTCCTGAGACGCCATATAGCGGCGGAAATGGGACTTCTGGACGACAACAGATATGACCTGCTGTGGGTAGTGGATTTCCCTCTGTTTGAATACGATGAAGAGACGGATTCCTATCAGGCTATCCACCATCCGTTTACCTCTCCTAAAGAAGAGGATGCCGAACTGCTCAGGATCGCTCCGATAAAAGCGAAAGCAAACGCGTATGACATCGTGCTCAACGGCGTAGAGCTGGGAGGCGGAAGCATCAGGATACACGACAGACAGATGCAGGAAGATATGTTCAAAGCGCTGGATATGAGTCAGGAAATGATAGAGGAAAAGTTCGGATTTTTAGTTGAAGCCTTCAGATACGGAACACCTCCTCACGGCGGTCTGGCATATGGACTTGACAGACTTGTCATGCTGCTGACAGGAGAAAAATCAATAAGAGAAGTAATAGCGTTCCCGAAAAACCAGAATGCGCAGTGCATGGTCAGCGAGGCTCCAGGAGCGGTGGACAGCCAGCAGCTGGATGAGCTGGGCATAAGGCTTAAATAAGTGGAAAAGCTAAAACAGCTATAGTAGAATATACAGGTGATCTGGTAATACTATGAAAAAAATAGGAATTTTTGGAGGCAGCTTCGACCCCGTGCATTTTGGACATATATGCCTTGCAGAAGACGCAGTAAGACTGGGAGCTGTCGAGAAAGTGCTGTTTATCCCGACAAGAGTGCAGCCGTTTAAAACGGAAGCAAGGACTGCGGACGGAAATGAGAGGCTTACCATGCTTAAGCTTGCAGTTGAGGACATCGACAGATTTGAAGTTTCTTCCTACGAAGTGGATTCAGAGGGGATTTCATACACATACCTGACGTTGAGAGCGATGAGAAAAAAATATGGAAGCGATACGCGGCTGTGCTTTATAGCCGGCACTGATTCTTTTCTCACCATGGAAAAATGGAAAAACTCAGAAGAGATATTGAGAGAATATTCACTGATAGTAGGAAGCAGGCCAGGATACAGAAGCGAAGAGCTCCGCCGATGTATAGACAGGCTTAGAAAAAATTACAACACGAAGATAACTAAAATTGAAAACGAACAGCATGATATTTCTTCTACAGAAGTAAGACGGAGAATCAAAGCGGGCATCTCCGCGGAGGATTTGGTACCGGGCAAGGTGGAAGATTATATAAGACAGAAAGGACTTTACATTGGATAGCTTTTTTGACTCTAATAAATTTATTGATGATATAGTTAAATTTATTGAGACAAATCTGAAATCGTCAAGACTTAAGCACACCTACGGGGTAGCTGAAGAAGCGGTAAAGCTCGCTGAACGTTACGGAGAGGACTCTAAGAAAGTAAAAGCTGCGGCGCTTTGTCACGATATGTTCAGAAATACAGAAGCGTCAAAATTAAACGAGTATATAGATGAATTCGGGCTTCCTTCGGAGCTAAAAAACAGCCCGAACCTTGCTCACGGAAAAATTGCGGCTGCCGTGCTCAAAAGGGATTACGGCGTTACGGATGAAGATTTTCTCAACGCGGTAGCATATCATACCACTGGGAGAAAGGGTATGTCAAAACTGGAAAAAATAATTTTTCTTGCCGATGCTGTAGAGCCGGGACGAAAATATCCTTCAGTGGAGGAAGCAAGGCGGCTCGCATATGAAAACCTTGATACGGCATGTCTGACAGTGCTTGAAACTACGATTGAATATATAAAGGGTAAAGGGGAATATCTCGACCCCGATACATTGAAAGCGAGAGATGATTTAAAGGAGAAACTTGGTTTATGATGGATTCGAAGAAAATGGCTCTGAAAACAGCAGAGCTTCTCAGGGAAAAGAAGGCAGCAGATGTAGAAGTGATAGATATATCACCGAAAGCGTCTTTCGCCGATTTTTTCGTTATGGCATCAGGAGGTAGTGACAGACAGATGAGCAGCCTCGTGGACAATGTGGAGGAAATGCTGGAAAAGGAAGAAGTCTTTCCAAAGAATATAGAAGGAAAACGTTCTTCGGGATGGATACTTATGGATTACGGAGATGTAGTGGTCAATATAATGACCATTGAAATGAGGGAAAAATACGATCTGGAAAAGATTTGGGGAGACTGTGAAAGCATCGAAATAAACTGATTGGAGGGAAAAATGTTAGACAGGTACGATTTCAGCTCAATAGAGAAAAAATGGCAAAAAAAATGGGAGGAAGAAAACGCTTTCAAGGTTACAGAAGATGAAAGTAAGGAAAAATATTACGTTCTGGAGATGTTTCCGTATCCTTCAGGTAAGCTGCACATGGGTCATGTAAGGAATTATTCCATCGGTGATGTACTTGCGCGTTTCAAGAGAATGAAGGGTTTCAATGTACTTCATCCCATGGGATGGGATTCTTTCGGGCTTCCTGCTGAAAATGCCGCTATCAAGCATAATGTGGAGCCTAGCGTATGGACCTGGGAAAACATAAGCGAGATGAGAAAACAGCTGAAAGAGCTCGGCATTTTCTACGACTGGGACAGAGAGGTGGCAACCTGTCATCCGGATTACTATAGATGGATGCAGTGGATATTCATACAGTTTTACAAGAAGGGTCTCGCCTATAAAAAAGAAAACCCTGTCAACTGGTGTCCGAGCTGTCAGACCGTACTGGCGAACGAACAAGTCCTAGACGGCAAGTGTGAAAGATGCGGAACGCTTGTAGGGAAGAAAGAGCTTTCTCAGTGGTATTTAAAGATAACAGATTATGCCGAAAAACTGCTGGAAAATCTGGATAAACTGCCGGGATGGCCCAATAAGGTTAAACTGATGCAGAAAAACTGGATAGGAAAAAGCATCGGCGCTGAAGTGACTTTTGAAATAGAAGGCTTTGATAGGGGTCTGCATATCTTCACTACAAGACCGGATACACTTTACGGAGTCACCTACATGGTAATGGCGCCGGAGCATCCTTATCTCAAAGAGCTTGTAACGGGAAGCGAATATGAAGAACCTGTAGCCGCATACGTTGATAAAGTACAGCATATGAGCGATATAGAGAGGACATCGACAGCAAACGAAAAGACCGGTCAGTTCACGGGAAGATATGCCGTAAACCCTCTGAACGGCAAGAGAGTTCCCATATTCATTTCGGATTACGTGCTGATGGATTACGGTACAGGTGCGATAATGGCAGTGCCTGCTCATGACCAGAGAGACTTTGATTTTGCCAGAAAATTTGACCTGGATATAATACCTGTAGTGGAAAGTGATGATGCGGACATAGATGTATACAACCTTAAAGAAGCATTTGCCGCGGAAGGCAGGATGATAAATTCCGATATATTCAACGGAATGAACAATAAGGAGGCTATCGTAAAGATAACCGACTATCTTGAAGAAAAAGGCATAGGTAAAAAGTCGATAAACTATAAGCTCAGAGACTGGCTGATTTCAAGACAGAGATACTGGGGAACGCCTATACCTATGATATACTGCAAAGACTGCGGTTGGGTGCCTGAAAAGGAAGAAAATCTTCCGATAATGCTTCCTACGGATGTTGAATTCACGGGAAAGGGAGAATCTCCTCTCGCTACGAGCAAAACCTTCAGAGACACTGTATGTCCTGTATGCGGCAAACCGGCAAAGAGGGAACTGGACACGATGGATACTTTCCTCGATTCGTCGTGGTATTTCCTGAGATATTGTGATGCGAGAAACGAAAAGAAGCCGTTTGATAAAGACAAGATAAAATACTGGATGAGTGTTGATCAGTATATAGGGGGAGTGGAACATGCCATACTCCATTTGATGTATGCGAGATTTTTCCAAATGGCTCTCTATGATCTCGGTCTTGTAACTACCGAGGAGCCTTTTAAAAATCTCCTTACTCAGGGCATGGTAATAAAGGACGGCGCAAAGATGAGCAAGTCCTTGGGAAATGTAGTAAGCCCGGCAGAAATAATAGAAAAATACGGAGCTGATACAGCGAGACTGTTCATTCTGTTCGCGGCGCCTCCCGAAAGGGAACTGGACTGGTCGGATCAGGGCGTTGAGGGAAGCTTCAGATTCATCAACAGAGTTTACAGGATAGTATATGAATTCTCACAGAAGTACGGAAATATTTCCGATAACTACAAAGTAGGGAATGAGAATGACAAAAGCATGGCATACTGGATGAATTACGCCATAAAGAAGGTGTCAGACGATATAGGAGAGCGATTCAACTTCAATACCGCAATCAGTATGATTATGGAAATGGTGAATGAAATGTACAGATATAAGGAAGGCGATGTGAACGAAGGGCTCTACGGCACTGCGGTTAAAAATCTCGTGATAATGATGGCGCCTTTTACTCCTCATGTGGCGGAAGAAATGTGGGAGCATCTTGGGTTTGAAGGCTCAGTACATGATCAGAAATGGCCTGAATATGATGAGGAAGCTCTCGTCAAAGATACTGTCGAGATTGTCGTTCAGCTGAACGGGAAGATAAAAGAAAAATTAAATATTGCAGGAGGTCTTTCCAGAGAGGAAATGGAAAAGACCGCCATGGAAGAAGAGAAGGTAAAAGAACTTATAAAGGATAAAAATGTAGTAAAGGTCATACCAGTTCCGGACAAACTCATAAATATCGTTGTAAAATAAAGTCTTTTGCCTGACACAATTAGGAAGGACAAATATGAACGAAGAAAAGAAGATTACACAGAATCGTTCTGCCAAGTCTCCACAAAAGACAGCCGCAAAGACGATGACATCCAAAGGACGTAAAACCGCGGCGAAAAGAAAGGGCAGGACAACAGCATCGAGAGGAGCTTCGCGTAGCAGCGGAACGGATAAAAAAACGACTGCTGCCGTAAAAAGCTCTTCGGCAAAAAAGACAACGAGGAGTGCGGTAAAAAAAAGAAGGAATCCGGCGGAAATAAGGATACTGCCGCTTGGAGGACTGCATGAAATAGGGAAAAACATGACCGCACTGGAATTTGAGGATGAAATCCTGATAATAGACTGCGGGCTTTCTTTCCCGGACGATGATATGTTCGGGATAGATAAGGTCATACCGGATTTTTCATATCTCAGAGAAAACAGCAAAAAAATCAAGGGCCTCGTGATAACTCACGGACACGAAGATCATATAGGAGCGGTTCCTTATCTTATAAAAGAAATAAATGTGCCTGTATACGGTACGAGATTCCCTCTCGGACTTATAGAAAACAAGCTGAAAGAGCATGGGCTCAAGGCAGTTATGCATACTGTATCGGCAGGTGAAACTTTCAAGGTCGGAAAGAATTTTTCAATCGAAGCCCTGAGAATAACTCACTCTATTGCCGACTCGATATGCCTTTCCATAACTACACCGGCAGGACGCATTTTCCATACGGGAGACTTCAAGGTAGACTATACTCCAGTGGACGGGGATCCCATAGATTTTGCAAGACTTGCTCAGATAGGCTCTGAAGGAGTGCTGCTGATGATGGCAGACAGCACGAACGTGCTGAGACAGGGATATACACTTTCCGAGAGAGTGGTGGGAAGAACCCTTGAAAATATATTCAGAAGCTCTGAAAACAGGATAATAATAGCGACATTCTCATCGAATGTGCACAGGATACAGAAGATAATAGATTTGGCGCGTGTATGCAACAGAAAAGTAGCTATTTCAGGACGCAGCATGCTAAATGTCGTGGAGCTAGCAACGGAAATGGGATACATCAAGGTGCCCGCTAATACGATAGTCGACCTCAATAAGGCTCAAAATATACCAGATAAAGAAATGGTTGTGATAACTACCGGAAGTCAGGGGGAACCTATGTCGGCACTGGCGAGAATGGCATCTTCCGAGCATAAGGCTGTTAAAATAAAGCCGGGGGACAGAGTGATTCTTTCATCAACACCTGTGCCGGGAAACGAGCTCACCGTAGCCAACGTGGTCAATCAGCTTCTGGAAAAGGGAGCTGAGGTCATATATTCGGATATAGCGGATATACACGTTTCGGGCCATGCCTGCCAGGAAGAACTCAAGCTGATGCATTCTCTGATAAGATCTAAGTTCTTCATGCCGGTACACGGAGAGTACAGGCATCTCAGGACTCATGCGGAGCTGGCTCACAGCCTCGGAACCCCTCTTGAGAACATATTCCTGCTCGAAAACGGAGATTGTCTGACCGTTTCGCAGAAGAAGGCCATTAAGGAAAAAAATGTCGCGGAAGCGGAAGGAATCATGGTGGACGGTCTTGGTGTCGGCGATGTGGGCAATATAGTGCTCAGAGACAGGAGACTTTTATCTGAATCCGGTCTTATAATACTTGTGGCAGCCATAGATAAAAGCTCCAATCTTATCGCTTCAGGTCCTAATATCATATCGAGAGGATTCGTTTACGTTCGTGAAAACGAAGACCTCATAGATGAGGCGTGCAGGATGGCGGAAAACATACTGCAGGAATGCCTCGATAAAGATATGAAGGACTGGAACGGCATGAAGACAGCTGTGCGAGAAGGACTGAGGAAATTCATCTACAACAGAACCAAGAGAAGCCCGGTAATACTGCCTATATTTCTTGAGATATAATAAGAAAATGTTCAAAACGGAAGGAGAAGCTTATGAACGTATATGATCAGGCACATTCGCTAGCAACTGCCATAAAAGAGTCGGAAGAATACAAACAGTATGAAGCGCAGAAAAAAATCGTGGAGGCGAATCCGCAGCTTAATGAAACCATAAAGGATTTCATGAGACAGCAGATAGAAATGCAGGCTGCACAGATGATGGGTCAGGAGATGGACAGCGAGCGCATACAGAAGATGCAGCAGCTTTCGGCGATACTCATGCAGGACCCTGCGGCGGCGCAGTATATGCAGTGTCAGATGAGATTTTCCATGATGATGGCCGACGTATATAAAATAATAGGCGAGGTAGCTGATCTGGGTATGGGAGATATGCCGGGAATGGAGTAGACGGTTCGTATCGTCAGCGCCATGGATGACCGTTTTGAGGACTTGGCAAGTATTGTTTAATTTGATATAATAATCTCGGCAAAATCTTAAAAGAGTTTAATAATTATTCAAAATACGAAGAGAGGTCAGTAGATTTATGATTTATGCAGGTGATTTCAGAAAAGGTATCACTTTTGAAATTGACGGAGTTCCTCATGTAGTTCTGGATTTTCAGCATGTAAAACCCGGAAAGGGAGCTGCTTTTGTAAGAACAAAGCATAAAAATATACTTACGGGAGCAATCAAGGAAGAATCCTTCAACCCTGATGCAAAATTCCCGAAGGCTCATATAGAAACGAAAACCATGCAGTATCTTTACAGCGACGGAGAACTCTACTATTTCATGGATGAAGAGACATACGACCAGATACCTCTGACTAAGGACCAGGTCGAGGATGCAATGAAATATCTGAGAGAAAACGATGAAGCCACTATAAAGTTCTATAAAGGCAACGCATTCCAGGTGGAAGCTCCGAATTTTGTAGACCTTAAAGTAGTCGAAACCGAGCCGGGAGTGAAAGGCGACACCGCAACTAATGTTACCAAAGCAGCTACAGTGGAAACAGGGGCTGTAATCCAGGTGCCTATATTCATCGAAGAGGAAGAAGTTATACAGATCGACACGAGAACCGGAGAATATCTCGGAAGGTCTAAGTGATAGTATTTTAAATAACGATGATTTTCTGAGGGGCGACGTGAAATCGTCCCTTTTTTAAAAAACAGATATTATTTTATAGAAGAGGTAAACATAAGATGTCGAAAATTTCCAGCATCTTGGACAGTAAGCTTAAGATCGTACTGGCTATAGTATGCGTTCTGGTAGCTGTTTCAATAGTTTTTGCACTGATATATCTCAGAGGACTGGGGGCTGTAGATCCGGACAACGATGAAACTGTTTCGGTAAATATTCCTTCGGGGAGCGGGGCTTCAACAATAGTAGAGATTTTAGATGATGAAGGTCTTGTAAAAAATAAGACATGCGCTAAGATACATGCCCGTATAGGCGGATATGATTCGCTTCAGACTAACACATATATGTTCAGCAGGCAGATGACGCTACCTGAAATGATGGAGGCTATAAATACAGGTGACTTCAATTACGTTTCAAAGGAGGAGCTCACGATAATAGAGGGAGCGACTCTTCCTCAGGCGGCGGAGGCGATGGCGGAAGTTCTGCCGTATACAGCCGATGAAATAACCGCAAAATGGGCGGATGAAACCTATCTTCGTCAGCTCATAGATGAATACTGGTTTCTCACCGATGAAATACTCGTCGAAGGAATAATGTATCCTCTTGAAGGATACCTGTATCCGGAAACCTATTTCGTTACAGATGAAGAAGCGAGCATAGAGGATATAACGGAGACAATGCTCGACCAGACGGATGAGATACTTTCCGAAAGGCGTGATGATATAGAGTCTATGGATATGACGGTACATCAGTTTCTTTCTCTGGCATCAGTAGTGGAAAGCGAATCTCTGTTTAAAAAGGACAAGCCTAAGATAGCAGGAGTATTCATCAACCGTCTCAATGCGGATATGCCGCTTCAAAGCGATATAACGGTGCTTTACGCGCTTCAGGAAAAACGAGTTGCTGTTACGAATGCGGACCTTCAGGTGGATTCACAGTACAACACATATAAAAATACGGGGCTGCCGATAGGACCTGTATGCATGGCGTCCGCAGACACGATGGACGATGTGCTGAATTATGAAAAGAGCGATTACTATTATTTCTTTGCTAAAGAGGACGGCTCTGTGATATATTCGGAAACTTATGACGAGCACCAGAAAGTCGTGGAAGAAAACAGATGGTACTGATGCGGTGTGTAATTGACTATGAATATAACGAATGATATAATTACGGCTTATATAGATACCTTCTATAAAAATGACAACAGAGAGCTTCAGGAGCTGAGAGGTTTTGCGGAAAAGCATGGGGTTCCGATAATACAGAAGGATACGGAAGGGCTACTGCTGAGTCTTTTAAAGATAAAAAAACCAGATAATATGCTGGAAATAGGAGCGGCAGTAGGATATTCGGCATGCTGCTTCGCAGACGTATGCGGGTGCAGAGTACTTACCATCGAGGCAGATAAGGATATGAGCAATATCGCACTGAACAACGTGAAAAATCTCGGCCTTGACGATAAGGTTGATGTTATACATGGAGATGCCCGCAATGTTATGTCCGGGCTGTCAATGAAATTCGACGCGGTTTTCATTGACGCGGCGAAAAGTCATTACAGGGAATTCTGGGATATGGCGGTGCCTCTGTGCAAGGATGAGGCGATGATAATATGCGATAATATACTGATGAAAGGTATGACGGCATCCGACGAATACAGCAGAGGCAGAAGGTACAAAACCAGCATAAGAAAGATGCGGGAATTTGTAATATACATAAACAGTCTCGATTATGCGGACACCTGTCTGCTTCCGGTAGGCGACGGGGTTTCCATAAGCGTAATAGACAAGAACAAATATAGACAGGGAGCAGAAGCTGATTTCAAAAAAATATGAATAAAATAGAACTGCTGGCACCTGCCGGCGATCTTGAAAAACTTAAAATTGCAGTGGAATACGGTGCAGACGCAGTGTACTTCGGCGGTGAGATGTTCAGCCTAAGAGCGGGAGCCGGCAATCTTTCCATTCCTGAAATCGAGGAAGGGGTTAAGTATGCTCATGACAGAAACATAAAATGTCATATGGCGCTGAATATATTCGCTCATAATGAGGATATAGAGCCTCTCAGGAAATATCTTGCAAGTATAAAGCACGTACCTGTAGACGCCTTCATAGTATCTGACCCGGGAATATTGAGCATTCTAAAGGAGCTAATGCCGGATGTCGAGATACATCTTTCAACTCAGGCAAATATGACTAACTATCTGACTGCCCGTTTCTGGTATTCTCATGGCGTTAAACGTCTGGTGCTTGCAAGAGAGCTAACCTTCGATGAGATAAAGGAAATCCGAAAAAACATACCGAAGGACATGGAATTAGAGGTTTTCGTGCATGGAGCGATGTGCATATCCTATTCCGGACGCTGTCTTTTGAGCAATTTTATGGCGGACAGAGACGCCAACAGAGGGCAATGCGCTCACCCGTGCAGATGGAAGTACAAACTCGTTGAAGAGCAGAGACCTGATGAATACTATCCTGTAGAGGAAGATGGCAGAGGGACCTATATTCTTAACTCCAAGGATCTGTGTATGCTGAGGTATATACCGCAGCTTGCAGAAGCAGGATTAAATTCCGTTAAAATAGAAGGCAGAATGAAAAGCGTGTTTTATGTCGCATGTGCAGTGGGGGCATACAGAAAGGCTCTAGATGCTTACTATGAAGATCCGAAAGGTTATAAGTTTGATGAAAACTGGTTTGCAGAAATAACAAAAGCAAGTCACAGAGAGTTCACCACAGGTTTTTATTTCGACAAGCCTACAAACGAGGATCAGAATTATCAGAGCAGCGCTTATACCAGGGATTACAGCTTTACCGGCATGGTAAAGGATTACGACGCAGATACAAGGATAGCTGTCGTTGAACAGAGAAATAAAATGGTGACAGGTGACGAAATCGAGGTCTTCGGACCGGGAATGGACTGCTTCACTCAAAGAATTGAAGAAATGAGAGATGAAGACGGCAATCTCATAGATTCGGCGCCCCACCCTCAGCAGATACTTAAAATGAAAATGAAAAAACCGGTGGCGGAGAATTATATGCTGAGAAAGAAAAAAGAATAAGTTATTGTTTTTAAAATATATTTAATATCGGATGAGAAAGGAGAAAGAAATGTCATCTGACGCCGGACCCTTGTGGGGACAAATTATTTTATTAGTAGTACTTATTGCGGTGAATGCCTACTTTGCCGCGGCGGAAATCGCAATGGTATCCGCAAACAGAAACAGAATCAAGACGCTTGCAGAGGAAGGCAATAAAAAAGCTAAAGCTCTTGATGAACTTCTCAATGAACCTAATACATTTTTATCTGCAATCCAGGTGATAATAACACTCGCCGGATTCTGGAACAGCGCGGAAGCGGCTGTAAGTCTTTCGGGATATGTGAGCAAGGTTTTTCATTTATCTCAATTCGCTTACGGAGAAAGACTGTCAGTGTTTATAGTGACCGTGCTTCTTTCATTCTTTACTCTCGTACTCGGAGAGCTGGTGCCTAAGAGGATAGCGATGATACACGCGGACGGTATGGCGCTGGCTTTAGTGAAACCTATACTTATAATATCTAAAGTGCTCAAACCTTTCCTCTGGCTGATTTCCACATCAGTTACACTGGTGCTCAAGCTGTGCAGACAGAAAACCGATGTGGTGGATTCTGAATATTCGGAGGAAGATGTCGTTTCCATGCTCGAGGCAGGACGCGCAAGTGGAGAACTCAAGGAAGAAGGTAAAAAAATGATAACGAGCATATTTGCCTTTGATGATCTTCTCGCATATGAAATAATGACTCCGAGAACAGATGTTTTTGCCATAGATATAAACGCACCTACTGAGGAATATATAGATGAACTTATGGAGCTGAGATATTCCAGGATACCTGTATATGAAGACGACAGCGATGATATAATTGGTATACTCTACATCAAGGATTATCTGATAAAGGCCAGGGAAGAGGGGTTTGACAACGTTGAAATAAGACCTATTCTGAGAAAGCCTTATTTCGTTCCTGAGACAAAAAACATCGATTCGCTGTTCATGGAGCTGCAGGCGACGAAGCAGCATATAGCCATACTTATAGATGAATACGGCGGATTTTCCGGCATAGTTACGATGGAGGACATTATAGAAGAAATAATGGGGGATATCGATGACGAGTATGATGAAGAGGAGCCTGAAATACAGAAAGTCGGGGAAGACACATATATCATCGACGGAAGTATGGATATAGATGATATAAACGAAGATCTGGATACTGAGCTGGAGTCTGAAAACAGCGAGACCATAGGAGGATTTATCATCGATATTCTGGGTGAAATCCCTGATGAAGATGATATAGGAAAAACTGTGGAATTCGAGAACTATAAGTTTACTATAGATTCCGTGAACGATAAAAGGATAGAACAGATAACGATGAACATATTGCCAGTCCCGGATGAAGAAGATGAGGACGGCGATAAATCTGAATGAAGGTGATGATTTCCTCTCAGTACATAGAGCCGGCGTGATATAACCGCCGGTTTTTTCTTTATTCTCACATAAGTTTTACAATGTTACGGTGAATACGGAAAATCTGTAATAGTAGTGCAGGACGTATCCGGACAAAGCTAAATACATTGTAATCCCACCTGCTATTTGATATAATATCACTTGAGGTGATGTTGATGGCAGCGATCGGACGCCAGAGCGAGGGCTCTGTCAGGATATCTGATGAAGTCATAGCTGTATGTGCTGCAAATGCAGCACTCAAGACAAAAGGAGTGGCTAATCTGTCGGGGGGCATATCAAATGCTCTTTCGAAGAATTTCCTGGGAAAAGAACTTACTTCCAAAGGTGTAAAGGTAAACCAGACGGAGGAGGGTGTGGAAATAGATGTTCATATAACCGTTGAATACAACACGAAAATCCCGGCGGTAGCATGGGAAATACAGGAAAATGTCAAGAATGAAGTGCAGCATATGACAGAGCTGAAGGTTGCTGCGGTAAACATACACGTTGAAGGTGTGGAAATACCATCGGAGGTAAATGGAGCAGATGACTAGAAGTGAAGTACGGGAAATACTCATGCAGATAATGTATGAAATGGATGCAGCAGATACGATGGATGCGGAAAGCGCCGAAAAGCTGTGCTGTGAAAGACTTTCAAAAAAAAATACGGAGCGGGGCGCTTCAATGCTGAAAAGCATAATAGAAAACATAGATGCTATCGACAAAGCGATAGATGATAACAGCAAAACGTGGAAAACAGAGCGAATACCCAAGGTTGACCTTGCTATAATGCGTCTGACAATAGGAGAAATAAGGTATGACAGTAGCCTGCCGAAAGCAGTCGCGGTAAACGAAGCGATAAATCTGGCTAAAAAATACAGTACAGAACGTTCCTCTAAATTTATACACGGTGTTTTGGGAGCAGTCATAAACTGATTTGCCATATGACGGATTATATGGGACAGGAATATGTGCTGGGAATAGATACTAGCAACTACACAACTTCTGTGGCGATAACGGATATACGTCGCAATATACTATGCGATAAGCGAAGGATTCTGAAAGTAAAACAGGGCGAACGCGGATTGAGACAGTCTGACGCCCTTTTTCAGCATATAAAAAATCTTCCGGCTCTGATAAAATCCGCATTGGAAGCCGTAGACGCAAACAGGATAGCGGCTGTTTCATGTTCGATAAGTCCAAGACCTGCCGAAGGCTCTTATATGCCGGTGTTCATGGCATCAAAGAGCTTCGCTGAATCTATCGCCGTGGCTTTGAATGTACCATGCTTTGAATTTTCACATCAGGAGGGTCATATAGAAGCGGTCAGAAGATTTACTCCGCTGAACAAGGAAAAGGTTTTCCTGGCATGTCATTTTTCGGGAGGTACATGTGAGATACTCAAAGTATCGGAAAAGGAAAATTCGGGATACAATGTCGCGATAGTCGGAGGCTCGAAGGATATATCCTTCGGACAAGTCATAGACAGAGCGGGCGTCCTGCTGGGATTTGATTTTCCATGCGGTGAAAGAATGGATGAAACAGCTCTAAAATCTTCTGCCGAAGCCGGTACTATGACAGAAAAAGCAGGCAAGATGCTCTCGCCGGTAAAAGTCAGGGACGGATGGATAAATCTGTCGGGTATGGACACTCAGATAAAAAATATCGCTGAAGGCTGCGGCAATAAAGCTCTCCTCATAAGAGAAATATTTGAAAAGATATCTGACACCGTATATAAAATGATACTTCAATGCACTGAAAAAACAGGTACAGATAAAGTAATAGCAGCGGGCGGAGTAGCTTCGAGCATTTTTGTTAGGAATTTCGTAAAAGATAAATTCAAATCGGGCGAAACGGAAGTGTTTTTTGACAGGCGAGGGCTTGCAGGCGACAATGCCGCGGGAATATCGCTGCTGGGAGGTAAAGCATTATGGGGCTGAAACCTGTAAGCGTTTCACAGCTTAACAGTTATATAAAAAGAATATTGCAGACCGACCCTATCCTGGGTGGGATCTATGTGAAAGGAGAGGTCTCCAACCTGAAATTCCACAGCTCGGGACACGTCTATTTTTCGCTTAAGGATGAAAAAAGCAGAATAAACTGTTTCCTTTCTTCTTCCCTGGCGGGGAATATATCCGACCGGCTGAATGAAGGAAGCGAAGTTACCGTAAGCGGGTATATATATCTTTATGAGAGAGGCGGAGGCTATTCGATAAACGTAAGAGATATAGAAAAGACCGGAAAGGGAGATCTGGCTGCCGAGTTTGAAAAGCTGAAACAGAAGCTGGAAAAACAGGGTGTGTTCGATAAGGACAGAAAAAAACCGATACCGAAGTTTCCACGTAAAGTTGCTGTGGTCACATCGGCGACAGGAGCTGCGATTAGGGATATAAAGAAAATAATAACGAGAAAAAACGATTACGTCGATATACTCATATGTCCCGTACTCGTGCAGGGACCGGCAGCGGCAGCTGAAATATCCTCCATGATAGATTATATAAACGAGACATTTGATGATGTGGACACAATAATAGCAGGACGGGGAGGAGGCTCAGCTGAAGATCTGTGGGCATTCAATGAAGAAATCGTTGCCATGAGCATATATAATTCCAAAATACCGATAATATCGGCTATCGGTCACGAAACGGATTTCACCATTGCGGATTTTGCTGCCGATATGAGGGCAGAGACACCTTCTGCAGCCGCCGAAGCGGCGGTCTTTGATACGAAAGAGGTCAGAGATTATATGGATGATATGCGTAGGCAGTCTGAGGAAAATCTCAAAAGGCTCATCGATGACAGACGCAGAAGTATGGATTCTGCAGGCATATATTATCTCGGCAGGGACATAATCTCAAGGATAGCGATGGAAAGCATGAAGGCGGAGAAAACCGCCGAAGAAATGAAAGAAACCATCAAGGGGAAAATAAAAGATATTAAAAACCATCTTGAAATCCTCAAGGGGTATATAGATACGTCAGACCCGAGGACTATATTAAAGATGGGCTATTCGGTGATCACAGATGAAAGAGGCAGCATAATAAGCGATATGTCTGAACTCAGAAAAAATCAGCGCGTGAATATAGAGAGTGCGAGAAGTTTTGCGAAGGCGGAAATAATAGAAAGCGGAAAGAGGTAGTTTTATGGCTGAAAAGAAAAATTTTGAAGAATCGCTAAAAAAGCTCGAAGAAATATCCTTAAAGCTTAAATCATCGGATATATCACTTGAGGACGCGATAAAGAGCTATGAAGAAGGAATAAAATACTACAAGGAATGCAGCGACATACTGGATAAAGCGAATCAGAAGATTGAAACGCTGATGAAGTAAAAGGAGGTGTATTATGAAAGATTATACGTTCAACGATTACAAAGAAATAATAGCTAATCATCTGATGGATTTCATTCCCGATATAGACAACAAGAGCATTACTCTTTACGAATCGATGAAGTATTCTCTTTCTTCCGGAGGAAAAAGAATACGTCCTGTACTTCTGCTGGCTGCCTGTGATTTCTGCGGAGGCAGCGTTGAGGAAGCGCTTCCTTACGCCTGTGCCATAGAATATATCCACACGTATTCGCTTATACACGATGATCTTCCATGTATGGACAACGACGATCTCAGACGAGGCGTTCCGACCAATCACAAGGTGTTTGGAGACGCTGTGGCAACACTTGCGGGAGACGGTCTTCAGGCGGCGGCATACGAGGCGATGAATAAAGATATGCTTCTGTACTTTGACGACGAGGACGCACTGAAAAAGCGCATACGGGCGTCTTATGAAATAGTAAAGGGCGCAGGATGCAGAGGAATAGTCGCAGGTCAGATAGCCGATATGGAGGCGGAAGGAAAGAACTGTTCCGAAGAGATGACGGATTATATACATTTGACAAAGACAGCCGCGCTGATAGTCGCGGCAGTAAAAGCAGGAGCTCAGCTCGGCAGCTGCAAAGAAGATATGCTCACTCAACTCACCACTTATGCGGAAAATCTGGGGTTGGCATTTCAGATACGCGATGATCTACTTGATGTAGAAGGTCAAGTAGAGGAAATGGGTAAAAATGCGGGCATGGATTCAGTAAACAAAAAAGCATCTTATCCTGCCGTCTACGGATTAGAGCGTTCAAAAGAAAGACTCAGCGAACTAACAGATATGGCTGTGGATGCTCTCAGCAGATATTATGACAATGCTGAAGTGCTGACTAAGCTCGCAAAAGAACTGGCGGTAAGAGGTAAATAACATGAATAAATATTTAGAAAGTCATGATTTCCCGAACGATCTGAGGAAAATGGACTATGACGATCTGGAGCTCCTGACATATGAGATAAGAGATTTTCTCGTTGAGGCAGTATCCAAATCGGGAGGACATCTTTCATCGAATCTTGGCGTAGTGGAGCTTTCCGTGGCTCTTCACAAATCCTTTGATACGCCGAAGGACAAGCTTATATGGGACGTAGGTCATCAGACTTATATTCATAAAATACTTACAGGAAGAGTGCAGAAATTCGATTCTCTGAGAAAATTCGGAGGAATGAGCGGTTTTCCCAAAATGAGCGAAAGTGAATTCGACACCTTTGATACCGGTCATAGCAGCACATCTCTGTCGCTTGGTCTGGGACTTGCTGTCGCGAGGGATCTTTCAGGAGAGGAGTATAATGTCATAACCGTGATAGGAGACGGAGCAATGACGGGAGGTCTTGCCTTTGAAGCCCTGAACAATGCCGGAAATATAGACACAAATATGATAGTCGTTCTGAACGATAACGGCATGTCCATATCTCCCAATACGGGAGGTCTGTCAAAGTATCTCGGCAGACTGAGAAGTTCGCGCAAGTACATATCGATGAAAGCGCAGATAAAGAAAAATGTATCGAGAGTACCTCTTATAGGAGAAGGCATGGTGGCGGGCATGCAGCATGCAAGAGACTCGATAAAATATGCCGTCATAGACGGTGTGCTGTTTGAGGAACTGGGATTCAGGTATTTCGGACCGGTTGACGGACATGATATAAAGGAAATGTGTGAAACCTTCGAGCTGGCCAAGAAAACGGAAGGTCCTGTTCTGATACATGTGATGACCCAGAAAGGGCGGGGATACAGCAAAGCGGAAAACAATCCCAATGTTTTTCACGGCATAGGTCCTTTTGATATGGAGACAGGACAGCCGTTCAAAAAATCTTCGCTCCCCTCTTATTCAGGAGTCTTCGGGAATAAACTGATAAGGATGGCGGAGCAAAACGAAAAAATAGTTGCTGTAAGCGCCGCCATGTTTGAAGGTACGGGGCTTGAAAAATTCAGCCGTGAATATCCGAAGAGAGCCTTCGATGTAGGTATCGCCGAAGGTCATGCGGTGACGTTTTCCGCTGGACTTGCAAGGGCAGGAATGAAACCTTTCGTCGCCGTTTATTCGACATTTCTGCAACGAGCTTACGATGAAATAATGGAAGATGTGTGCCTTCAGAAGCTTCCAGTGGTATTCTGCATAGACAGAGCCGGTATAGTAGGCGCTGACGGAGAAACACATCACGGTATATTTGACCTCAGTTATTTGAAGCATATGCCAAACCTTACGGTAATGGCACCTAAAGACGGCAGCGAGCTTGAAGCTATGATGGAGTTTGCCGCAGAGGGCGAAGGACCGTGCGCCATAAGATATCCTCGGGGAGAAGCAGATAAATTCGATGAGGACAGTATTCTTGAAAACGGCAAAGCGGAAATCCTGCGGGAAGGAAAGGATACGGAAATCTGGGCTGTAGGCTCAATGGTCAGAAAAGCCGTCGAGGCTGCGGATATACTTGAAGACAGAGGCATCAGCGCCGGAGTGGTAAACATGAGATTCTTAAAGCCTCTGGATATATCTGCGCTTCGTGAATCGGCAGACAGATTCAAGCTCATAGTAGCTCTTGAAGACAACGTGATTTCCGGAGGCGTGGGCGAAGAGATAAGCAGTCTGCTTTCAAATACCGATGCAAAGGTTATCAGTATAGGATGGCCCGATATGTTCATAGAGCACGGTTCATGCGAAGAACTCTATGAAAAATACGGTATGGATGCAAAGTCGATTGCGGAAAGGATAGCCGAAAAATTTGAAAGATAGACTTGATGTAATAATGACCGGCAGGAATATGGCCGCTTCAAGAGAAAAGGCGAAGGCAACGATCATGGCAGGTCTGGTATACGTAGACGGCGAGCGTATAGATAAACCCGGAGCACAGATTGATACCGAAGCTGAAATAACCGTAAAAGAAGATCTGTGCCCATACGTCAGCAGAGGAGGTCTGAAACTGGAAAAAGCCATAGAGCTTTTCGGATTTTCCCTTGACGGATGCAGGGCGGTGGATATAGGAGTCTCCACCGGAGGATTTACGGACTGCATGCTCAGAAACGGAGCGAAAAAAATATATGCCGTAGATGTGGGATACGGTCAGCTGGACTGGAAGCTGAGAAACGACGACAGAGTCGTCAATATGGAAAAAACAAATATAAGATATCTTGATACCGGACTTATCGAAGATGATATAGATTTTATAAGCATAGATGTATCCTTTATATCTCTCATGCTTGTTTTCCCCGTTGCAGCTGAACTTTTGTCCGGCGACGGGGCTCTCGTATGCCTTGTAAAGCCACAGTTCGAAGCGGGAAGAAAACAGGTGGGGAAAAAGGGTATAGTAAGGGATTCTGCAGTCCACGAGAAAGTAATAGAAAAAGTCATAAATTACGGTGCCGAAAACGGTCTGTATACTCACGGACTTACTTATTCGCCTGTAAAGGGGACAAAGGGCAATATAGAATATCTTCTGTTTATGAAAAAGGAACGACCGGATACAGAGCTGGACATTCCGGGAACAGTCAGATCCTCGCATGAAGAACTGAATTAAGCAGTTGTTGTTTGGATAAAAAGGAGAACATGATATGAAATTATCCCAAAAAGTAAGCAAAATGGAGTATTCACCGATAAGAAAATTCAACAGGTATGCTGCGGAGGCGGAAAAAAAGGGTATAAAAGTATATAAGCTCAACATAGGTCAGCCTGATGTGGAGACACCTTCCTGTTTTATAAAGGCTGTAAAGGCTTTCGATAAAAAAGTCATTGCCTATTCTGAATCCGAAGGTGAGACAGCTCTTCATGATGCTGTATGCAATTATTTCAAAAGATATGGTGTGAAATTTGAGAGGGACGATATAATAGTCACCAACGGAGGCTCGGAAGCTCTCAATATGGTATTCACATCGATACTGGACTGCGGAGATGAAGTCATCATTCCCGAACCTTTTTACACGAACTACCATACCTTTGTAACTGCTGCCGAAGGCAAGGTGACGCCGGTTACCACCAGGGCGGAAGAAGGCTATGATTTTGCGAAAAGAGAGCTTATAGAGAAAGCGGTGAATAAAAAGACCCGAGCCATATGCTGTATAAGTCCCGGCAATCCTACAGGGAGGGTTCTGACCCTTGATGATATGAAGCTCATAGGTGACATAGCAGTAAAGTATGATCTGTGGATAATAGCAGACGAAGTATACAGAGAATTTGCTTATGACGGACGTGCGGTCACTTCATTCGGAATGCTTGAAGAGCTGAAAGACAGAGTTATAATAATCGATTCAGTATCGAAGAGGTTTTCCGCATGCGGGGCGAGAGTGGGATTCGCGGCAAGTAAGAATAAAGAACTCATGGACGCGCTTCTTAAGCTGGCGCAGGGAAGATTGTGCTGTCCTACGCTTGAGCAGGTGGGAGCCGCGGCTCTTTACGGTCTCGATGACGGCTATTATACTGAGATAAGAAAAGAATATGAAGAAAGACGCGATGCGGCTTACAGCGAAATAAAGAAGATAGCGGGAGTGATATGCCAAAAACCGGGCGGTGCTTTTTACATGATGGCAAAGCTGCCGGTGGAAAATGTAGACGACTTTCTGATGTTTATGCTGACTGAATTCAGTGACAGAGAAGAAACAGTCATGTTTGCTCCTGCTGAAGGATTTTATGGAACAGAAGGTCTGGGAAGAGACGAAATACGTATAGCCTACGTTCTTAACAGTGAAAAGATGAAAAGAGGCGTAGAACTTATCAGGCTCGGCATCGAAGCATATAACGAAAGGAAGATTTGATGGCATCGAAAAAAATATCACCTATGATGCAGCAGTATATCGACATAAAGGAGAATTATCGTGACTGTATACTGTTTTTCAGACTGGGAGATTTCTATGAAATGTTTTTTGATGATGCAAAGCTGGCATCTAAAGAACTGGAACTCACCCTTACAGGCAAGAATTGCGGAATGGAGGAAAGAGCACCTATGTGCGGTGTTCCTTTCCACTCCGCAGACACATATATAGCGCGTCTTGTCAGCAGAGGATATAAGGTCGCCATATGTGAACAGACGGAGGATCCGGCATCTGCAAAAGGAATCGTAAAAAGAGAAGTCATACGCATAGTGACTCCGGGAACCGTGATAAGCAGCAGCATCCTCGATGAAAAGGAAAACAACTATATAGCTTCTGTATTCGCTGATGAAACAAAGATAGGACTTGCATACTGCGATATTTCAACAGGAGAAATACATCTGACAACGATAGAGGGAAGTACGAGAACAGAGAATCTTACAAATGAACTAGTCAAAATAAACGCCAGGGAAGTACTTTTAAATGAAAGCACGGACAGCATAATACAGACTGAACGAATGAAGCCCGTGACAGAGGCTTATTTTAATTTTCTAGGGGATGAATACTACAGACCTGATGCAATGCGTGAAAGCATAAAAAAGCACTTCAAGGTGGGAGCATTGCTGGGTATAGGAATAGAAGAAGGCTCTCCTGCCGAATCGGCTCTGGGCTCACTCCTTCTCTATCTCATTCAAACTCAGAAGAGAAGTCTCGATCATATTATGTATCTCGATATCTATTCCATGAGTCAGCATATGTCTTTGGATAAATCTACGATAAAAAATCTTGAGCTTACGGAGACACTTTTTGAGAAAAAAATCAGAGGCTCTCTGCTCGGAGTACTGGACAGAACCCATACTGCCATGGGATCGCGAAAACTTAAGCAGTGGATAAAAGAGCCGCTCAAAGGTGTGAATGAAATCCACGGGAGACTCGATGCTGTAGAATGTCTGACTGAAAACATATTGGCGAGAAACAACATAAGGGAACACCTGAAGCTCGTATATGATTTTGAACGGCTCGTCGGACGTATATCCTGCGGAAGTGCCAACGGAAAAGACCTTATAGCTCTCAGAAATTCATGCCGTGTGATACCATCTGTAAAAGAAGAGCTTGCTTCCCTCGGAGGCCCTCTGCTGACAGCAGTCAACAATGATATATGCGACCTTGAAGAAGTATACGCTCTTATTGAAAGAAGCATAGTAGATGACCCTCCCTATACTGTTAAAGAAGGCGGAATAATAAAAGAGGGATATTCTGCAGAGCTTGATGAGCTTAAAAATTCGATAAAAGACGCGCAGGACTGGATAGCAGGTCTTGAAAACTGCGAAAGAGAAAGGACCGGAATAAAAAATCTGAAGGTCGGATACAATAAAGTGTTCGGATATTATATCGAAGTGACAAAGTCATACTTTGACCTCATACCTGAGAATTATATAAGAAAGCAGACTCTCGTCAACTGCGAAAGGTTCATAACTCCAGAGCTGAAGGAGACGGAAAGGCTTGTTCTCAATGCCGAGACAAGCATAAATCAGCAGGAATATGAGCTCTTCTGCAAAATCAAAGAACAGCTCAGGGAATACACGGAGCCAATACAGAAAACTTCAAAAGCCATCGCCTCGCTCGATGTGCTCGTTTCCTTCGCAGATGTGGGAGAAGCCAACGGTTACGTCAAACCGGAAGTAAATGAGGAAGATGTGATATCCATAGAAAACGGCCGTCATCCGGTCATAGAGCAGACCATAAGAGACGGTATATTCGTAGGAAACAGCGTGTATCTTGACAAACAAAACCATAGTCTTCTGCTCATAACAGGACCGAACATGTCGGGAAAATCCACATATATGAGACAGACGGCACTCATAGTGCTGATGGCCCAGTCAGGATGTTTTGTCCCGTGTGACAGCGCCAGAATAGGTGTGTGCGACAGAATATTCACACGCATAGGCGCATCGGACAATCTTGCGCAGGGACAGAGCACTTTCTTTGTGGAAATGAGCGAGCTTTCATATATACTCAATACAGCTACGGAAAGAAGTCTTATAATCCTCGATGAAATAGGCAGAGGCACAAGCACATACGACGGTCTTTCCATTGCGTGGGCAGCTGCGGAATATATCTGCAGAAAGGACAGAAAAATACGGACATTATTTGCCACTCACTATCATGAAATGACAGAACTTGAAGAAACTCTGGAAGGTGTGAAAAATCTCAATGTAGATGTGGCAGAAGAAAACGGCAATGTCGTATTTCTCCATAAGATAGTGGAAGGAAGCGCCAGCAGAAGCTACGGCATACATGTCGCTAGACTGGCGGGAGCGCCGGAAAAACTGCTGTCATGTGCCGAAAAACGGCTCGAGGAGCTTGAAAGCAGAAGCAGAGAAGCGGAGAAGATGATGTATATCGAAAACGCCGGCAATCATAAATCTGAAACATATGCCGATGCTCCGGATACTCCTCAGCAGATGTCTCTGTTTGATATTGCACCGAATACGATAGTAGAACGCCTGAAAGAACTCGATCTCATGGAGACGACACCTTCTCAGGCGCTGGAAATACTGGAGGAGCTTAAGGAATACATATGATACATGTTCTGAAAAAAAAGGTTGCGGACAAAATAGCCGCGGGAGAAGTCATAGACCGACCTGTATCTATAATAAAAGAACTGCTGGAAAATTCCATAGACGCCGGAGCCGACAACATAACGGTTGAAATAAAAAACGGCGGTAAATCGTATATAAGAGTTACGGACAACGGATGCGGCATATCTCCGGAAGATATAGAGACAGCGTTCAAACGTCACGCGACGAGCAAAATATCATCCGTAAAGGATCTCGATTCGATAATTACTTTAGGTTTTCGCGGTGAAGCTCTTGCGAGCATATGTGCGGTTTCGAGAGTGGAGCTGATAAGCAAGACGTCCGGAAACAAAATAGGCAGAAGGATAGTCACCGAAGGCAGCGAAATCATAGTAAACGAGGGATGCGGATGCCCTGACGGCACTACCGTTACCGTAAGAGATCTGTTTTTCAATGTACCGGCGAGAAAAAAGTTCCTATCTTCCGACAACGGAGAATCAAGGCGCATAATAGATATGGTATCAAGGATAGCTCTCTCATATCCCGATATAAGGATAACGCTGATAAACGGACGGTCCAAGGTTTTCTCAACTCAGGGAAAGGGAAATATATTCAACAATATAGTAAGCATATACGGCAACGATACAGGAAGAGATCTGCTGCCCGTAGAAAAAAGACGGGAAGAATATCTTCTCAAAGGGTATATATCAGCTCCTTCAGCATCCTCCTTATCGAGAAGCAGACAGATATACTGCGTAAACGGACGAGTGGTATCGAGCAGAATCATAGAAAAGGCAATAGATGAGGCGTACCGTGATAAACTATTCCACGGAAGATATCCGGCTGCGTTCCTGTTCTTATCCGTGCCTCCTTCAAAACTGGATGTGAACATACATCCTACAAAAAAGGAAGTACGTTTTGACGATGATTTTGAGATCACGGACTTTATATCATCATCGGTCAGAAAAGCCCTTGATTCGATGGAAGCACTACCGCAGATCAGGGCAGAGGATATAAAGCCTGCCGCGGAGATATCAGCAAACCTGCATACGACTGAAACAGATACGGAAGTGGTAAAGACATCTTCCGAAGTGGAGAATACGGCAGAAGAACAGATAAATATAAAAGATATGCTGCATTCTCTCAGGCAGGAGCGAACATCACTCGGCGAAACAGTTTTGAAGGAAGATGCCATAACCTGTCTGCAAAGTGAAGATAAAGACAAAAGCCCGGAAACTGAAATACCCGGGGATTATTCAAGAATACCGGATTTTACACATCTTGAATGCTTCGGGAGCATCTTTAATACGTATATTCTGGCATCGGATGGAATGGACTTTTATCTTATAGACCAGCATGCCGCTCATGAAAGGATATTTTACGAAAAGCTTTTAAACCAGTATAAATCAGGGCAAAAGGCGATGCAGAAGCTTTTAGTGCCTCTGAATATAAACGTACCGGCACATATTCCGGAGACGGAAAGCGACTGGATAGAATGTCTGAGGAATATGGGATATGATATAGAATATTTTGGGAACAAAACATATATAATACGAGGGATACCGGCATTCATGCAGCTTGATGAAGCAGAAGACTTCTTAAAGGATGTATTCTTGCAGCTTGATGAAAAGCCTGATCTTACCGATTGGAAGACGCTGGATAAGATAATAATGAGATCATGCAAGAGCGCTGTCAAAGGAGGCGATCATCTTGCCGGAGAAGAGATAAAAGCGCTTTTGAGTGATTTGAACGGATGCGAAAATCCCTTCTCATGTCCTCACGGTCGTCCCACTTTTGTCAGAATGAGTAAATATGAAATAGAAAAAATGTTCAAACGTGTATAAAAGGTTTGATGAAATGGATAAAATCGTTGTAATTGCAGGACCCACAGCAGTGGGGAAAACAAAATTCTCAATATTGACTGCAGAAAGATTCAACGGAGAAATAGTCTCCTGTGATTCGATGCAGCTTTACAGATATATGAATATAGGCAGTGCAAAGCCCTCCAGGGAAGAACTGTCACGGGTAAAACATCATCTTGTGGATTTCGTCGACCCACGCGAAGATTTTTCTGTGGCAATGTATCAGAAATTTGCAACAGAAGCTATAAGCGATATATTGAAGAGAGGAAAACTCCCTCTGATATCCGGCGGTACAGGTTTGTATCTCAATTCCATATTGTATGACATGAAATTTTCACCGCATTCAAAAGATTCATCCTACAGGGAGCATCTCGAAAAAATCGCCCTCGAAAAAGGCGCTGCGGAGCTCCGCAGGATGCTCGCAAAACTGGACGAAGCAGCGGCAGAAGAAATACATCCAAATAATAAAAAAAGACTGATACGCGCTCTTGAAAGACTTCGTGAAGGAGAAGAATACATAAAGCCATTCAGCGGTGTATGCAGAGAAAATCCTGAATATGACGCGATTCTGATAGGGCTTACAAGAAACAGAGAAAAACTGTATGACAGAATAAACAGTAGAGTTGATGATCTGGTCAGGGAAGGGCTTTTCGAAGAAGTCAGGAAGCTTATGGATATGGGGCTCACATCTGAAGATATATCCATGAAAGGCATAGGATATAAAGAAATAATAGATTATTTTTCCGGCAAATACAATAAAGAGACTGCCATCGACAATGTTAAAAAAAATACAAGACATTACGCTAAAAAACAGTTAACGTGGTTCAGAAGATATGATAAAATGAATTGGTACAATATTTCTGATTTCAGAAATGATGAGGAGGCTGCGGAAGAGATATCGTCATGGCTGGAGAAAAAAATATAAAGCTCCGAAATAAAAGCGACAAACCGGACAATATCGTCCTTAAAGAACACGAGATACTGCTTAAGTGTGAAACTATAGAGAGAGAACTGCCCAGCTTTTTAAGGGGCTTTTTTGCTTACCTGAAAGGTAATGTGCTGCCTATGACACGCTTTTCATATCTCAGCGATATAAAGTTTTTCTGCCGCTATCTCATAGATGAAACAGACCTGACAGAGGCTGAAAAAATATCGGAGATAAAATCCGGCGAATTTAATAATATTAAAGCAGCAGATATCAATGTGTTCATGGATTACTGCAGAAGATACACGGTGGAAGAAAGGGACAGCAGAGTAATATATGAAAACAGCAACAGAACGCTGGCAAGGAAGAAATCATCACTTTCCGTGATGTTCAAGCAGCTTTATAGGGAAGAAATAATGGAAAAGAATATAACCGACGGTTTCGACCCTATCAGAGTGCCTAGAGCAGGAGAGCGTGAAATCAAGGCTCTCCAGGACGATGAAGTGATGATAATGCTGGATGCGGTTTCAAATGGCACGGATTTGACACCTAAAGAAAAACAGTACTGGGAAAAGACAAAAAAAAGGGATAAAGCTATCCTGATGCTGTTCATAACATATGGTCTGAGGCTTTTCGAACTTCAGCAGCTCAACGTTTCGTCCTTCAATTTTTCACGAGGAGAATTCAAGATATACAGAAAGCGCGACAAAGAAGCCATCATGCCGCTGAACGATTCAGTGACCGAAACAATTGAGGATTATATAGAAAACGAACGCGCTTCTGATAATGAAATAGATGATATGCATAAAGATGCGCTCTTCTTGTCTCTGCAGGGAAAGCGCATGACTGAAAGACAGATACGTGAGCTTGTCAAAAAATACACTTCCATAGGCATGTCTACATCTAGAAAAGCAGGATACAGCCCTCATAAGCTCAGGGCTACGACCGCTACGAGCCTTATAGGAAGAGGAAATTCAATATTCGATGTTCAGGCGCTGTTAGACCATGAACAGGTGACGACAACGCAGCTTTATGCCAATCATAAGATGAATGTAAAAAGAGATCTGGTAAAAGATATGGAATGGGAGACGGAGAGAAAGGAATCAAATGAAAAGGAATAAAAGAATGAAAAAGGTCATTACCGTATTGACAGCTTCGATACTTGTAATGCTTATGGCGTTTTCTGCGGCATTCTCATTTGCCATAACCGATACAAGGGAAAACAACGATGAAAGGTATGAAAACAGCCGCGGATACGATGATGAAAACGACAGCTCTGAAAACAACACGGACGAAGAAGATGAAGAAAGCGATGAAGCTGATACAGGCGATGTGGACACTTCATGGTTTGATTATAAAAACCCTAAAACTGAATATAACATAACATCCGAAGCACAGCTCAGGGGGCTGGCAAGTCTTGTCAACGAAGAACAGGCTCTTTGGAAATCTACGCGCGTAGAGAGCTTCGAAGGTGTCACATTCACCCTTACGAAAGATATAAAACTCACTCAGGAATGGACACCTATAGGCTCGGATTCATCCGTGAGCTTTGCCGGTATTTTTGACGGAGACGGACACACCATAAGCGGTGTTGAGATAGTTTCCAACGAAACAAATACGGGATTTTTCGGATATCTCACAGGTGAAGTCAGGAATCTGACCATTGAAGGCACTGTGGAATCCACTTCGGGGGACTGCGGAGGTATTGCAGGCGAGCTGGATTCATCGGGGAGAATAACGGAATGTGTTTCCGATATGGACATATCGGCAAGAAGCAAGACCGGCGGCATAGTAGGAAACAACAACGGGGGGACCATAACAGACAGTATAAATAAAGGGGTAGTCAAGGGAACCTATAAAGTCGGCGGAGTTGTCGGCGAAAACTGGGGCGGAACTATTGAGCGCTGCGGAAATGAAGGCACAGTGTCCTCCTCGGTAAGAGGTGTGGCGACCTTCGGGACAGGAGGCGTAGCCGGCAGGTCTGTAGCATCGGATGCTGTCATATCGGAATGTTATAATACAGCTCCGATAAATTCCGCAACTGAAGCTACCGGAGGAGTTGTAGGCTATACCAACGCTGAGCATTCCACAGTTGTAAACAGCTACAGTACAGGGGATATCACAATCAAAAAAATCGATGAGACCAGAGAATTCAGCGAAGCATGGGCCGGCGGGGTTGTCGGCGTCGTGGGCACCGACGGCGTCATTATAGCCAACTGTTACGGTGCAGGTGATATATCGGGAGCAGATGTTACAGGAGGAGTTATCGGAATCTATACAGCTGACGATGATGAACGTGTTGAAACATATATAGAAAATAATTATTATCTGAATGAATACTGCGACAGCGGTATAGGCGACAACAACGGACTGGGACCGGCCGAACTGCAGAAATGTGCGTCAGGCGTCACGGGAGGCTCGCTCAGCAGTATGGCTTCGGCGTTGGGCATTTCGTATATGCGTGATTCTTCGGAACTTTACGGAGCCGGCGGGTATCCTGTGCTGAGATGGCAGGAGCCTTTATCCTCTGAAAATAAGTCTTATATAGACGAAGTTTCCGTGGATATTCAGAGGAAATTAGACAATTATCTTATAAACAACACAGACACGTCAAATAAGGGAGCTCTGATTTTAAGTATATTCAATCCCGATAATTATCTTACGGACGTGCTTCTGATGTACAGTGAATCCACAAATGATAATCAGCAGGAGCAAAATGATGAAGATAACGCAGAATAACACTTACAGACTCCTTCGGGATGAGTTTGATATATCAGAGGATATACTCAGGCTCATAGATGAAAGCGAAAGTCAGACGGTCCGTTTATTCATGGAAATGGACGATATTATGACCTACAATCAGTACAAAGTGCTGGCGGCATTTCAGAAGAATTCCATAAGAGATATGCATTTTTCATGGAATACAGGGTACGGATACGATGATCCGGGAAGAGATGCCGTTGAAAGAGTTTATGCTGATATATTCAATACAGAAGCAGCATTGGTCAGACCTACCATAGTAAACGGCACACACGCTCTTTCCTTGGCACTGGCAGGAGTTCTGAGACCGGGAGATGAGCTCATATACTGTACCGGAGCACCCTACGACACTCTTGAAGAAACCATAGGCATCAGAGGCAAAGGCAAGGGCAAGGGCTCTCTGGTGGATTACGGTATATCTTATAAGCAGGTGGAGCTTACGGCTGACGGCAGAATAGATTTTGATGCTCTTAAAAACGCTGTAAGTCCGAAGACTAAGATGGTAGCGATGCAGAGAGCAACGGGATACAGCTGGAGAAAAGCCATTTCAATAGAAGAAATCAAAGATCTGACGGATTTTGTGAAAAGCATTGATTCGAATATAATATGCATGGCGGACAACTGTTACGGAGAATTTCTGAATACGAAAGAACCTACAGATGTCGGCATTGATATTATGGCAGGGTCGCTGATAAAAAATCCGGGCGGCGGTCTCGCTCTGACGGGAGGATATGTTGTCGGAAAAAGAGAACTCATAGAAAAGGTGTCCTACAGAATGACCTCTCCGGGCATAGGCGGGGAATGCGGTCTGACATTCGGGCAGACACGTTCTATTCTGCAGGGACTGTTTACTGCTCCCAAAACAGTGAACGGAGCGTTAAAAGGTGCGGTGCTGTGCGCCAAGGTATTTGAAACCCTCGGTTATGAAGTATGTCCGGGCTCCGAAGATATGAGAAGCGATATAATACAATCGGTAAAACTCAGCAGCCCTGAAAAAGTAATTGCTTTCTGTCAGGGAATACAGGCTGCTGCTCCTGTTGATTCACAGGTGATGCCTGAACCCTGGGATATGCCTGGATACGACGATCCAGTTATAATGGCTGCGGGAGCTTTTGTACAGGGCTCTTCGATAGAGCTTTCTGCCGACGCTCCTATAAGGGAACCGTACATAGTTTATTTTCAGGGAGGACTTACATACGAACATTCAAAATTCGGTGTGATAAGAGCTCTTCAGGAAATGAAGAGCAGAGATCTTATCACTATCTGACGATATAAGGAGACATATATGATACTTGAGGATGAGAGAAAGAGAAATTTAAGAAAAAAGTTCAAAATATTTATAACAATATTCAAATTACTTCTTTTTCTCGCTATAATCATCGTAATACCTTTGTATCTTTATTTTTTTCAGAAAGATCTGATAAACGAATTTTCCAGCATGGAAAGCGTCCATGCTCTTTTTGAGAGATACAAAACGCAGGGGATACTTTTTTATATTGCGGCTCAGACGCTTCAGATAGTCATATGCATAATACCTGGACAATGGCTTCAGTTCGGAGCCGGATATATGTACGGATTCTGGCTGGGATACTTCTTTTCTCTCGTTGGAGCATTTATCGGCACGATCCTGACCTACTATATAGCCAGAATACTCGGTCATGACGCGATGCATCTGATATTCGGTGAAGAGAGATTCCAAAAGATGGTAAACAAGCTGAACAGTAAAAAGACGGTCATAATAGTTTTCTTCATATTTCTTGTCCCGGGAGTTCCGAAAGATATGTGCAATTATGTGGCGGGACTTTCGGAAATAAAGCTCAAACCCTTTCTCATAGTGTCCCTGATAGGAAGGAGCCCGGGAATGATGGGAAGTCTGCTGATCGGCCGTCAGATAGGTACAGGAGGATATGTCAGCGCCGCGGTAATAGCAGGAGTAGCTGTGGCAGTGTGCATATTGTGCGTGATTTTCAGAAAACGTCTTACTGATATTATGGACAGAGCGTATGATAAACTGATGAAGCTGTGAATACTATCCATATAGATGACAAAAGCAGGCATGAATCATATGCCTGTTTTTTTACATCCTTTAAAGAACAATTGTTTACAAAACGCTTGACCACGAACATATATTCTGTTATACTTTGAGTATGGAAAGAACAAATGTTTGACAGGGCAGGAGAGTGTCGTTCGTTTGAAGAAAGGGGAGTATGACATATGAGAAGCAGTCAGAGAAAGAGAAAAAAATACAGGATAAAATCAAAAGCGAGATTCATAACATCCGTAGTTATAATGCTCGGAATAATCATAAGCGGATTCAGCGCGCTGACCGGTCTTAATATATCCACAGCATTGACAAAGCCTCAGTATGAGTATGTCCATATTGAGAACGGCGATACTTTATGGGATATAGCAAAAAAATATAAAAGCAACGATACAGATATAAGGAAAGCCGTTTTTGAGATAAGCAAAGTAAATGACGGTATGGAAGCATCTGATTTATATCCGGGAATGGTGATAGCTGTACCTGAAGAACTGTAAACAAAATATAGTACAAAAATCCCATTTCTTAGAGGACCTATATATCAACAAAGGATAAAAAATCGCTTAAAACGAAAAATAGAGCGTCGTTTATAATATATAATTTACATATATAATATGATAAAATCTCCGAATGTTTTGCATTATAATTGCATAATTCGGAGGTTTTTTGGTATTTGCCGTTTATATGAGGTTTTCAATCATAACTATTCCGATAATTATGATTATAGGAATAGTTGAATGTCTTCCCCGTTGTTTCTTTTACTGCTCAAATATCATTATCATGTGCATGCATATGGTCAAGATAACTTTGGAGAATTATTACCGCGGCCTGTTTATCGATGACTTTTTTTCTCTTTTTTCTGCTTACATCCGCATCTATTAAAACCTTTTCTGCCATAAGAGTAGTAAGTCTTTCATCGTAGAATTCTATCGCCACATTTCCCATTCCGCCGCTTTTCATTTTGTTTTCAAGCATTGTCCTGAATTCATATACCTTTTCCGTCTGAGGGCTGTCCGTGCCGTCCAGTTTTTTCGGAAGCCCTATTACGACGGTATCACAGGAATATTCTCTGATATAATCCATCACTCTTCCTGCATCCTTTCGTATGCCTACCCTCTCTATGGTAGTTACACCTTGCGCAGTTATATTGAGAGCATCGCTTACAGCGACACCTATGGTTTTATCTCCGACATCGAGAGCTATTTTTTTCATATCCCCTCCAAATAAGTTAAATGATTATTTTTGACAAATAACAAAAAAGGCGAGCTGAAAACAGTCCGCCTTATGTAAAGCATGATAAACTATCTCTGGAGATAAGCTCTTATGAGTTCTTCAATCAGATCGTCTCTTTCGATTCTTCCCATTATATTTCGAGCGTTATTGTGACTTGTTATGTAGGACGGATCTCCCGATAAAATATATCCCACCATCTGGTCTATGGCATTGTAGCCCCTTTCTTCCAAAGCATCATAAACTATGTTGAGAATTTCTTCTATAGTTCGCTGTTCAACTCTGTCGAAATTATCATACATTCTCGTTTGTCTGTCCATTGCTCTACCTCCATCTCATCTCATATAAAGATTATACACTTGATGTAGTGGAATTACAATATCAATTATTGCAACTCCACAAAAATATCACATGTTCAAGTCTCTGCGGTTATTTGTATATCAGGCCTGCAGAAGCTCTTTTGCTCTCGCAAACGCGTCTTTTATCCTGGAAACATCTTTAGCCCCTGCCTGCGCCATATCGGCTTTGCCGCCACCGCCGCCGCCTGCCGCCGCAGCGATTTCCTTTATCATTTTACCAGCATGAAGACCTTTTTCAAGCAGATCGTCGGTGAGAGATACAAGGAAGGTTACTTTTCCGCCCGATACAGCAGCAAATACCATCATAGTATCTTTGTTTTCCGCCTTAATGTTGTCTGATATCTCACGCAGATCACCTATATTATAATCCGTGAATTCTTTTGCAATAAGCTTTACGCCGTTTATTTCTTCTGCTTCATCTGCAAGAGAGCCGATGCCCTTATTTATTTCTGCTTTTTTGATTTCTTCAAGCTCCTTTTTAAGCTTTTTGATTTCATCCATTACAGCACCGGCACGGTCTCTGATGTTGTCTCTTTTTACTTTCAGATTTTCAGCAGTTTCATCTATGACTTTTTCATCTTCCGCATATTTTCTTAAAACGCCCTGCCCTGTCACAGCTTCTATTCTTCTTACTCCTGAAGACACTCCTGATTCGCTTATTATACTGAAAGCGCCTATCTGTCCTGAATTTTGGACGTGAGTTCCGCCGCACAGCTCTTTACTGTAATCTCCTACGGATACTACTCTTACCTCATCTCCATATTTTTCTCCGAACAGGGCGGTGACTCCTTCTTCAAAAGCTTCATCTATTGATTTTACTTCAGTATTCACATCTGTGAATTCGCATATTTTCTCGTTTACTTCTTTTTCTACCGCGTCTATTTCCTCCCTGCTCATTGCCTGGAAGTGATTGAAGTCAAAGCGCAGTCCGTCTCTTGTTACCGATGATCCGGCCTGTTTTACGTGATCTCCAAGAACGCTTCTCAATGCTTTGTGGAGCAGATGCGTAGCGGTATGGTTTGCCGCGGTCATGTTTCTGGCAAGTCTGTCCACTTTACATTCCACAATGTCGCCTGTGTTTATTTCGCCCTTTAACACCTTTGCCTTGTGTACAAAGACACCTTTTATCTTGCTCACTTCCGTTACTTCAGCCTCGAGGTTCTCTCCATATACTATTCCCGTGTCGGAGCTCTGTCCGCCGCTTTCCGCATAGAAAGGTGTTTTTTCAAATATTATCCCGCATATATCGCCTTCCGAAGCCTTTTCCGCTGCTGTGCTGCCGCTGAAAAGAGCGGTAACGCGGCATTTATCTTCTGTGGTATCATATCCTGTAAATTCCGTTTCGCCTTCAACTGCTATATCGCCTGTAGCTTCATCCCATCCGGTATCTTCCATATCCTGTTCAGCCTGCGAACATTTTTTCTGCTGCTCCATCGCTTTATTGAAACCGTCTGTGTCAACGTCGAGAGAGGATTCGCCGAGAATCTCTTTTGTGAGATCTATAGGGAATCCGTAAGTGTCGTGGAGCTTGAAAGCTTTCTCACCGTCGAGAGTTTTTTCTGCGGAGGCCTTGAG
>CAYYMY010000004.1:0-45113 GCA_964473095.1 uncultured Oscillospiraceae bacterium | reverse complement strand
GGCAGACCGTGAAACGGGCTGCTGACAACAAATAAAGGCTGAACATCAAGCACAGAAGTGCGAGGTGTTCAGCCTGTTTTGTTGTCTGGGGTTTCCAAAGGGGTTCTCCCTTTGGCACACGACTTTGCTTGCAAAGTGTAGTGTGTTATACCTGCTGGCGTGGCTGACGGGGGAAACGGGGTGCGGTACCTTATGCGCCCCTTTTGCTCCGGCAGGAAAACAGGCTGAATTTTTGTGAATGAGAATGAACGAAAAATCGAACTGTTTTCAGAGAACGGCGGCAGGTATATGAAAGCCCCCGTCCCTCGTCCTGCGCTCCGTTTTGCGGCCACACTCCCGGAAAAGCAGCGGGACAACGGGCAACCGCCAAGGCTGAAATAAACGACTCTTCTCTCAAATTTGAAATTGGCGGGAAGCCATTTTAGGGCTTTGCTATGTTATAGCTTCAAAGCATTTTGGGGCATTCTTCCACGCACTTCATGCACAAAATACATTCTGTTGCGTTTTTCTTGTTTCGGGAATTGCATGGAACTTCTACATTCATTGGACATATCTTTTCACATTTTCCGCACGAAATACATTTTTTTGTCGACCTTGATACGAAAAAACGAAAAATAACTCATCGGCTTCAATAAAACTGTAATTGGGCAAATATATTTGCAAAAAGCTCTGTTATCTTTACATGTGTAGGCTATAGCAATTCCAACGGCATAGTAGAGAATATTTCCAATGATGAAGCTCCATCACATAATTTCCTCTTTGTTGGGGACTTGAAGAATAAAGAGCAGACTCACAAATATGAGGGAAGCTCCGAAAACAAAATAGCGGATTATTCCCCATTGCATGCGTGAATTGGAAGGTTCCTTGAACGGAAGCGATCTAAAACCATTGCTGTCCAACAAGCATACCCACACCACCCACGCCCAAATAGCAAAGGACCAAGTATTTTTGCGACAACATAATGAATTGTGGCGGCTTCAAATACATCAAGGAAAAGATAATACCAGAATCCCTCTATCTGCATATTTTCTCGACAAAGAAACCCCAGATACACAAGCATATATAGACCAACAGCAATCGCAGTGCCAATATACGAGAAATTGAAAAGATGGAATATATTATCCAGCGCAAACCATAATGTCACCGCAATCACTTCAAAAACGAGCCACATAACAAACGGCGGTAAATATTTTCTAATCATCATTTGATTCCTCCGCTTGCTTCATTATCTTTTTTGCCAGTGTTTGAAATCGCTTAGTGCTCTCTTCGTCCATCGGAAGAAGCTGTCCAATCTGTCCGGCAATCATCGCCGTTACGTGGAGTGTAACATATGTTTGACAAACCTACATTCAAGCCGTTTTTCTCGTATCTTCCTGCAACATATACTGTTTTCCTCTACTGCAGCCCCGGCACCTGAAGCCCTCCGAGAAGCTGCGTCATCAGCTCATCGCTTACCACTATATCCCAGCCGTAATGCCCGTCATCTATCATCGGTACGAAAACCGTTTTCCCCTCTGCGGCCTCCTGAGATGCGGCGGCTTCTATCTGCTGAACGTATATATCGAGACATTCAGCGTTGAGAGAATCCTTATCCGCTATGCTGTCCGTATAGAGATTTTCCATAATATATGAATAGGACGCCGAATCATAAGCGCTGAGCACGCCGCTGAAATCATTGCAGTTTATCGTCACCTTCGCGACCGCAACATCGTTTTTCTCTCCTATGTCGACTATTTCATAGGAAAAATTTCTGAAAAGAGCCTCATTCATCCTGCTTACAACAGCCTCGTCTCCCTGAACGTTGCTCAGAAAATTTACGTATGTATTGTCCATGTGCTTTGCCATGACCTGCTGGTCCTGAGTCCTCAGTCCCTCGAGAAAATCCTGCACCGCCGCTTCCGGCGTCGTGGATACAATACCAGAGACGCCCATCTGCATCACAAGAGCTATTATTATTGTAAATATTTCCTTCATTATGAAATGCATCTGCAGCTTCTGCCTTTCTTTCGCTGTTGTGTTTTTTGTCTATATTCTTTATAATATATTGAAAACCGTTATTTTTCAAGTAAATGAGGTTATTTATGGACAACGCGGAATATCTTCGGGTATTGAACGAAAAACAGAAACTCTTCTCAAAAAAAGCCGCGATTCTTACGGCAGCCGGCATAATCCTGTCCATCGTGCTTTTCGCCGCAGGCTTTTTTCTGATAATAAACGATATAGACAGCGCCGCCGCGGCAGCGGACAGGACGCTTCAGAAGGAAAAATCGGCAGAAGCTTCGGATGTCGATATCTCAAACGCGCTGAGAACTTCTACTGTAGATAAGATCATAGAAAACGAATCCATACCGGCGTACAGCGAATCTCAGATAAAAAGCCTCGATGTGAGCAAGCCCAGCGGAGTCACTTTATCCGACCTCGAGCTCGTGACACAGGGAAATCTCAAGGGGCTTGAAAGCGCTTTTCTCAAAGCCGAGGAAGACTACGGCATCAACTGTCTCTTTGTCATGGCGATAGCTTCCCATGAAAGCGCTGACGGCACCATATGCTTCAGACCGAACAATATGTTCGGCTACGGCAGCAGCGGTTTTTCATCAAAGGCAGAAGGCATAGATGTAGTTTCAAAAGCTCTCGCCCAGCGCTATCTTTCACCGGGCGGCTCACTGTACAGCGGCAAAACCATCTCGGACGTGAACAAGCACTATGCCAGCAGCACCACTTGGGACGACAAGATCGCCGCAAAGATGGCAAGCTACTACTCGACCATAAGTAAGAATCACAACGCCGCCCTGGAAAAACTGAAATAAAACGGAATTTGTATATTCAGCACATATATACATTATGACTGTATATTTTCGTCAATCATCTATCTCCCACGACAGGATATTACCGTTCTCTCCGTCTATCTCAAATTCGTATACATAGCCATTGTAATATATGCTTCCCTCATATTCATATTTACCGTCTTCATATTCGCTTTCCAATTCTACGATATCTTCTTCCGTGGCTCCCGGCACTCTTTCAAGGACTATCTTCTTTATATCGTCTATGCTGAGGACTTCCGCCGCCTCTGCTGACGCACCGGCACCGCCCGAACCTTCTCCGCCGTGTCCGCCAGAGCTGCCGTGTCTGTTTCCGCATGAAACCAGCATCGTATATGACAATGTCAGCATCATAAAAAGTGCAAGCAGTTTTAAACTCATTCTCATCGCATTTTCTCCCGTGTTCCCTTATTATCGTGCCAGCGGCACGTAAACATCGAATCGGCTCCCCCTACCCGGCGAGCTCTCCGCTTCTATCCTTCCTCCGTGAGCTTTGACCAGCGCTTTGACCATGGCAAGCCCGAGCCCCGCGCCTTCTCTGCTCCTGGACTGGTCGACGCGGTAAAATCTTTCCCATATTTTCTCCATGTCTTTTTTCTCTATTCCTATCCCATCGTCTTTGACACTCATCCTGGCATTGTCGCCTTCTGTTTTGAGAGATATCAGGATATTTCCCCCGTCCCTGCCGTATTTTATGCTGTTGTCCACCAGGTTGAGCAGTATCCTTATCATCATCGATTCATCGGCGGATATGAATATATCTGGCTCGATGTCCGTCTTCACACTGATATTCCTCTCTTCCGCCGCGTAGCTCTGCTGCTCCGCTACAGTTACGCAAAGTTCGCTTAAGTTTATCCTTTCAAGCTCCGGCATCAGCCTTCCCGTGTCACTTCTCGCTATCGTGAGCAGTTTGCTGACGAGACCCGACATCCGCTTTGCTTCTCTGTTTATGACTTCAAGCGCCTTCTGTCTGTATTCACTGTCCTCCATAGCGTATTCGCTCTGGGAGATTATCACGCTCAGAGGAGTCCTCAGTTCATGAGACACATCGGAAGTAAACTGCTTTTCTTTTTCAAAAGCGGCTTCTATCTTGTCAAACATATCGTTGAAAGTGAGAGCCAGCTTCTGTATCTCATCTTTCGAAGCCTTCCCCTCCTCATAGGCTTCCGTCTCTATTCTTCTGGAGAAATCCCCATCGCGGCTTATATTCTCCGCCGTCTCTATCATATCTCTGACGGGACCGAAGCCTCTTCTCGTTATGATATATCCTCCCGCCGCCGCTATTATAATAAGTCCCGGAAACGCAAAGGCGGCTATCCTGAGAGCAAACGAGAACGCGCTCTGCTCCGCGAAATCCTTTACTATACCTCTCACCCATATGGTGCTGCCGTCCACTTCAAAGGTGCTGTCATAGACGTACCAGGTCTCTCCGTCCTCATCCTTGAGCCGCTCAACAGTCTTGTCTTTAAAATCCGGTAGCTCTCTCAGCTCCGCGGGACGTCTGCCTTCTATAAGCTCTCCGTCGCTGCTGTAGACGCTGATATACACTCCGTCACTGTAAAATTCAAGATCTTCATCTATTATGAAATTTTCTCCTACCGCGCTTATTTCCTCGCTAGCGTCGGCAACAGCCTCCATGAGCCTCGTCTTTGCCACTTCACTCGCCCTGGCATTTCCCGAATACACTATGCTTCCCATGAATCCTGCCGTTATTATCACGAGGAATATCACATACCATATTGTAACTTTACCGGTCACAGATAGTTTTTTCATTCTTCCGCCATTCCGCACGTCTTCGCCTCTCATGCAGTTACTTTAACATGTATCCTGCTCCTTTTACCGTCACTATCTTCTTCTCGTCGAATCCGTCGTCCACCTTTCTCCTGAGATGATACATATACACATCTATCACATTAGAGCCTCCGTCGTAATCGTAGTTCCAGATGTGATTTGAAAGCTTGTCACGGGAAAGTACCCTGCCTTCGTTCTGCATCAGATACTCCAGTATATCGAATTCCTTCGCTGTCAGGAATATCTCCCTGTCGCCTCTCTTCACCTGTCTCGACGATGAGTCGAGCGTAAGGTTTCCCGATGTCATCATGCTGCTGGCACGCTCCCCGCCTCTCCTTACGATAGCTCTCACCCTTGCAAGAAGCTCATCAAAATCGAAAGGCTTCACGAGATAGTCATCCGCTCCCGCATCGAGCCCCGCCACTCTGTCCTCCACCGTGCCCATGGCGGTCAGAAGCAGCACCGGCGTTTTATCTCCCCTGGAGCGTATATCCTTGAGCACTCCTATCCCTGTGATTCCCGGAAGCATTATATCGAGTATCACTCCATCGTACTCTGCGCAGCTCAGAAAATCCAGAGCCTCGTCGCCCGAAAAGCACGAATCCACGCTGTAATGTTCGTTGGTGAGCTTCCTGACTATTATTTCATTCAGATCCTTCTGGTCTTCGACTACAAGTATTCTCATGGTTTTTTCCTCACAAAAAATCTGATTTTATCTTACCTATACGCTTATTTTAGCAAACAGACATTAAAACTGCATTAAAATTTTGCGCCGTTGAAAGAAATCGCCATATATATTATAATTTTCCTGAACAGTTTAAAAACATAAGGAGGAGGAAAAAATGCGCAGAATAAACACAGAAAACGCTCCTGCCGCCGTGGGACCTTACTCTCAGGCGACAGTCTCAAAGGATTTAGTATATACTTCCGGTCAGATCCCTCTCGACCCTGCCGACGGGGTCATAGTGGGAGATGACATAAAGACCCAGGCACACCGGGCAATAAAAAATCTTTCCGAGGTGCTCAAGGCTTCGGGAGCGGATCTAAACAGTGTCATAAAAACCACCTGCTTTCTCGCGGATATGGATGATTTCGCAGCTTTCAACGAAGTATACGAGCAGTATTTCACAGAAAAACCCGCCAGATCATGCGTGGCTGTGAAAACGCTTCCGAAAAACGCTCTCTGTGAAATCGAAGCTGTAGCGGAGGCGAAGAACAAATGACAGCGAAAACAGATATGAAATCCCCCTCAGATAAAATAGAAAGGCTCACCCTCGAAAAATTTGAAGAAGCTTCAGTCCTCGTAAAAAACGTCACGCTCCCCACAAAGCTGGAATACAGTGAAAGTCTGAGCAGCAGGACGGGAGGAAAGGTATATCTGAAGCCGGAAAACATGCAGTATACCGGAGCATACAAGGTCAGAGGAGCATATTACAAAATCACGACGCTGAGCGACGAGCAGAGAAGAAGAGGGCTCATCACAGCTTCAGCGGGCAATCACGCCCAGGGTGTCGCCTATGCCGCGAAAAAATTCGGCTGTAAGTCCATCATTGTGATGCCTACAGTGACGCCTCTCATAAAAATCAACCGCACCAAAGCCTACGGCGCGGAAATAGTCCTGCACGGAGATGTGTACGACGATGCCTATGAACACGCGATAAAGCTCGCAAAAGAGAAGGAAATGACATTCATACATCCTTTCGACGATCTCGCGGTAGCGACCGGTCAAGGGACTATCGCCATGGAAATAGTGAAGGAGCTTCCCACCGTGGACTATATAATCGTCCCTGTAGGTGGCGGAGGACTCATCACCGGCATTTCCACGCTGGCGAAAATGCTCAACCCGAAAATCCATGTTATCGGTGTGGAGCCGGCATCGGCAGCCAGCATGACGGCGGCGTTGAAAAAGGGAGAGCCTACGGCTCTTCCTTCAGCAGATACGATAGCCGACGGCACGGCGGTCAAGAAGGTTGGCGCATCGATTTTCCCCTACTGTCAGGAAAACATCAGCCGTATGCTCACCGTTGAGGATGACCGTCTCATAGGCGCCTTTCTCGACATGATGGAAAATCACAAGATGATAGTAGAAAATTCGGGTCTGCTACCTGTGGCGGCTCTCGACCAGCTCGATATTGAAGGAAAAAAAGCCGTACTGGTTCTCAGCGGCGGCAACATGGATGTAATCACCATGTCTTCGATCGTACAGCACGGGCTCATTCAGCAGGACAGGATATTTACCGTTTCGGTGCTGCTCCCCGATAAAGCAGGCGAGCTGGTAAAGGTCGCTCAGAGCATAGCAGGCGCCGGCGGCAACGTCATAAAGCTGGAGCACAATCAGTTTGTCAGTATCAACAGAAATGCCTCTGTGGAGCTGAGGATAACGATGGAATCCTACGGTACAGAGCATAAAAACAATATATTGAAGGCCCTCGTCAAAGACGGATACAGCCCTGAGGTTGTCGATACCAAGCTATATTGACCAAACCCGTATTAACTAAAAGACCCGCCCATCGTGACAGCTGCTTTCAGCCTCCGAAAGGGCGGGTCTTTATATTATATTTTATTTCCAAAGCTTATCCGGATAAAAGCCCTTATCCTTCATCGACTGCAGAGCGTTCTTCACGTCCTCCTTGTCTTCCCTGTAGGTCACACCATACCATTTGTCGCGGGAAACCATCACCTTTACCCGCGCCTTTCCTTCCTTGATGAGCCTGTCCGCCGCTGCCGGAAGATAGTATTCGCTTTTCATCGGATCGTCCCTGAACGTCGTTTCAAAGAATTCTTCAAGTCCCTTCTCCAGCTCCTTCATCATGCTGCCGGTGAAGCCCCAGAAGTTCATCGAGACGATCGTGTCTTTCGGGAGCAGATGCCATGTATCGCCGTCTTCTGTATAGGATACCCCCTCTGGCAGCTTCATTATCTTCGTCCTTTCCGTCACATCTTTCAGATACCCTTCCGCATCTATGTCGCACACGCCTCTTGAAACATATCCGTTTTCCGTTACGGTGTTTTCAAGGCGATAGCCTATCATGCAGTATTCGTACTTTTCGCCGTCTTTATGCTTCGTCAGATATTCATATATATCGGCAAATCCACCTGGACCGTAGTAATCGTCCGCATTGATCACCGCAAAAGGTCCGTCTATAAGCTCTCTGCACGCCAGTACGGCATGAGCGGTGCCCCAGGGCTTTTCCCTGCCCTCAGGAGCCTCCGCGCCTTGCGGTATATCGTCTATCTTCTGGTAGGCGTAATCTATATCCATGAAGCGCCCGGCACGCTCATCCACCAGCTCTCTGAATATATCACGGTTTTCTTCCTTTATAACGAAAACCGCGCGGCCGAAGCCTGCCATCATTGCATCGTACAGTGAAAAATCAAGCATTATCTCCCCTGCCTGCGTCATCCTGTCCAGCTGCTTGAGCCCTCCGTAGCGTGAGCCCATGCCGGCAGCCATTATCACGAGTGCAGGTTCTTTTTCAGTTGCTGTCTTATTATCCATTATGATTTCCTCTCACAAAATTTATTTTTTCATTCGCAGCGGAAACAACTGCTATCATCACAATTCCCAGACACCATCCCGCGAGAACATCCGTCGGATAATGGACTCCCAGGTATATTCTGCTGGGTCCTATGAGGAGCATGGGAAACGCTAGCAGAATTGTAATGACGTCCGCTTTCCTTTTGTCCTCCACATTCCTGCGCACAAGATATATGAGCATACCGTAAAAAAACATGCTCGCTGCCGCGTGTCCGCTCGGAAAGGAAAAGCCCCCTTCATCCACCAGATGGACTATATCCTCGGGACGTGCTCTCTGCACGATATTTTTTATCATCCTGTTGATAATTGTGACAGCCAGAGCTCCCGCCGATGCGGGTATGCCGTATTTTACCCTCAAAGGTCCTACTGCCAGCATCACTATACACAATGCAACGATGGTCTGCCAGCTGCCCATATATGTGACGGCTTTTATTGCAGGCATCAGAGTTTCGCTCCTGAGTCCGTAGAAAAACTCGCGCACGGCATAGTCAAAGCTTGCTGTCCGTCCCGAAGCAACGGCCCATGTCACCAAAAAGAAGCCGGTGAGCCCGGCGGCTGCGGCTATTATCCTTATCTTTTCATTTTCATTCATATATCTTTTCTGCTCCGTTTCGGCAGCGCCGTCCATCCTCCTTGCCCGAAATTTATTATTTACAGCAACATTATATATCATTTAACAGCTGCAGGCACTAATTTTTTCTGAGGTTTAACGATAATAAGCATTAACTTTTTATATGTATATTATTACTGATATGCTATAATAATCTCATTAGGAGGAAGCTTCATGAAAATTTTTGCAAATATCCCCGGAGCCATTAAAATGCTGGGATGTCTGAGAGATCTTTCCAAAAATAAAAAAGCAATAGAAAAGGCACGGGTGGAAGGTGATTTTGAAACAGAGCGCAAATGGATACTGAGATCCACGTCGACCTGGGGACCTCAGGTCCTTGATAAATTCGGCTGCAGACTCAGCGTGACCGGCTACGACAACCTGCCGGACAAGGGTCCTGTGGTTCTCGTCGGCAATCATCAGGGATATGCTGATATATGCGCTTACTTCGCGGCATTCAGAAAATTTCAGTTCGCCTTCGTCGCAAAAAAAGAACTTTTCAGAATTCCCCTGTACGGCAAATGGATAGCAAGAATCAGAAGCGTCTTCATAGAAAGAGACGACCCGAAGGCTTCTCTCAAAGCCATAAAAGAGGGGATCTCGTATATAGAGGACGGCTTTTCCCTTGCTATCTTCCCGGAAGGAACGAGGAGCAAAGGTCCCGTGCCCGGTCCATTCCAGAAAGGCGCCCTCAAGCTGGCGACAAAGCCGGGAGTGCCGATAATCCCCGTATCTCTCAACGGAAGCTATAAGATGTTTGAGGAAAAGGGATATATCACATCAGCCGATATAGATATCATCGTCCATGAGCCCATCGAAACGAAGGGTCTTTCACGCCAGGAGGAAAAACTCCTCGGCGACAAGGTGGAAAAAATAATTACAGACGGCGTAAGAAAGCTTGCGGAAAAAGAGGCACAAAGGAGGTCATAAAATGGATGTACAACATAAAATAGTCATGAGTCAGGTAATGCTTCCTCATCAGGCAAATGTGGCAGGCAACGTTCACGGCGGCGAAATCATGAAATTCATGGACATGGCTGCCGGAGCAGCGGCAATGAAATTCAGTAAAGGCAACTGCGTGACGGCAAGAGTCGACGAGCTTCAGTTTCACCTTCCCATCTTTGTGGGCGCTCTCGTCACCTGCACCGCTTCAATAGTATACGTGGGCAAAACCTCCATGGAGGTCTTCGTTGAAGTCGAATCGGAAGATCTCGAATCCCACAGCGATCCGGAAAAGGCTCTGTCCGCCAACTTTACAATGGTATGCATGGGCAAAAACGGCAGACCCCAGACCACAGGAAGAGAATACGTGCCAAAAACTGAGGAAGAGAAAAAGCTGTGGAACGAAGCAAAGGAAAGAAGAGAAAAAATAAAAGCCTCCAAAAGAAAGTAATCACAAAAAAGTACTGCGCAAAAGCATGAAAATACATTAACCTACTACTATAGTTTTACACATGCGCAGTTCAACAATACTACTTAATCATGATGTACTTTTCCAGATTGCAGGTATATAATCTGTTCATGACAATCATAGATTAAATGGAGGATTACAATGAAAAAATTTATAATTTCACATCTGGTCAAATCAGAAGACCTTAACCATCACGGCACTCTCTTTGCCGGAAGAACCGCTGAATGGCTCGTTGAGGCCGGCTTCATAACAGTTGCCGCCGAGCACGGCAGACCCCAGGATATCGTATGTATAAACATCCACGGCTTTACTTTCAAAAAGCCTGTACAGAAGGGTGACATACTTACTATAAACGGACGCATCGTGAAAGCCGGAAGAACCAGCCTCATGGTTCACGTAAAAGCAACGTGTGAAATAGAAGGCGGAAAAAACGTCGAAGGCTTCATAACCTTCGTATGTATAGATTCCGATACGAGCAAGCCTAAAGCTCACAACATCGTTCTCGATGAAACCACCGACAAGGAAGAGCTGGAGCTCAGGAAACAGGCGCTGGAAATAAAATAAGATGTAACAAAAACACTGTAAAGTTATATAGAAACTTCTAAATCCTTTATGACATCATCCATTGTAAAAAATCCTTTCCTGCCCCTGAGAAATTCAGCGGCAGCTAATGCTCCTGTGCCGAAAGCAGTTCTGGAAAATGATTCATGAGTAATGGTGATCCGCTCATCCCGGCTAGCGGCGGTAACCTCGTGAATGCCCACGTAGCCTCCGGCTCTGACGGAAAGAATAGGTATATCTTCTCTTTCAGCTGATCTGGCAATAAGCTTTGCTGTAGCCGTTACAGGAGCCTTGTCCTTTCTGTGCCGCTCCACTATTACAAGGTCAAAATCCGGAAGAAGCTTTGAAAGACGTTTTGTCATCTGCATGAGAATGTTTATGCCGATAGTAAGGTTTGGCGCGTAGCATACGGCAATTTTTCCCCTTTCCCCCGTAGCTCGGATTTCATCCATTTGACTGTCGGTAAACTCCGTAGCGCATATAACTATATTTACCTCCGCGTCTTCACAGAGCTTCAGAAGCTTCATGGTAGTGGCCTCCCTTGAAAAGTCCACAAGAACTCCTGCCCCTGACTCCTTCAGAGCTTCAGAAGCATCCTTCAGTCTTATTATGGTTTTTCCTGTTTTTCCTCTTCCCAGAACATCTCCCACATCCCGACCTCCGGTATCGCTTTCATCTCTGCATACCACAAGAGACAGCTGATGCTGAGGGCTGTCGAGAATCTGTCCGGCAAAAGCGCCGCCGGCCCGGCCTAAACCGCAAAGTGCTATTTTCATAATTTTTTTCAGTATATGTAAATACACCTGTCCTCCTTTCCTGTTTTTTATAGAACATCCTAAAGCCTGATTTAAAATCCAAGTCCAAAGTTTTTCTTCACGCGCTTCATCGTTTTTTCGGCTATTGCTCCGGCTCTTTCAGCCCCTTCTTTAAGAATATCTATAAGCTCCCGAGACTCTCTGATCTCATTGAAGCTTTTCTTTATCGGAGCGAGAGCGTCCTGTGTTATTCCTACGAGATCTTTTTTGAAATCACCGTATCCTTTGCTCGAATATCTCGCGACTATATCATCGATACTTTCTCTTGAAAAAGCGCTGTATATATTTAGAAGATTGCTTATTCCCGGCTTGTTCTCGATATCGAATCTTATCTCCCCGTCCGAATCGGTCGTCGCCCTCATTATGGATTTTTTTATCTTGCTCTCCTCGTCGAGAAGCGATATCCTGCTGTGGATGTTTTCAGCGCTTTTGCTCATCTTGGACGTAGGGTCGTCAAGCGCCATTATCCTAGCTCCCGACTTCAGAAATCTTCCGTCCGGAACGATGAAAGTATCCTTGTATCTATTGTTTACACGCTGGGCGAGGTCGCGGCAGAGCTCTATATGCTGTTTCTGGTCGTTTCCTACAGGAACTATATCGGCATCGTAGAGAAGTATATCAGCCGCCATGAGAACAGGATAAACGAAAAGTCCTGCCGGAGCTGATTCTCTGCCTCTGCTCTTGTCCTTGAACTGTGTCATTCTGGAAAGCTCTCCTGTATACGAGCTGCATGTAAGTATCCAGGAAAGCTCCGAATGTCCGCTGACATCCGACTGAACGAATATTATTGACTTTTTCGGATCTATGCCCACCGCAATATACAGTGAAGCAACATCCAGTATATGTTTTCTCAATTCCTCAGGATCCTGAGGCACCGTTATGGAGTGAAGATCCACGATACAGTATATACATTCATTTTCATCCTGAAGTTCGACGAACTGCCTGAGAGCTCCGAGATAATTTCCTATATGGATATTTCCTGTAGGCTGTACGCCGGAAAAAACACGTTTCATCTTTCCGTCCTCCTTAAAACGATCAGCTCAAATCGAGTTTTGTCTGTTCCGAGCCGTCATCCTTTTTTCTGTTTTTCTCTTTTCCTCTACCCTTTTTCTTTTCTGTTTCTTCCGCGAACTGTTCTTCGTTTATGACCTTTGCTATTGAAATTATATTGACGTCATCGTCAGTACGCATTATCTTTACTCCCTGGGTGGCTCTGCCCAGCTTCGAAACCTCATCTGCCCTTATCCTTATTATCGTGCCTTCGGAATTTATCAGCAGAACTTCATCTTCATCATCCACGACCAGAGCGCCGACAAGCTTTCCTGTCTTTTTGAATTTGGTCTTGTCATAGGTAAGAAGTCCTTTGCCGCCTCTCGTCTGTATCTTGTATTCTTCAACGGAAGTTCTCTTACCGTATCCGTTTGTCGTTACCACGAGAAGCTCTTCATGAGACTGTACGAGCTCCATGGAAACTACTTCATCGTCATCTTCAAGCTTTATAGCTCTCACGCCACCTGCTATTCTTCCCATAGGTCTGACGTCGTCCTCCGAGAAGCATATGCATTTGCCGTTTTTCGTTATTATTATGACCTTATCGCTGCCGCTGGTCTGCTTGAGGGATACCAGCTCATCTCCTTCTTTCAGGTTTATGGCTATGAGCCCTGTCTTTCTGTTAGTATCAAACTGAGACATTGCGGTCTTTTTTATAGTCCCGTGTTTGGTGACAGCCATCAGATATTTATCATCGCTGAATTCCTTGAAAGGTATGACCGTCGTTATTCTCTCCCTCTGCATCAGATTGAGGAAGTTTATCGCAGGAGTGCCCTTCGCCTTCCTCGTCGCTTCAGGTATCTCATAAGCTTTTATCTTATATGCTTTTCCCGTATTCGTAAAGAACATGAGATTGTCGTGAGTAGATGTAAGTATCAGGTTTATCACAAAATCGTTCTCTCTCGTAGTAAGACCTGTGATTCCTTTGCCTCCTCTTTTCTGAGTCTTGTAGGTATCTGCGGGTACTCTCTTGAGATATCCGAGATGCGTCAAAGTCACCGCTACCTGTTTCTCCTCTATGAGATCTTCATCGTCCATCTCATCGGCGGCGGCGCTTATCTTAGTCCTTCTTTCATCGGAATATTTCTCTTTTATCTCAAGGAGCTCATCCTTTACCACGCCCATGAGTTTTTTCTCATCGGCGAGAAGCTCGTTATAATAAGCGATTTTTTTACAGAGGTCATCGTATTCGTTTTCTATCTTCTCACGTTCCAGCCCCTGCAGCCTTGCCAGTCGCATATCGAGTATAGCCTGCGCTTGGATTTCCGAAAGTCCGAAGCTTTGCATCAGCTTCGGCTTGGCATCGTTGTAGCTGGAGCGTATTATCTTTATTATTTCGTCGATGTTGTCGAGAGCTATTCTCAGACCTTCCAGAATGTGAGCCCTTGCTTCAGCTTTATTCAGGTCAAATCTGGTTCTTCTCGTTACTACTTCCTTCTGATGCTTCAGGTATTCTTCAAGTATCTGATAGAGATCGAGAAGTCTCGGCTGCCCTTCTACGAGAGCTATCATTATCATGCTGTAGTTTTCCTGAAGCTGAGTATGCTTGTAAAGTCTGTTAAGGGTTATCTTCGGGTTGGCGTCGCGTTTGAGCTCAATGACTATGCGCATGCCGTTTCTGTTTGATTCATCTCTTATGGCGGAGATCCCCTCTATCTTCTTATCCTTTACAAGCTCCCCTATCTTTTCGAGAAGTCTCGCCTTGTTTACCTGGAACGGTATTTCGGTGATTATTATCTGAGAACGTCCTTTGTCGGTTTCTTCTATGTTGGCGACGGCTCTCACGAGGACTTTTCCCTGTCCTGTCCTGTAAGCCTCACGAACTCCTTTCCTGCCCAGTATCTGGGCTCCTGTAGGAAAATCCGGTCCCTTTATTATATCTATGAGGTCATCCACCGTGCAGTTTTCGTCGTCTATCATCTTTACGGTAGCGTCTATCACCTCGCCGAGATTGTGGGGAGGTATGGACGTTGCCATTCCTACGGCTATACCGTTGCTTCCGTTCACAAGAAGATTCGGAAATCGTGCCGGCAGTACGACAGGTTCTTTTTCTTCTTCATCGAAATTGGGCATGAAGTCAACGGTGTCCTTATCTAGATCCCTTATCATTTCAAGGGAGAAAGGGGACATCCTGGCTTCAGTATAACGCATCGCGGCGGCCCCGTCTCCGTCTACGGAGCCGAAGTTTCCGTGTCCGTCCACGAGCAGATATCTCGTTGAAAAATCCTGGGCAAGTCTCACCATCGCATCGTATATGGAGCTGTCTCCGTGAGGGTGATATTTACCCATTACTTCTCCGACGATACGGGCAGATTTTTTAAAGGGCTTGTCCGGAGTCACTCCCAGACCGCTCATGCCGTACAGTATTCTTCTGTGCACAGGCTTGAGTCCGTCTCTCACATCGGGAAGAGCTCTTCCCACTATTACGCTCATAGCATAGTCGATGTAGGAGTTTTTCATCTCGTCGTGTATTTCATGCTGAATCATTTTTTTATCTTCTAAAAGATTATTCATATATTAAACTCCTTCCGTCTATATATCGAGAGTAGCAAGAGCCGCGTTTTCTTCTATGAACTTTCTTCTCGGCTGGACTTTATCTCCCATAAGAGTAGTGAATATCTCATCGGCCGCGGCGGCATCATCCAGAGTTATCTGTATAAGAGTTCTGTTGTTGTAATCCATCGTGGTTTCCCAGAGCTGATGAAAATCCATTTCTCCGAGACCTTTATATCTCTGTATATCCGCTTTTCCCGGTTTGTCGGAAAGCTCCTTCATGAGCTTATCCTGCTCTCTGTCTGAATATGTGTAATATATTTCCTTTCCTTTTTTCACCTGGAAAAGAGGCGGCTGAGCAGCGTATACATATCCCTTTTCTATGAGAGGAGTCATATACCTGTAGAAGAACGTAAGAAGCAGCGTTCTTATATGAGCTCCGTCCACATCCGCATCGGTCATTATTATTATCTTATGATATCTGAGCCTTGACTCGTCAAAATCGGCTCCTATATTACAGCCGAAAGCAGTTATCATATTCCTTATTTCATCTGAGTTGAGTATTTTGTCAAGTCTTGCCTTTTCCACGTTGAGTATCTTACCTCTTAAAGGAAGAACTGCCTGTCTGAGCCTGTCTCTTCCCTGCTTGGCGCTTCCTCCCGCGGAGTCTCCCTCTACGAGAAATATTTCAGATAGAGCCGGGTCCTTTTCAGAACAATCGGCGAGTTTTCCCGGCATTGATATGCCGTCCAGAACGCTCTTTCTCCTTGTAAGCTCTCTTGCTTTTCTGGCGGCTTCTCTGGCTCTGGCGGCTCTCAGACATTTGTCGAGTATGACCTTTGCCTGATTTGGGTTTTCTTCAAGAAAGGCTGTTATGTTGTCAGCTGTGGCGGTCTCGACAAAGCCTCTCATATCGCTATTTCCCAGCTTTGTCTTTGTCTGCCCTTCAAACTGAGGCTCCGTGAGTTTTACCGATATTACCGCAGTAAGACCTTCCCTTATATCCTCTCCTGAAAGAGCTTCGTCGTTTTCCTTAAGAAATTTACTCTTTCTCGCGTAATCGTTGAAGACTCTAGTAAGCGCCGTTTTGAAACCCACCATGTGGAATCCGCCTTCGGTGGTATTTATGTTGTTGGCATAGGAGAGAAGCATTTCGTTGTATCTGTCGGTATATTGCATTGCCACTTCCACTTCTCTGTCCTTGTCCTTTACCTCAAAATATATAACGTTTTCATGGAGAGGCTCCTTATTCTTATTGAGATGAACCACAAATTCCCTTATTCCTCCCTCGTAGTGGAAAACCTCTTCTTTTTTCTTGCCTTCTCTCTCATCCTTAAGCGTTATTTTTATTCCCTTATTGAGAAAAGCCATCTCGCGAAGTCTTCTTTCGAGAGTATCAAAATCGAATTCAGTTTCATCGAATATTTCACCGTCTGGCCAGAATGTGCTCCTAGAGCCCGTCTTTCTCGAATTTCCGATTTCGGTGAGAGGAGTAACGGTTTTTCCCTTTTCATACTCCTGCTTATAAATCTTGCCATTCCTTTTTATTTCAACTTCCATATGAGTTGAAAGGGCATTCACTACGGAAGCTCCCACTCCATGGAGACCTCCGGATACCTTGTATCCTCCGCCTCCGAATTTTCCTCCCGCGTGAAGAACGGTATGTATAACTTCCACAGCGGGTATACCGAGTTTGGGATGATTGTCGACAGGCATTCCTCTGCCGTCATCCTCAATAGTCATAGAGTTGTCCTTGTGTATAGTAACGTTGATAGTGCTGCAAAATCCAGCCAGAGCCTCGTCTATGCTATTGTCCACGATTTCATACACCAGATGATGAAGTCCTCTGAGGCCCGTGCTACCTATATACATCCCGGGTCTTTTTCTTACAGCTTCAAGACCTTCCAATACCTGTATCTGCTCCGCGTCATACTGCTTAAGCTTTTCGTCTTTCGCCATATAAAATCTCCTTTTTTATATTATTTCACACTTATCTTAGTTTAGCACAAAATTACCGTTTTTACAAGTTTTAGATAGTTTGGATAAAAATCATATCAAACATTAAAAAAATCCATAAAATCGATTATTTTTGTATTTTAAAAGCTTGATTTTATCAAGGGTATACCTTTTATAAAATCAAGCTTCGATTTTTTTCTTTATCCGGCCGCTGTTTTTTATATCTCTATATCTATGCTGCCGTCTTTTATCTTAAAAATTTTACCCTCAGGAAGAGCTCTCACCACTTTTCCCGAAATATCAGCTGTCGTTATGAACATCTGACTGTCTCCGAGTGAATTTATCAGGTATGTCTGCCTGTCGTTGTCGAGCTCAGACAGCACGTCATCCAGAAGAAGCACCGGTCTTTCTCCGGTTTCATCTTCTATCAATCTGATTTCCGACAGTTTCAAAGACAGAGCCGCGGTTCTCTGCTGTCCCTGAGAACCGAATTTACGCAAATCTATGCCGTTCGCGGATATCCTGACATCATCCTTATGTGGGCCTTTTCCTGTAGCTCTATTTCTTATATCCTCATCTCTCTCTTTTTTCAGAGCGTCGAGAAAAAATTTAAATGTATTTTCAAAATCGTCTATTGAGGTTTCGTATTTCAGAGACAGCTTTTCTGCTCCTCTCGATATGCCGCCGTGTATTTTCGCGCTTATACGGCTGATCTTATCTATAAATTTTTTTCTCTCGATAACTATATCGCTGCCGTATTTTGCAAGTTCATAATCCCATATATCGAGGATCGAGCTTTCTATATCATTTTCTTTGAGATACATATTACGCTGCTTGAGTGCTCTCCTGTATCTTCTGAAAGCATTGTAGTACCTAGGTTTTATCTGACACAGCTCTCTGTCTATGAAACGTCTTCTCTTTTCCGGCTCATCTTTTACTATCTTGAGGTCTTCCGGCGAAAATATTATTATAAATATTCTGTCCAGAAGCTGGGAGGTTCTATCCGCTTTCACCCCATCGATTTTTATTACTTTTTTCCCCTGCCTGTTGATTATTATTTCCGTCGAATGATCTTCTCCGTCTATATATGCTGTGCTCGCTATCCTGCAATATTCTTCCCCGAATCTTATCAGCTCCCTGTCCCTTATGTTCTTGAAGGATCTTGCCATAGCGTTCATGTATATGCTTTCGAGGAGATTGGTCTTTCCCTGGGCATTGTTTCCTATGAAAATGTTGACCTTATCGTTGAAGCTCGCGTTCAGCTCCCTGTAATTTCTAAAATCTCTGAGGCTTATATCTTTTATATACATGATTCTACTATTCTACATTGAAGGAATCCTGACAGGAAGTATAAGATATTCGTAGGCGGCGCCCTCCACAGGTCTTATGACGCACGGCGAAGTACCTGTCTTGAAATTCATCGATATCTCTTCATCGTCTATAACCTTTAGAACATCCATGACGAATTTTGAATTAAATCCTATATCGAGATTATCTCCCGTCTTTTCCATGATGATTTCTTCTCTGACGTTTCCTTCCTCAGACCTTGAGGTTATGGTCATAAGGTCGTTCTTTATTATCATTTTTATTAGATTGTTCTTTCCTTCCTTAGCGAGAAGAGATGCTCTTTCTATGCTTTCAAGAAGTAATGCCTTGCCTATCCTCACCTCCGTCGTGCTGTCGCGAGGTATTATATCTCTGTATTTTATATATTCTCCTTCCATGAGGCGGAGTATTACTTCGGTGCTTCCTATTCTGAATACTGCCTTTTTTGACCCAAGGGATATCTCTATGTATTCCGTGTCTTCATCCTCGGATATGATTTTGCTTATCTCGTTTATTATCTTAGCTGAAATGATGAATCTGTTTTCCTTTTCGCTCTCCATTCTTTCCTTTGCCACAGCAAGTCTGAAACCGTCGAGGGCGACCATCTGAACGCTTTCTTTTTCTATTTCCGTCAGCACACCCACAAGAACACCCTTGGATTCATCTATGCTGGCAGCAAATGAGGTTTTGCCGATCATTTCCCTGAATTTTTCCGCATCGAATACGAGTCTTTCCTTTTCATCCTCATTATCCTTTATTTTAGGAAACTCATCTGCCGGAAGGGTTACTACGGTGAATTCCGATGAATTTGCTTTTATGAGTATGTGCCCTTCCTCAGTTTTTTCTATGATAATATCCTCGTTTGGCAGCTTTCTTATTATATCTCCGAAAAGCTTTGATACTACCACCGCGCATCCTGGTTCAATTACTTCAACTTCTATTTCCTTTTGTATGCTTATTTCAAGATCGGAAGCTTTCAATGTAAGCTTTCCTTCAGGCGATGCTTCTAGCATTATTCCTTTAAGCACAGGAAGAGTTGTTCTCGATGATACTGCTTTTGATACTGTGTTCAGAGTTTTTGACAGCTTCTGCTGATTGCATATAAATTTCATGATTTCCTCCAGATATTAAAAAACAGATAATTTATTTTATTTATATATATTTATAGTTATAATAGTAATAGGTCCTGTTAATATTGTGTATAACCCTTTAAAGTGTTGGAATTTCAAAGTTTAAACCTGTGTGAAAGCTGTTGATAACTTGCTTTTTTTATTCAACAGCGTATGTTGATAAAAACTTATTCTATATCTTCTCTGAGTTTTCGTATTTCCTCTGCCAGGGCGTCGTTTGTTTTTATTTCCGAGGAAATTTTATCGTAGGCGTGAAGTACAGTGGTGTGGTCTCTGCCTCCGAAGTACTCTCCTATTTTAGGTAGAGATGAATCCGTCATTTCGCGGCACAGGTACATGGCGATCTGTCTCGGATATGAGAATTCTCTCTTCCGTTTGGATGATTCTATGTCTGATATTTTTATATTGTATTTTTTACATACTGCTTTTTTGATAGTTTCGCAATTTATATTGAAATCTCTCGTGGAAAATATGTCGTTGAGATTCTTTCTGGCGAATTTTACCGTTATGTGCTGTTTGAAAAGAGTTGAATAGCTTATCAGTCTCGTGAGGGCGCTTTCGAGTTCTCTGATGTTGAACTTTACTTTTTCTGCTATCAGTTCTATGACTTCAAGTATATCGTCGTTTATTGGTATGTTTTCAAGCTCTGCTTTTTTTTGCAGTATGGCTACTCGTGTTTCAAAATCAGGGGGCTGTATGTCGGCAACTATATTCCACTGAAATCTTGATCTCAAACGGTCATCTAGATCCGTCAGCTTGCTCGGATGCCTGTCGCTGGATATAACTATCTGTTTTTCATATTCGTACAGGGTATTGAAGGTATGGAAAAATTCCACCTGAGTAGCGTCCTTTCCTTCGATGAACTGTATGTCGTCTATCAGCAGCACATCTGCGTTTCTGTACTTTTTTTTAAAAAAATTCATCTTACTGGAAGAATTTTTCTGGTCCTGTATCGCTTTTATCAGCTCCGATGTGAACATTTCAGATGATACATAAAGGACTTTTAGGGAAGGATTGCGGTCAAGTATGTAGTGTCCTATGGCGTGCATAAGGTGAGTTTTTCCCAGTCCCGATCCTCCATATATGAACAGGGGGTTATAAACCACCGCCGGAGATTCGGCAACGGCATACGCCACCGCATGTGCGTATCTATTATTGTCTCCAACTATGAAGTTGTCGAAATTATATCTCGGATTAAGAAAGTATTCTTCTTTGAATTCGTTTTCTCCGTTTCCCTCATAGCTGTTTTTTTGTATCGTTTTCTGAGGTTTGTCGCCGGATTTTGAGCTATTTTTTTTCAGTTCGCTTTCTATCTCGTTTTCCGTCTTATATTTTACTACTACCTTATATCGTTTTTTATATACTGATTCTACGGCTCTTTCAAACAGAGGGATATATCTCATTTCAAGAACTTCCATTATCTGTTTTTTAGATGTAGCAAAATATATAACGGATGCGTCATCGTCTATCTCCATAGGGATTAGAGGAGAAAACCACGACCTGTAGCTTACTTCCGTAACATTTTCACTTATTTCAGAGAGTATGTCTCTCCATTTTTTTTCGTCTATTTTTTTCCTCATGTCTGCCCTTTCTCAAAATGGTTTATATATCATATCAAAAAAGTTATCCACAGGCAATAGTTTAATATGAAATATTGAAAAAATAAAAATATATCGTTTTATCCACTATCTGTGGATAAAATTGTGCAAAGAATCAACATGGACAACAATATGTTGCATTTACGCTGATTTTATGCTCTGCAGGCGGAAATAAATGATTTGACAGAGCTTTTTCGCGAAGGTATAATAATAAGGCATATGTGTAGGTTGAAATTCAGAGCTGCATTTTATATTCAAATACTACAATAAAGTTAATTTGATATCAAGAAGGAGGACCACAGATCAGATGAAGATGACATATCAGCCTAAGAAAAGGCAGAGAAAAAAAGAGCATGGATTCAGAAAAAGAATGAGAACAAAGAACGGTAGAAATGTCTTGAAGAGAAGAAGACAAAGAGGAAGAAAAGTTTTATCAGCATAGAGACCGCAGAAGTGGTCTTTTTGTTATGCTTATCAATTCAGGGGAATTATGCTGAAAAAGGATATACTGAGAAAAAAGGATGATTTTACCGGTATATACAAAAAAGGAAAATCTATCGGAGAAAGATATATAGTATTTTTTTACAGAAAGAATAATCTTTCTTATAACAGAACAGCATTTTTAGCAAGTAAAAAAGTAGGAAACAGCGTTAAACGAAACAGAGCCAAAAGGCTTATAAAAGAAAACTACAGATTTCTCGGAAAAGAAATAAAAGAAGGATACGACATGATATTCATAGCGAGAAATACGATAAACGGAAAAAAAGCAAAAGATGTGGGAAGGTCTATGAGAAAGGCCGTTTCAAAGGCTGGATTGTTAAAAGGATAAAGAATCAAGAGGTGATTTGATTGAAAAAGATGATGATACTGATCATAAAAGGTTATCAGAAGCTCATCTCTCCTCTTTTTCCCCCGACATGCAGATTTTATCCTACTTGTTCAACTTATTTTATTCAGGCACTTGAGAAGTACGGATTTTTTAAAGGGAGTTATTTCGGCATCAGGAGGATCATGAGATGCCACCCTTTCAACCCGGGAGGGTATGACCCTTTAAAATAGGAGGAAATAATGTATACAATTTTAGGAGTAATAGCAAACCCTTTGGGTATACTGCTTGACCTGCTGTACAGTTTTATAAACAATTACGGCATAACTATAATAGTGTTTACCGTCATAGTTAAGCTCTGTCTCTATCCGCTGTACATAAAACAGACGAAGTCGACGGCGAAAATGTCGGAGGTACAGCCGAAGATGCAGGCGCTGCAAAGAAAATACGCAAACGATAAAGAGACTTTGAATATAAAGATGGCTGAGCTTTACAAGGAAGAAAAATTCAACCCTATGGGGGGATGTCTTCCTATGCTCATACAGATGCCTATAATCATGGGTCTCTTTGCTCTGCTCAGAAATCCGATGATGTATATGAATGACAATTCGATGATATTTGCTTATCACGAGCCTTTCATATGGATATCGGATCTGAGCCAACCGGACTTGTGGATATTGCCGATAATAGCGGGCGTTGCCACATTCATATCGTTTTCAATGACGCAGGCTTTATCGGGTACCGAAGTGAACCATCAAATGAACGGCATGATGAAGATGATGAAATATATCTTCCCTATCATGATCCTCTGGATGGCGAGATCGTTTCCTTCGGGGCTTGCTTTGTACTGGGCTGTAAGCCAGATCATACAGATATTCTTCAATATCCATATGGCATCTCTCAGAAAGAAGCTCAAAAGAGAAGCGGAGGAGAGAAGAATAAGAGAAAAAATAAAGAAATAAACCGTTATTTGGAGGAATTATAAATGGATTATTCAGAAAAATGGGGCGTTGATGTCGAGGAGGCAGTGAAGCTTGCCCTTATAGACCTTAAGCTTTCGAGAGACGAGGTTGAGGTTACCGTTCTGGAAGAACCCTCAAAAGGATTTTTCGGAATAGGCTCGAAGCTCGCCAAAGTAAGAGTTGAGAAGAAAAAGCAGGAAAAAAAACCGGAAGAAGCTGTCGTTGAAACGGAACCGGCTAAAAAGAAAAAGAACAGGGAAAAGAAGGAAATATTTGTTGAAAGCAGCATAAATATAGACCTTGTTGATATGGATAAGCTTGAGGATGCGGAAGAGCACGAAGCTCTTACATTCCTTAAGGATGTTACCGAAAAGATGGGACTCGCCCTTGATTTTAAGCTCAAGACGGGTGAAGACATCGTATATATAGAAATGAAAGGAAAGGATTCGGGAACGGTAATAGGGAAGAGAGGCCAGACTCTCGATGCCATACAGTATCTCACAAGTCTCGTAGTTAACAGGGAAAGCGAAAAATATATAAAGCTAGTGATAGATGTCGAAAACTACAGGATCAAGAGACAGAAAACTCTTGAACAGCTTGCCAACAGACTTGCGGCAAAGGTTATAAAAACAAAAAGATATGTAAGGCTTGAGCCTATGAATCCTTATGAGCGAAAGATAATACATGCTACATTGCAGAAAAATCCTAACATTATAACGAGGAGCGAAGGAGAAGAACCTTACAGAAGAGTTATAATAGAACTTAAGAAATAGCAAAACATGCCCATGGACAGCGGAAGGGGACGGCTCTTTTCCCTGTATGTCATATGGGCATTACTTATTTTCAGTTGAAATTTACAGGTAAAGGATGATTTGTATGGAAGACACTATCGCTGCTGTAGCCACTGCTTACGGAGAAGGCGGGATAGGCATAATAAGGATAAGCGGTGAAAAATCACTGCCTATCCTTGAAGATATTTTCGAACTGCGCGGTAATATCGGAGAGATAAAAAGCCGAAGAATGAATTACGGCAACATAATAGACAGGGAAAACAACAGAATGATAGATGAAGTTCTCGCTGTATATATGAAGGGTCCAAGCACTTATACGGCTGAAGATGTAGTGGAGATAAACTGTCACGGCAGCGTGTTATCTCTCAGGAAGATTCTTTCTCTTGTGCTGAGGAAGGGCGCAAGACTTGCCGAGCCGGGAGAATTTACAAAGAGAGCTTTTTTGAACGGCAGGATAGATTTATCTCAGGCAGAGGCGGTTATAGATGTGGTAAAAGCGAAGACCGATAAAAGCTTTGATATAGCTGTTTCACAGCTTGAAGGAAACCTTTCTCTGAAGGTTACGGAAATAAGGGAAAAGCTCCTAGATATGCTTGTGGATATAACCGTGAATATAGATTATCCTGATGAAGATATAGAGGAAGTGACCTATGAGGAGCTGGAGAAAAATATAGTGTTGATAGGCGATATGATTGAAAAACTACTATCTACAGCCTCTACAGGACGGATGGTAAGAGAAGGAATAAAGATAGCTATAATAGGAAAACCGAATGTAGGAAAATCCTCTCTAATGAACGGCATACTTAAAGAGTCAAGAGCCATAGTGACTGAAATCCCCGGAACTACAAGAGATACTATAGAAGAATCAGCAAGTATAAGGAATATACCCGTTCAGCTTGTGGATACCGCAGGAATGAGAGAAACCTCCGACAAGGTGGAAAGACTCGGTATAGAACGTTCAAAGGAAGCTCTGGATAAGGCAGATTTCATCATATTCGTTCTCGACGGCAGCGAAGAGCTTACAGATGAAGATAAAAAAATAGTGGATTTTCTCTCGGGCAGGAAATATCTCGTCCTTATAAACAAAAGAGATCTCGGTGAAAGGACGAAGGCGGAGGATGTAAGAAGACTTCTTCCCGGCGCGGATGTGATAGAGACATCTTTAATAAACGGAGGAGGTATAGAGGAAATAGAGGATACCATTGAGAATCTCGTGTACGGAGGTAAAGTATCTCAGAGCGAGAGCGCGGTGGTAAGCAATGTACGTCATATAGAGCTTCTTGAAAGAGGAAGAGATTACCTCAGGGATGCTCTTCGGATGACAAAGGCGAAAGAGGCTCTCGATTTTATAGAGGTGGATGTAAAGAGCGCTTATGAAAACCTGGGTGAAATTGTCGGCGAGACGGTTTCGGACGATATAATAAATGAAGTTTTTTCGAGATTCTGTCTCGGGAAATAGAGTATATAAAGGTTTTGATATTATGGAAAAATTTTTGATGGGAACATACGATATAATAGTTGTCGGAGCCGGACATGCCGGATGCGAAGCCGGGCTTGCAGCCGCCAGGATGGGGAAGAAGACCCTGATGCTGTCCATAAATCTCGAATCGGTGGCGATGATGGCGTGCAATCCCTCCATAGGAGGAACCGGCAAGGGTCATCTCGTCAGAGAGATAGATGCTCTCGGGGGAGAGATGGGAATAAACGCAGATAAAACCTTTATACAGAGCAGGATGCTCAATACCGCAAAAGGTCCCGCGGTCCATTCTCTGAGGGCGCAGACGGACAAAAACGCATATCATATAGAAATGAAGAAAACCCTCGAGAATGAAGAAAATCTGACTTTAAAACAGGGAGAAGCAATAGATATAATTGTTGAAGATTCAAAGGTCTGCGGAGTGGTTCTCAGAACGGGAGCGTGCTACAGATCTGAAGCAGTCATACTTGCGACGGGAACGTTCCTCGCTGGAAAGATATTTATCGGAGACAGCGTATATGACAGCGGACCAAACGGACTTGCTCCGTCCTGTCTTCTTGCTGAAAAGCTGAGAGAATACGGTCTTCCTATGAGAAGGTTCAAAACGGGGACTCCTGCGAGAGCTCTGGCAAAGAGCTTTGACTATGATAAGATGATACCCCAGGAGGGAGATGAGAAAATCGTTCCTTTTTCATTTATGAATGATGATCTCGAAAAAGATCAGGTGAAGTGCTGGCTCACCTATACCAATGAAAAAACACATGAAGTGATAAGGGCTAATTTTCACAGGTCGGCGCTGTTTGGAGGTCATATAGAAGGAATAGGCCCGAGATACTGCCCTTCCATAGAGGATAAGGTGAACAGGTTTGCCGATAAGAAGAGACATCAGCTTTTTATAGAGCCTGAAGGACTTTATACCGACGAGATGTATATACAGGGAATGTCCTCCAGCCTCCCTGAAGATGTGCAGGAGGAATTTTATAAGACCATAGAAGGGCTTGAGAACATAGAGATAGCGCGTCCGGCATATGCGATAGAATATGACTGCATAGACCCTCTCGACCTTAAGATAAATCTTGAGAACAGGCATATCGAAAATCTTTTCTGCGCCGGTCAGTTCAACGGAAGCTCAGGATATGAGGAGGCTGCGGCGCAGGGGCTTATGGCGGGAATAAACGCTGTATGCAAGCTTGACGGAAAAAAAGAATTCGTTCTCGACAGAAGCGAGGCTTATATTGGCGTTCTCATCGACGATCTGGTGACTAAAGGTACTAATGAGCCATACAGAATTATGACCAGCAGAGCGGAATACAGGCTCGTTCTGAGGCAGGACAACGCAGATTACCGTCTCACGGAGCGCGGATATGAGATCGGACTTGTAAAAGAGGACAGATACAGGAGATTTCTAGAAAAAAAGGAGATAGTCGAGAAGGAAGCCGAAAGGCTGAAGAGAAAAACGGTGAAACCGGAGGAAGTAAATGATTTTCTTATCGAAAGAGGAAGCTCTCCCATAAAATCAGCGATATCTCTGATAGAGCTTCTGAAGCGTCCGGAGATATCATACGATGATTCGGCAGAAATAGACGACATAAGACCTGAGCTTTCAGAGCAGCAGAAGACAATGCTAGAGGTTCAGATAAAATACGAAGGTTATATAGGAAAGCAGAAACAGCAGATAGAAAAGTTCAAAAGACTTGAGGATAAAAAGCTACCTTCCGATATAGATTACGACAAGATAGAAGGTCTGAGGATAGAAGCGAGGCAGAAGCTGGGAGACATGAGGCCTATTTCCGTAGGGCAGGCTTCCAGGATATCCGGAGTATCGCCGGCGGATATAAACGTGCTTCTCATATATTTGGAAAAGCTGAGGAGAACGGCAAATGGATGAGCTTAGGAAGATATTTGAAAAATTCGGAATGGATTTCGATGATGAAAAACGGAATAAATATATTTCGTATATGGATACTATCCTTGAAAAGAACAAAAGTGTGAACCTTACGGCTATAACGCAGAGAGATGAATTTATAGGAAAGCATTACGCGGATTCACTTTTATGCGCGGGAGCTGAAGAATTCATAAAAGCGGAGAATGTCATAGATGTGGGGACCGGCGGAGGCTTTCCCGGGATCCCTCTTGCGATAGCTTTTCCTGAAAAAGAGTTCGTGCTTCTGGATTCTCTCAACAAGAGGATAAAGATAGTGAAAGAGGCTGCCGAAGCTGCGGGCATAGATAACGTATCGGCTGTTCACGGCAGAGCGGAAGACTTTGCAAGAAAAAAAGAGATGAGGGAATCATTTGATATATGCGTTTCGAGAGCAGTGGCGAACATGAGCACTCTTTGCGAATACTGTCTTCCTTTCGTAAAGGTAGGAGGATGTTTTATAGCTTACAAGGGACCTGACTGCGAAGATGAAATAAAAGAAGCCGAAAGAGCGGTATATCTTATGGGAGGAGAAACAGAAAGAACGGAGACCCCGGATATGCAGAGCGGGGGAGCGAAGCATACGCTGATATTCATATCAAAGGTGAGAAATACGATGTCGAAATATCCGAGAAAAGCCGGTATTCCGTCGAAAGAGCCTATAAAATAGCAGATACAGGCTCCTTTATATCATAAAGAAGCCACCAACGAAGAAGCGAAAGCGTACAAAACGTTCATGGAAAAATATGGTAAAAGCCGGGCGGCTTTCAGGCATGATATTACCCCCAAAATATAATGTTTCACGTGAAACACTATATTTTTTTGTGCGGATTTCTGGTAATATAAAATAAAAGGATAGTAAAGGAGATATTTATGTTATATAATGTAGAAAGTAACGGCGATATGTTTTAAGGAGGTATAAAGTGGGAAAGGCAATAGCTATATTTAACCAGAAGGGCGGAGTCGGAAAGACTACGACCAATATAAATCTTGCAGCCTGTCTTGCTCTGAAAGGCAGAAAAACCTTGATTATCGATATAGACCCGCAGGGAAACACCGCCAGCGGAGTGGGAATATCGAAAAAGGATCTGGAGCTCACGACCTATGAGCTTCTTATAGAGGATGGTTTTCATCCAGAGGAAGCTATTCTTCCAACAGGCACCAGAAATCTGGATATAATTCCGGCAAGCGTACAGCTGGCGGGAGCTGAAGTGGAGCTGGTAAAGCTGGCGGGAAGAGATAAAAGGCTGAAACGGGCGATAGAGCTGCTTAAACCGAAATACGATTATATATTTATAGACTGCCCGCCGTCTCTCGGGTTGCTTACAATAAATTCTCTGACCGCGGTAGATTCAGTGCTCATTCCTATCCAGTGTGAATTCTATGCTCTTGAAGGTGTAAGTCAGCTCATGAGCACGATAGATATAGTGAGAAAAAACAGCAATCCTGATCTTGAAATACAGGGAGTTATCCTCAGTATGTTCGACGGGAGAACAAATTTATCAATACAGGTGGTTGAAGAAGTAAAAAAATATTTTAAAGAGAAGGTGTATACTACAGTAATACCGAGGAATGTAAGGCTTGCGGAAGCTCCAAGCCACGGGATGCCGGTAATCCAATACGATCCGAAGTCGACGGGAGCCCGTGCATATATGGAATTTGCAGATGAATTCCTCAGTCTTGAGGAGGGTAAGTAATGGCAACAGGTAAAAAAAGCAAAGGGCTTGGACGCGGGCTTGACGCTCTTTTCGGAGATGTCGAAATAAGCATCTCTCCGAAAGTGGAAGAAGCTGCTGCGGATACGGGGACGAAAGCCGAGGCTTCAGAGAGCGCAGGGGAAAAGGCTGTTGGAAGGGGCATATCATATATAGAAATCAATGATATCAAGCCGAATTCAAATCAGCCGAGAAAATTCTTCGATGAAGAAAAGCTGGATGAGCTGGCAGCATCTATAAAGGAGCACGGACTGATACAGCCGGTGGTGCTTCGTTCCGTAAAAAACGGATATGAAATAGTTGCGGGAGAGAGAAGGTGGAGAGCCGCCAGAAAAACAGGTCTGAAAGAAATCCCGTGCATAATAAAGGAGCTGACAGATGAAGAAAATATGCTCCTGACAATAATAGAGAATATGCAGAGAGAGGACCTCAATCCCATAGAGGAAGCAGAAGGCATCAGCCAGATGATAGATACATATGGACTTACACAGGAACAGGTGTCAAAGAGCGTCGGTAAAAGCAGACCTTATATAACGAATTCCCTGAGACTGCTGAAGCTTCCTGACGAGATAAGAAAATATGTAGCCGACGGAATGCTTTCATCCGGTCATGCGCGAGCCATAGTATCTGCGAAAAACGTAACGAGACAAATGGAAATCGCAGAGGCGGCAGTCAAAAACGGGCTTTCTGTGAGACAGACGGAGAAGATGGCACGGGAAAAGAAAGCCGCGCCCGGGTCAAAAGCAAAGCCGAGGCAGAAAAACGCTGACGTGAGAAGAGTGGAAGAAGATTTGAAGGATGTGCTCGGAACTAAAGTTACCCTCAGTCAGAAAGGGAAAAAAGGTAAAATAGAAATAGAGTTTTACAGCAGAGAAGATCTTGAAAGACTTATAGAGCTGTTGAAAACACTGGGTTAAAGGAGAATGTTTCATGTGAAACAATTTCGGAAATAGAAAGAAATGGAAAGAGCCTGCTGATACAGGCTCTTTCTTACTATATGTCAATGCTATGATTCAGTATCATTATTTTTTTACTCATTTCACTTATCCTTTTATGACTATATTCGTTCCGCAAGGGCGGCGGCTTTTTTGCAGCCGTCTGTTTTATCTATATCTCCCGCATTAAGAACTCCGGGTATCAGGACTTCACCTGCGGATTTCCATTTGTTAAGAGCGGCTGAACGTTCTATAGGGATCCGCACGCCGTCGAATACGGACATATCCTCTTCTTCGCAGCAGGCAATCAAGGCATATTCCTTATCGGCTATATCCTTTCCTCCCACTACAAGAGAATATATACAGTCGATTACTCCCTTGATCTGCGCAGGTATAGAGTACCAGTATACAGGCATAGTGAAAACAATAACGTCGGAATCAAGTATAGCCTTGGCTATATCATCAAATTCGCTGTTGAAAGTGCATGCCTTTCCTGTCGTATAGCAGGTTTCGCAGGCATGACATCCTTCGATATGCATATTTGTCGCATCAAATTTTGTTACCGCGTGTCCCTTTTTTTCGGCAGCTGATATAAAAGCGTCGGTCATAGCCGCGCTGTTGCCTTTTTTTCGCGGGCTGCCTGTAATCACAACGATTTTTTTACTCATTGAAAAACCTCCTGATCTAAAAGATATTGTACTGCTGTTTGATGTGAATTGACTTTAAACATCGGGTACAATATAATAATAAACATCAATACACATAAAAACAAGTACGCACATTGATGTCAGGTACTTTAAAACAGTATATATACTTACCTTAAGGAGAGTAAAAAATGGAAAAGGATAAGAGGTGCATATCGGAGGAATGTCTGAGCAGTACAGGATTCAGCTATACCTTGTCACTGATAAACGGGAAGTATAAAATGACGATCCTCTATACTCTGATGGAGTTCGGCATCGTAAGGTTCAATGAGATGAAAAAATACATAGGGGAAATATCATATAAGACTCTCAGTTCAAATCTTAAAGAGCTGGAAGCGGACGAGCTCGTTCACAGAGAAGAATACCCTCAGATACCGCCTAAAGTCGAATACAGTCTGACGGAAAGAGGGAAGTCTCTCATCCCTATCCTCGACCAGATGTGCGAATGGGGCGATGAGAACAGATTGTGATGTAAAAACATAATATTCGTATATCGGTTTAATAGACATAGACTTTAGGAAGTCTCTGACCGAAACCGCATAGTATCTCGTAGTTTATCGTGCCGGTAGCCTTTGCTATATCGTCTGCGAGTATTTCGTATATGCCCTCCTTTCCCATTATAGTCACTTCGTCTCCCAAGCGCACATACGGCACATGGGTGACGTCTATCATACAGGCGTCCATGCATATAGTCCCCGCGATAGGAGCGAAAAATCCGTTTACTATGACTTTACCCGTCGAAGAATAAGCTCTCGGAAGACCGTCGGCGTATCCGACAGGTATGGTTGCTATCAGGCTTTCGCGGGTAGTCGTGAACCTTCTGCCGTAACTTATGGATGTACCGGCGGGAACTTTTTTGAGCTGTATTATGTTGGCTTTTACCGACATGACAGGCTTGAGAGCGAGTTGCCGCGTATCTACCTCATCGGACGGATAGCATCCGTATAGGATTATACCGCTTCTGACCATCTCGTAATGAGATGAAGCGATTTCCATGATAGCGGCGCTGTTGGCGAGGCTTCTGTAAGGGATTTTCAGATTTTCCTTCATAAGCTGCTTGTAGAATACGGAATAACGCTGCTCCTGAACGGAAGAATAGGTTTTATCCGCAAAGTCCGCCGTGGCGAAGTGAGATAAAAGTCCTTCTATTTTGAAATTCGGAAGACTGTTTATCATTTTTATATCTTCGATAGACGCGGAATCGTCAGGGTTGTATCCGAGACGGCCCATGCCGGTGTCTATGGATACATAGCCCTTTATTATTATTCCCTGCTTCTGAGCGGCTTTTGAAATAACTTCGGCATTCTTGAAATCGCAGACTACAGGCGAAAGCCTGTTTTCCACTATAACATCGGCATAAGGCTCAGGAGTCGGGTAGAGTATTATTATTTCTTCAAGGAGAAATCCCGCTTTTCTGAGGCGCACACCTTCGGAAAGAGTGGCTACGCCGTAGGATTCTATACCGTTGGCTCTGAGAACCGTCGCGACTCTCACGGCGCCGTGTCCGTAGGCGTCGGCTTTGAGCACACCGCTTATCTTTTTGCCGGGACCGACTTTCTCCTTTATGCTTTTGATGTTGAAATCAAGATTTGTAATATTGATTTCACTCCAGGCTGCTCTCATGGCTTCTTTGTACACTATGATAAACCTCCGGTTGTATTTTACTTTATCGTTACCTTATCGTTATACGCTCAGCTCTGCCAGAACGGTATCCAGAAGAAACTGAGCCCCAGAAACGAGATCCGATTCCTTCGTATCCTCCTCAGGGACATGGCTCCTGCCGTCTATACTAGGCACGAATATCATGCCCGTATCCGCGTGATAAGCGATCATGCAGGCATCGTGAACTGCTCCGCTATCCATGACTTTGAAAGAAAGCTTCTGTTTTTCGGCACGCGCGGTCATGGAGGATATGAGTCTGTCCGAAAGATGAAGCGGACTCGATTTGGAGTGCTCCTTTATCACGAGGGACATATCTCGTTTATTTGCGATATACTTTATATCCTCTATTATCTGTTCAGTGAATTTATTGATTTTGTCTTCGTCCTTGTCCCTTACTTCCAGGGAGAACTTCACCGTTTCGGGGATCACGTTGGAGCAGTTGGGCATGACTTCCAGCTTGCCGACCGTGACCACCGTACGCTTGTCCGCATCTGATTTTACGGTTTTTTCCGCCGAAAGGATACATTCGGCTGCGGCGCACATTGCATCGTATCTTTCAGTCATAGGAGTAGCGCCGGCGTGATTTCCGACACCCGTGAGGGTGACTTCTATAACTCTCATGCCAAATATGGAAGCCACTATGCCGAGGGAGAGAGCTTCCCTGTCGAGAACAGGTCCCTGCTCGATATGAAGCTCCAGCATGGTTTTTATTTCATCGAAATCCCATACGGTCTTTTCTGGGGAAAATTCCTCGTCGCTGTATACGGCAGGAGCGTTTTCCGCAACCTCCACGCATACGGACGGATGAGGCGAAAGAGCGGAGAGTACTTCTCTAAGACTTTTGCCGTCATCTCTTTTGAGAGAATCCAGATCTTCATCCTTATAAATTCCCGATATGAATTTGCTGCCGGTCATCGTGGAGCCGAAGCCGGAGCCTTCCTCTTCCGCGAAGATCACCATTCTGTAGTTTGCCCCGCTGCCGGAAACACCGGACTGCGCCAGTGTTTCCATGACCTCGAGAGCTCCGCATACTCCGTATATCCCGTCGAGCCAGCCACCGTTTTTCACGGTATCTATATGGGAGCCGCATACGACGAAGGGTCTGCCGGGAGTATTTGTTTTAAGATCTATTATTATGTTTTGCAGCGGGTCTATGCGGATGCTGCATCCGGCGTTTTCCGCACGTTTAAGTATATATGCCCGCGCTTTTGCGTCCTGCGCTCCGTAGGAAAATCTCGTAACCCCCTCCCCGGGAGTATCGGTAAAGGTTTTCAGGGTATGCAGGTTTTTCACAAGTCTTTTATCGTTTATCTTCATTGCAGTCTCCTATGAGCTATGATTTTCATGCTACCATTCATAGGAAGCGCCGAAAGGTTTTCCGGGAACGAATCTGCCCTGACCTTTGTGTCCGACGTATTCTGCATTTTCAACGATCTTTTTTCCTCTCAGGAGAACCGTTTCAGGTCTGCCCTTCTGCTTGAATCCTTCAAACGGACTGTAGTCAACGCCTTCGAGGTTGGTCTCGGCGCTGATGACGCCCTCGTAATCAGGGTCGAATATTACAACGTCCGCGTCGAAGCCTGCAGCAAGCTGTCCTTTCTTTTCAAGTCCGTTGACCTTGGCAGGCGTTGTTGCGTAGAGGTCTACGAGCCTGCTCTTTGATATCTTTCCTTCGCATACTCCGTATGTCCAGAGTATATTGAGTCTGTTCTGAAGGCTCGGAGCGCCGTTCGGTATATCGGCGAAGGATTTGCCTTCCCCGTAGCCCATGTGCTTCTGTACTTCGTAATCGAAACCGCAGTGGTCGGAGCTGATAGCGTTGAGCCATTTTCTGTCAACCGCTTCCCACAGAGCGTCTCTGTGCTCCTTTGTTCTGAGTGCAGGGGAGCATACGTATTTTGCTCCTTCATAGCCTGGCTTTGCCAGATCCGATTCGTCGAGAACGAGGTAGTGAGCGCAGGTTTCTCCAAACACTTTCTGTCCGCGGCTGTATGCTGCTTTGACTTCTTCGAGAGCTTCCCTGCATGTAACGTGTACTATGTATATAGGAGCGTCTGCCATTTCAGCAAGATAGATTGCCCTTCTTGTAGCTTCCGCCTCAACTACAGGCGGACGGCTCACCGCGTGATAGTAAGGAGCTGTCTTTCCTTCGGCTATGAGCTGCTTTGTAGCTACGTCTATCATATCCGCGTTTTCCGCGTGTACCATGATAGTGACGCCTGTTTCCTTGCCTTTTTGCAGAGCTCTCAGTATGGCATCGTCATCGGCGTGGAAAAACTGTCCCTTATATGCCATGAACAGCTTCATCGTAGGGTAGCCGGCTTCCGCCAGCTCAGGAATTTCATCTATGACCTCATCTCTCGGGTCGGTCATTACGCTGTGAAAAGCATAGTCGACCATGGCAATGCCGTCGGCATCGGTTTTTCTGTAGTCCTCGAGAGTTTCGATGAGACCTCTGCCTTTTTCCTGATTTACGAATTCAATAAGGGTGGTGGTACCGCCTACGGCAGCAGCGTTGGATGTCTCGAATCCGCGTGTCTTGCTGCCTTTGTAGGTAAAGGAGAAGTGTACATGCTGATCCACTCCGCCCGGCAGCACATATTTGCCTGCCGCGTCGATGATTTCATCTCCGTCCCTGGCTTTGATATCCTTTCCAATTTCAGCAATGCTTTCTCCTTCGATGCGGATGTCGGCCTTGCTTTCTCCGTCTGCAGTAACGACTGTTCCGTTTTTGATTAGTACTGCCATGATATACCTCCAATCTAATCACAGTATGTTAAGTGAACGCCCTTTAAAGCTCAGGTGTTCTTCTTATTATATCATCTCTGCCGGGGCCGTTGGAAACGTATGTGATAGGGAAGCCTATTAGCTTTTCGATTTCGTTCACATAGTTCTGGGCTTCGGCAGGAAGCTTGTCGAATTCTCTTATGCCGGTGATATCGCATTTCCATCCCGGCAGCTTCGTGAATACGGGCTTAGCTTTTTCGAGGAGGGAAGTGCACGGGAATCTGTCTGTGATCTCGCCGTCTATTTCATATCCTGTGCACACAGGAATTTCGTCGAGATATCCGAGAGGGTCAAGCACTGTAAACGCGACCTCCGTCGTTCCCTGCGTCATACATCCGTATTTTGTAGCCACAGCGTCGAACCAGCCTACTCTTCGAGGTCTTCCTGTAGTAGCGCCGTATTCTCCGCCGTCTCCGCCGCGGCGTCTGAGTTCCTCCGCCTCATCTTCATCGAGGATTTCACTTACGAAGGCGCCTCCGCCGACCGCGCTGGAATATGCTTTTACTACGGTTATTATGTCTTTGATTTCATAAGGAGGGATGCCCGCGCCTATTGCTCCGTAGGCTGCGAGAGTTGAAGAAGAGGTTACCATCGGATATATGCCGTGGTCTGGGTCTTTGAGCGCTCCCAGCTGACCCTCGAGCAGGATTTCCTTTCCTGCCCTCAGAGCATCGTGGAGGTAAGCGGATACGTCGCATTTATACGGCTCTATCATCTCCGCGTATTCCTTAAGAGTTTTGAGTATTTCTTCCGGATTTAGCTCCGGTTTGTTGTACAGATATTTCAGGAGCACATTTTTCTGGGCGCATATGCGCTCCACCTTGTCTCTGAGCTCCGCCTCATTCATGAAAAGCTCCTGCACCTGGAATCCGATTTTGGCATATTTGTCCGAATAAAACGGAGCTATTCCTGATTTGGTGGAGCCGAAGGCTTTGCCCGCCAGACGCTCTTCTTCGTATTCATCGAACTTTATGTGATAGGGCATGAGAACCTGAGCCCTGTCGGAAACGAGGATATTGGGCTCAGGTACTCCGCCCTTTACTATCTCGTCTATCTCTTTTATCATGTATGGAATGTTCAGGGCAACTCCGTTGCCGAGTATGCTTGTCGTATGACTGTAGAATACTCCTGACGGCAGCATGTGAAGGGCAAATTTGCCGTAGTTGTTTTTTATAGTATGTCCGGCGTTGCTTCCTCCTTGGAATCTGACTATTATGTCGGCTTCCTTTGAAAGCATATCGGTGATCTTGCCTTTACCTTCGTCGCCCCAGTTGGCGCCTACTATCGCTTTTACCATGTTGAAACTCATACCGTAGACAGCGGTATTCTCTCCTTTCATATTTTCATCTATACGTTGATATCGGCTTTCATGTCGAGAGCCTCATCGTTGGCTCTGAGAACAGGCTCTACGCTGTTTTTCAGGAAAGCTTCCGTCTGACTTTCAGCACATCCCGTAAAGCTTTCCGGCTTCATCAGCGTAAGGAGCTGTTCCTTGCTCATATTGAAGGCAGGGTCTGCCGCGATTCTGTCAAGAAGATCGTTTTCCGCCCCTTCTTCCTTGATGCGTTTTCCCGCTGCCATGGAATGCTGCCTGATTTTTTCATGCAGGACCTGTCTGTCGCCGCCCAGCTTTACAGCGTCCATCATGATGTTTTCCGTAGCCATGAAAGGAAGCTCTTTCATCAGACGGGATTTGATGACTTCGGGATACACCACAAGTCCCGATGAAACGTTCATGTAAAGCTCCAGTATGCCGTCGGCGGCAAGGAAGCTCTCTGATACGCTGAGGCGCTTGTTTGCCGAATCATCGAGGGTTCTTTCAAACCACTGAGTTGAAGAGGTCATCGCAGGGTTGAGTACGCCGGCAATGACGAAGTTTGAAAGGGCTGCGATCCTTTCGGAGCGCATAGGATTTCGCTTGTATGCCATAGCGGAGGAGCCGATCTGATTCTTTTCAAAAGGTTCCTCTATTTCCTTAAGATGCTGCAAGAGTCTTATGTCGTTGCTGAATTTATGGGCGCTCTGGGCTATGCCGGAAAGAACGCTGAGCACTCTCGTATCCACTTTTCGGGAGTAGGTCTGTCCCGAAACCGGATAGCAGCCGTCAAATCCCATTTTTTCGGCTATCATCGGGTCTATTTTTCTGACCTTTTCCAGATCGCCGTCAAAGAGCTCAAGGAAGCTGGCCTGTGTGCCTGTGGTGCCCTTGGAGCCGAGAAGCTTTATTGAGCCGAGTACATGGTCGAGATCTTCAAGGTCCATGAGAAGGTCCTGTATCCAGAGCGTCGCTCTCTTCCCGACAGTGGTAGGCTGGGCAGGCTGGAAATGGGTGAAGCCCAATGTCGGCAGCGCCTTGTGTTTTTTTGCGAAATCAGCCAGATTGGATATTATGTTTATGAGCTTCTTTCTTATCAGCTTCAGACCTTCAGTCATTATTATTATATCTGTATTGTCGCCCACATAGCAGGAGGTGGCGCCCAGATGGATGATACCCTTTGCCTTTGGGCACTGAAGTCCGTAGGCATATACATGGGACATTACATCGTGACGCACTTCCTTTTCGCGCTTTTTTGCTTCTTCGTAGTTTATGTCGTCAGCCGCCGCTTTGAGTTCGGCGATTTGTTCATCCGTTATGGGCAGACCCAGTTCCTTTTCCGTTTCCGCAAGAGCGATCCAGAGTCTTCGCCACGTTCTGAATTTCATTTCCGGTGAAAAGAGATATTTCATTTCTCTGCTGGGGTATCTTTCCGACAGCGGACTTGTGTAGCTTTGAGTATTTTCCATTTATTATGCTCCTTTGATGTGTATCCTTTTAAGCATATGATGATTTATAAAGATTTTTCCTGTTATTTGTTTTAGAACACAGAATGTGACCATACATATGGATTATAACATATAAAGCGCGCTTAGTACAACGTAATAAGGGAAAACGCCGTGGCAGACGATGTACGTCCGTATCACGGCGTTTTCAAGAGAGTTTTCAAGAGAGAGAGTATTCAAGACTTAAAGTCTATTTTCGTTTTTTGGGTATGATATGCACAGCTTTGCCGTCCGTATCCTCAAGAGCTTCCATGAAGCCCTCGTTGTATGTCGGATGCGCGCGCACTCCCTTCAGCAGCTGCTGTACGGTGAGGCCGTTTGCAATCGCTGTGACTGTTTCTCCAATCATGTCGGTGGCTCTTGCGCACATCATCTGGACGCCGAGGACGCGGTCGTTTTCCGCATGGGCTGTGACCTTGATAAAACCACGCTCCTGCATGGATATTATTGATTTGCCGTTGGCGCTCATGATGAATTTTCCGGCTTTGACGGGGATACCGGCTTTTTTTGCCTCGTCCTCCGTCATACCTGCCGAGGCGATTTCGGGGTCCGTGTATATGCACGAAGGTATTACGGAAAGGTCGGGAGATGCTTTCTCTCCATTGCTTTTCCCCATACGTTCAGCAATCAGCTCTGCCGTAAAAATTCCCTGGGCGCTTGCCGCATGGGCGAGCTGGGGACCTTTTATTATATCGCCTATGGCGTAAACCCCGTCTTCGCCGGTCATGAAGTCTTCGCCGGTTTTTATGAAACCGCCTTCCAGCGTTATATTCACATTCTCTGAAAAGAGTTTTTCCGTATTAGGTTTTCTGCCCACCGCACAGAGCACATACTGTGAGGATACAGTGTATTCTTTATCCTTTTCCGTGAAAGTGACCTCGCAGAGAGCGTCGCTTTTTCTTATGCTTTCAAGTGTTGAGGATGTATGGATATCCACACCGCGCTTTTTCATGATAAGCTTCAGATTCTGAGATATTTCCCTGTCCATATTCGCGAGGATCCTCGGCATTGCTTCTATTACGGTCACTTTACAGCCGAGAGAAGAGAAAGCTTCAGCAAATTCCACTCCGATAACGCCTCCGCCTATTATGACGAGACTTTCGGGAAGCTGCTTCAGGGCAAAGATCCCGTCGCTTGTCAGTACTTCCGGAAGGTCCGCGCCGATTACGGGAAGCTTTGAAGGAACAGAGCCCGAGGCGAGTATTATGTTTTCCGCTTTATATGATGATGTCTCTGTATTGCTACTACTTCCGGCATTTTCGGAAGTGCTTTCAGGCATACCGGTCACCTGTACTCTTTTGTCCGGCATGAGCATACCTCTGCCCTTTATCAGGGTCACGCCATTGGTTTTCAGGAGCTGCTCAACTCCGGAAACCAGTTTTTCGACGGAGGTTTCCCTGTAATCTATGAGTCTTTCGTAATCAAAGCCGACTTCCTTTGCGGAAATGCCGAAGCGCTCGCTTTCCCGTATTTCTCGAAGCAGGGAGGAGGCGTGGAGCATGGCTTTCGTCGGTATGCATCCCCGGTTGAGACAGGTACCGCCGATATCTCTGCTTTCTATAAGGGCGGTGCTGAGCCCGAGCTGGGAAGCTCTTATCGCCGCGACGTATCCGCCGGGACCTGCGCCGATTATTATCAGGTCAAAAGAATTTTCCATAATGGGTCTCCTTTAGAAATTTTCTTTCTTTATTTCTTTTTCTATATCCTTTATCATTCTGTATCTCGCGTCTGCAATATCGTGAGCGTTGGCGTATTCGGAAAGGGCGCTGCATATTTCCGACTTGTCGTATTTTACGCCTTTCAGTATATTTTTGAGCTCGGGAATAAAATCAGCATCGAGACAGTCGGAATAAACGATGACATCCGTTATCCTGCCCTTTTCCGCGTTTATGTGCAGATCCGCGCTGCCCCAGTCGAATCTGTATGAGAATTCGTTTTCAAAAGCGTGATTTTCTCCATATATCCAGTCCCATGAGGAGAATTTTTCTTCAAGGGGTGAAAGCTTTTTGATGTCGATTGCCGTTTTATCCATGGGAGCCGCCTCAAGAGAGTAAACATCCTCAAATGCGGATATCATGCTTTTTTTCAGAAGGTCTGCGGTGATATCGCCGTTTATCCTGCGGAGGTTGGTCACTCTGCTCTTTACGGAGGACACGCCTTTGGCTCTGAGCTTGTCTTTCGGAACACTGAGATATCTGGAAAGATCGTCAGTATCCACGTCTATCATTATCGTGCCGTGATGATAGCAGAAATCGCCTGTTCTGTAAAACGCGTTTCCTGAGAATTTTCTGCCGTCTGTCAGTATGTCGTTCCTGCCGGACTTTACGGCGGTGACTCCGAGCTTGTGGACTGCTTTTATTATCACGTCAAGCTGCTTCGGGACGCTGTAGTTATCTTTGCGCGCGAGGAATGTGAAGTTGAGATTGCCCGTGTCGTGATAGACAGCGCCTCCGCCTGAAAGCCTGCGCGCTATATGACCCCCGTCATTGAGGAGATTTTCCGCGCGGCATTCTTTCCAGGGATTCTGATTCCTGCCGATGACAACTGTTTTTTTGTTTTGCCAGAGATACAGAATGCATTCATTTTCGCCGCAACCGAGCATGAGGTATTCTTCGAGCGCCAGGTTTTTATACGGGTCAGAGGTGCTGCTTTCTATATAGCTGAGTTTATCTATCATAGTGTCTTTCAGTCGTTAAAATCATATTTCAGTACCGGATGTCTTGCGGCGGAAACCTCATCGAGCCTTGAAACCGGTGTTGTCGCTGGAGCTTCGTGAAGCTTTTCCGGTGCGGAAAACGCTGTATCGTACAGTTTTCTGAAGACTTCTATGGCATCGTCCAGCGTTTCTTTGGATTCCGTTTCCGTAGGCTCTGCCATCAGAGCCTCATCTACGATAAGAGGGAAATACATCGTAGGCGGATGTATGTTGTTGTCGAGCAGAGCTTTTGCGATATCCATCGCCGAAACTCCAGTCTTCTTCTTGATTTCCGCCACGCTTATGACGAATTCGTGCATGCAGGCGCCGCTGCACGCCATCGTATATATATCTTTGAGCTTGCTCATCATGTAGTTGGCATTGAGAACAGCATTTTCGCTCGCTTCTTCAAGACCCTCTCCGCCGAGAGACATGATGTATGCGAGAGCTTTTACGACTACGGTGAAATTGCCGTAGAAGCTCTTCATCTCACCTATGCTTGAGGCAGGCTTCGCGAAAACGTATCCCGGGGAGCTTTCAGCTCTTTCGACGAGACAGGACGGAAGGAAAGGTGCGAGAGATTCTACGCAGCCCACCGGACCGCTGCCCGGTCCGCCTCCGCCGTGAGGTGTCGAGAAGGTCTTGTGAAGATTGAGATGAACAATATCAAAACCCATGTCTGCGGGACGGGTCTTTCCCATGACGGCGTTCAGATTGGCTCCGTCGTAGTAGCACAGACCGCCCCGTTCGTGTATCAGCTCTGTTATTTCAAGTATGTTTTTGTCGAACAGCCCGAGAGTGTTCGGATTTGTAAGCATGAGCCCAGCGACTTCATCGGACATGACTTCCCTGAGCTTTTCGATATCCACACATCCGTCTTCTCCCGAAGGGACGCTTATGACCGAGTATCCTGCCATTGAAGCGCTGGCCGGATTGGTGCCGTGCGCCGAATCAGGCACTACTATTTTGTTTCGTTTATGGTCGCCTCTGCTTTCGTGATATGCTTTCATCAGCAGAAGACCAGCGAATTCTCCGTGAGCTCCCGCTGCCGGCTGGAATGTCATTCTGTCCATGCCAGTCACTTCGCACAGATATTTTTCGGCGAGGGCGAGAACTTCGAGACAGCCCTGCACCGTGTGTATCGGCTGAAGCGGATGTATATCGGTGAATCCGGCAAGGGAAGCTGCCTGTTCGTTTATCCTCGGATTGTATTTCATGGTGCATGAGCCAAGGGGATAAAAGCCGTCGTTTACTCCGCGAGTCTTCTTTGCAAGCTGTGTATAGTGTCTGCTGAGCTCCGGCTCTGAAAGCTCCGGTAGATGAAGCTCTTTTTTTCTCGTATCCCTTTCCGCGGGCATTATCTGCGGCACGTCGCATTCGGGAAGTATGCTGCATTTTCTGCCTGGTCTGCTCTTTTCGAATATCAGCATGTCAACGTACCTCCTTTGCTGTTTTTACTGCGTCCGCGACTACAGCCGCAGCTCTGTCCATTTCATCCTTTGTATTCATTTCCGTACAGCACCACAGAATCCTGTTTTCATCGAGAGGATATCCGCCGAGGATGTTTTCTTCTTCGAGTTTTTTGAGGATAACTTCCGCGGGGACATCGGATGCTGTTACGAATTCATGGAAAAATTCAACTGTATTCTGAGTTTTAAGACCTGCTTTTTCGAGCTGCTCTGAGAAATAATGCGCTTTTGAAGCACACTGGACGGCTGCGTTTTTCAGCCCGTCAGGCCCCATAGCCGCAAGATAGACTCCGACAGCCATAGCGCAGAGCGCCTGATTGGAGCATATGTTGCTCGATGCCGTTTCTCTTCTTATATGCTGTTCTCTCGCCTGAAGCGTCAGAACATAGCCGGTCCTGCCTTTGCTGTCCTCAGTCTGTCCGACTATACGTCCCGGGAGCTTTCTCATGAGCTTGGATGTGCACGCCATAAATCCTAGGTACGGTCCTCCAAAGGACATGGAAAGTCCGAGAGGCTGACCCTCGCCCACGGCTATATCTGCGCCGTATTCCCCGGGTGTTTTGAGTATTCCGAGAGATATGGGATTCACACCCATGATGAATTTTGCTCCGGCTTCGTGAGAAAGGGAGGATATAGCTTCCACGTCCTCAAGGCTGCCGTAATAGTTGGGGTGTTGGATATATACGCATGCCGCGGAGGTATCCAGATTTTCTCTGAGGAACTCTAAATCCGTCACACCGTCCTTTTCAGGGATGAGCTCAAGCTCCATGCCGCTGCCGAAACAGTAGGTTTTTACGGTTTCGATGGTGTAGGGGCTGCTGGCGGCGGAAATGTAGGCTTTACCTCGTTTTTTATCGCGACACATGGCAACGGCTTCAGCCGCGGCTTCCGCTCCGTCGTAGACTGACGCATTGGAGACGTCCATACCGGTGAGCTCGCATATCATAGTCTGATATTCAAAGAAAGACTGAAGAAGTCCCTGACTTATTTCCGCCTGATAAGGCGTGTAGGCTGTCTGTACGGTCTCATTTGACAGTACGCTTTTTACAATAGCGGGTATATAGTGATGATATGCTCCGGCTCCTCTGAATATCGAGGAGAAGACTTTGTTTTTACCAGCGATACCCTGCATTCTGCGTATTACATCCAGCTCGGAAAGTCCGGCGGGTATATTGAGCTTTGTTTTAAACCGCGCGTCTTCCGGTATGTCCGCAAACATTTCATCTATCGATTTGAAACCTGCTTCTTCAAGCATTTTTTCGCGTTCCTGTTTAGTATTGGGAACGTAGCTTCCCATAATTCCACCTCCAGTCTATTCCTGCTCTTCTTCCACGAATTTTCTGTATTCATCGGCGGAAAGGAGCTTCTCCGTTTCCGAAATGTCGCTGACTTTTATGAACCATGCATCGTAAGGGGATTCGTTGATACTTTCAGGTGAATCCATAAGAGCTTCATTGACTTCACTTACTGTGCCTGTGACAGGGGAATAAACGTCGGATACGGCTTTTACGGATTCTACATCCGCAAAGGTGTCTCCCGCTGTGACTTCGTCGCCTTCTTCAGGAAGGTTGACGAATACCAGGTCTCCGAGCTCGGACTGAGCGTAGTCTGTGAGACCTACGGTAACTGCTTCGCCTTCTTCTTTTACCCATTCATGAGATTTTGAGTATTTCAATTCGCTTCTGATTTCCATTGTTTTTTCTCCTTTCAGAATCATAAAATGATTTTTGATTTGCCGGTTTTCTGTTTATCGGTCTGCCGTCAGCCAGTCTGCTGCGCAGGCCGGCTGATAGTGTCAAGCTCTTTTATAAAACGGGAGCGCCGTTATTTCGGCGTCTATCATCCTGCCGCGGACTTCGACGCTGACCTTGCCGCCGATATTCGCAAAGTCCTTTTCTACGAGCGCCATTGCAGCGGGATAGCCGAGGTAAGGAAGATGGGTTCCGGAGGTTGTGTGTCCGATGAGCTTTCCGTCCGCATAGACGGGAGCTTCTTCTCGTATTATGCCGCGTCCCGTTACTTTAAGACCGACTCTCGTTATGGCAGGCTCGCTTTTTTCCATGGCGGCCTTGCCGATAAAATCGCCCTTCTGCATTTTTACAGCGAAGGAAAGATCTGTTTCGAGAGGAGTTATTTCATCGTTCATCTCGTGCCCGTAAAGAGGCATGGCGGCTTCCATTCTGAGAGTGTCTCTCGCGCCGAGTCCGCATGGGATCAGTCCTTCATCCTTTCCTTTTTCGAGGAGAATATCCCACATTTTCTCCGCCTTGTCCGCAGCGAGATATATTTCCACTCCGTCCTCCCCGGTATACCCGGTCTTTGAGATTATGCACGGGATGTCGGCAGCTTCGCTGCTGAATACGGCGTGATAGTATTTCTGAGGAATACTTTCTTCCGCTGTTATTTTCCTGAGTATCGTCATGGCTTTCGGTCCCTGGAGAGCCAGCTGGGCGTAATCGTCCGAAACATCGGTGAATTTTACGTCACCCGTCCTGTGCGAATCCATCCACTCGAAATCCTTCTGCCTATTGGCGGCATTTACTACGATAAAATAGCGGTCTTCTTCTATCCTGTATACGATGAGATCGTCGATGGTGCCGCCGTTTTCGTTGCACATAGGGCTGTATCTCGCCTGACCGTCTTTCATGTTTCTGAAATCGTTGGTCAGCAAATGCTGGAGATTGTCGAGAGCGTCTTTTCCTTCACACAGGATTTCTCCCATATGGGAAACGTCGAAAAGCCCCGCGGCAGTACGTACTGCCATATGTTCTTTTATGACTCCGGCTTTGTACTGCACCGGCAGAGAATATCCGGCAAAAGGCACCATTTTCCCTCCGGCTCTGACGTGCGCGCCGTAGAGAGGTGTTTTCAATTCCATAGGGAGCCTCCTTTTGTTCATGTTTTCTGTATAATAAAAAAGCAGGGAACACGGGTTCGGTTTTAGGACCTGCATTTCCCTGTCTAATATCTTAATCCAGAGATTCGTCTGGATTTAATTCCTTTGCCTGAGAGTTTCAAGTGCCCTCTTGCCCCTTCGGCGCCGTCCTGCGAAAGTCTGACGGTCTCTCTCAAATCCTTCATCCGAATATTGAATTTGCGCAGCTGTCTTTTTTGAAAGCGACAGCATTGGAGTATAGGTTATTATATCCAATAGCAAAGTGTCTTGTCAATAAATTTTGAAAACATGATACCAGTAAGATAAACGGCCATTTTTTCTTCACGATGTCAATACCCGGACAGTCTCATCC
>CAYYMY010000003.1:0-45536 GCA_964473095.1 uncultured Oscillospiraceae bacterium | reverse complement strand
GAAATGAAAATGGCAAAGCAGAAATTCGAAAGAAATAAGCCGCATATCAATATCGGAACGATAGGGCACGTAGATCACGGAAAGACAACGCTTACAGCAGCGATAACGACAGTGCTGCACCAAAGATACGGGCTTGGAGGAGACGTGGCGTTTGATCAGATAGATAAAGCGCCGGAAGAAAAAGAAAGAGGAATAACGATAGCGACAGCGCACGTAGAGTATGAGACACCGAATAGACACTACGCGCACGTAGACTGCCCGGGACACGCGGACTATGTAAAGAACATGATCACAGGAGCAGCGCAGATGGATGGAGCGATCCTGGTAGTGGCGGCAACAGACGGACCGATGCCGCAGACGAGAGAGCATATACTGCTTTCAAGACAGGTAGGAGTACCGTACATCATAGTGTTCCTGAATAAATGCGACATGGTAGACGACGAAGAGCTGCTTGACCTGGTGGAGATGGAAGTAAGAGAGCTGCTGGACCAGTACGAATTCCCAGGAGACGACACACCGATAATCAGAGGGTCGGCGCTGATGGCGCTGGAAGAACCTGCGGGAGCATGGGGAGATAAGATAGTAGAGCTGTTCGAAGCGATAGACGAATATATACCGGAGCCGGAGAGAGACAACGACAAACCGTTCCTGATGCCGGTAGAGGACGTATTCTCGATAACAGGAAGAGGAACAGTAGCGACAGGAAGAGTAGAGAGAGGAAGCCTGACGGTAGGAACGGAAGTCGAGATCATAGGACTTACGGAAGAGAAGAGAAAAGTAGTAGTAACGGGGATCGAGATGTTCAGAAAGCTGCTTGACGAAGCAGAGACAGGAGACAACATCGGAGCGCTTTTAAGAGGAGTGCAGAGAGATGAGATAGAGAGAGGACAGGTACTTGCGGAGCCAGGAACGATCCAACCGCACACGAAGTTCAAGGGAGAGGTATACGTACTGAAGAAGGAAGAAGGCGGAAGACACACGCCGTTCTTTAACGGATACAGACCTCAGTTCTACTTCAGAACAACGGACGTAACGGGAGATCTGCAGCTTCCTGAAGGAACAGAGATGTGCATGCCTGGAGACAACATCACGATGACGATCACGCTGATCACGCCGATAGCGATAGAGGAAGGACTCAGATTCGCGATAAGAGAAGGTGGAAGGACAGTAGGCTCCGGAGTAGTAACGGAGATCATCGAATAAGCTGTGAGGATAGCATAAAGATAAAGGAGACCTGGACAGGGTCTCCTTTTTTAACAAGCGTGCAGGACTTGTTAAATAACTGTCAAATCATTGGAATTTCAAGGTGTATAAAATTCAAATGGTGTATTTTGTATAATTTTAAGTACACGGTTGACAAAATATCATAGTTACTGTAAAGTTTATAGAGTGGAGTACCGTTTAGTACTAACATTATTTTTAGTGCTGAGTGGTACTTAATCTTAATAACAGAGTATTATCGATCGGGATAGTGCACAACTGAGTTGGAGGATTATTATGACACAGCGAAGAATGAAAACAATGGATGGCAATACGGCGGCAGCTCACGTTTCTTATGCTTTTACCGACGTAGCATCGATATATCCTATTACTCCGTCTTCAACTATGGCGGAAGTAGTGGATGAATGGGCAGCCTACGGAAGAAAAAATATATTCGGACAGACGGTCAAGGTTGCAGAGATGCAGTCTGAAGCCGGAGCTGCGGGAGCGGTGCACGGCTCTCTTGCCGCGGGAGCGCTTTCCACTACATATACAGCATCGCAGGGACTTCTGCTGATGATCCCTAATATGTACAAGATATCGGGAGAACTTCTTCCGGGAGTATTTCATGTTGCAGCAAGAAGCGTATCCACACATGCACTGTGTATATTCGGAGACCATTCCGATGTAATGGCATGCAGACAGACGGGATTCGCAATGCTTGCATCGGGCTCCGTACAGGAAGTAATGGATCTGGGAGGCATAGCTCATCTTTCGACTATAAAGGGAAGAGTGCCTTTCCTTCATTTCTTTGACGGCTTCAGAACATCTCACGAAATACAGAAGATAGAAGTGCTCGGTTACGATGACCTCAAAAAGCTGGTAGACTGGGACGCGGTACAGGAGTTCAGAGACAGGGCTCTGAATCCGGAACATCCTGTTATAAGAGGTACGGCGCAGAATCCTGATATATTTTTCCAGGGAAGAGAAGCTGCCAACAAGTTCTATGATGCTATACCTGAAATAGTGGTGGAATACATGGATAAAGTAGGCGAGCTTACAGGAAGAAAATACAGACCTTTTGATTATGTCGGAGCTCCTGATGCAGAAAATATAATAGTAGCTATGGGCTCTGTATGCGAAACTATAGAAGAAACCATGAATAAGATGGTAGCCGAAGGTCACAGGATAGGGCTTATAAAAGTAAGGCTCTACAGACCTTTTGTTAAGAAATATTTTATGGATGTTCTGCCGAGAACCGTTGAGAGAATAGCAGTTCTTGACAGGACCAAGGAGCCGGGGGCATTCGGCGAGCCTCTCTATCAGGATGTAAAGTCGCTGCTCTACGGAGAAAGGAACGCGCCGGCTGTTTACGGAGGAAGATACGGGCTCGGCTCGAAGGATACGACCCCTGGAATGGTTCATGCTATATACGACAACCTCTATCATAAGAAACCTAAAGATCACTTTACAGTAGGTATAGAAGACGATATTACAGGCCATTCGCTTCCTTATACTGAAGGCATTGCGAGAGAGCCGGAAGGAACGATAAAGTGCAAGTTCTGGGGACTCGGCTCTGACGGTACTGTGGGTGCAAACAAAACAGCGATAAAGATCATAGGCGATAAGACGAATATGTACGCGCAAGGGTATTTCTCATATGACTCCAAAAAATCCGGAGGAGTCACGGTTTCTCATCTGAGATTCGGAGAGCATCCTATACAGTCCACATATCTCATAAATCAGGCTGACTTTGTAGCCTGCCATAATCAGGCATACATAAGACAGTACGATATGCTTAAGGATCTCAAGAAGGGCGGTACTTTCCTGCTCAACTCTCTCTGGTCGGATGATGAGATAGGCGACAACCTGCCGGCAAAAGTAAAGAGAGATCTTGCCAAGAAAAATATAAAATTCTATGTTATAAACGCGTGGAAGATAGCGGAAGACATAGGACTCGGCAACAGGATAAACATGGTTATGCAGGCCGCGTTCTTTAAGCTTACCGGCGTAATACCTATCGATGATGCCGTAGAGTACCTCAAGGAAGGTATAGACAAAGCATACAAGAAAAAAGGCCAGAATATAGTTGATATGAACTGTGCAGCGGTAGATCAGGGAATAGCTTCCATAAAAGAGATAGAAGTTCCTGACATATGGGCAGAGGTCGAAGACCCTAAAGAAAAATACGAAGAGCTGCCGGAATTCATAGAAGATGTCCTCATCCCTATGAACAAGCAGGAGGGAGACGACCTGCCGGTAAGCGCGTTTGAGGGCAGAGAAGACGGGACATTCCCTTCAGGCACTGCTGCATACGAGAAGAGAGGAGTTGCCGTATATCTTCCTGAATGGCAGGCGGATAAATGTATCCAGTGCAACCAGTGCTCTTTCGTATGTCCGCATGCGGCTATAAGACCTATGCTTCTTGATGATGAAGAAAAGGCTGCGTCACCTGAAAGCTTCAAGACGATAAAAGCTGTAGGCAAGGGTCTTGAAGGACTCAATTACAGAATGCAGCTTTCGGCTCTTGACTGTCTGGGCTGCGGAAACTGTGCCGACATATGTCCTGCAAAGGAAAAAGCTCTAGTCATGAAGCCTTATGCCGATGTGGTTTCCGAAAGCATTAACTGGGATCACGGCATAAACATATCGAGAAAGGATGACAGGGTCGATACTCACACAGTCAAGGGAAGTCAGTTTGCAAAGCCGTACATTGAATTTTCGGGTGCATGTTCCGGATGTGGCGAGACACCGTATATAAAACTCATCACTCAGTTGTTCGGAGACAGGATGCTCATCGCCAACGCTACGGGATGTTCATCCATATGGGGAGCGTCGGCTCCTTCCATGCCTTACTGCAAGGATGAAAACGGCAGAGGTCCTGCGTGGGCAAACTCATTGTTTGAGGACAATGCTGAATACGGATACGGTATGCTGCTCGCTTCAAAGCAGATGAGGGAAAAAATAGAACATACTATGAAAGCGCTGCTTGAGCTGGATATCGATGAAAGGCTCAAGGAGGCCATAGAGGAATGGCTCGAATACAAGGATAACGGAAAAGAATCCAGGGCTAAGAGCGACAAGGTCATAGAAGCGATACACAACCTCAACACGGAAGATCAGGTAGTCAACATGCTCTGTGACAGGATACTTGAACTCAAGGATTATCTCGTCAAGAAATCCGTATGGGCTCTTGGAGGCGACGGCTGGGCATATGATATAGGCTACGGCGGTCTCGATCATGTGCTTGCGTCTGGTGAGAATATCAATATACTTGTGTTCGATACCGAAGTTTATTCCAATACCGGCGGTCAGGCTTCCAAGGCGACGCCTGAGGCGGCAATAGCCAAATTCGCCGCAGCCGGAAAGAGAATAAAGAAAAAAGACCTCGGTCTGATGGCAATGTCCTACGGCTATGTATACGTTGCACAGGTAGGAATGGGCGCCGACAAAAATCAGCTCATGAAGGCTATAATAGAAGCTGAGAGCTACGATGGTCCGTCCATAATAATAGCTTATTCGCCGTGCATCAACCACGGACTGAAAAAAGGAATGGGCAAGGCTCAGGAGAACATCAAAGACGCGGTAGCTGCAGGATACTGGCATCTGTACAGATACAATCCGCAGCTCAAAGAAAAAGGAAAAAATCCGTTCATACTGGATTCAAAAGAGCCTACGGCAGACTTCAGGTCCTTCATACTCGACCAGATAAGATACTCCTCGCTTACTAAGGAGTTCCCTGATATTGCAGATAAACTTTTCGCTATGACGGAGGAAAATGCAAAGCAGAAGTATCATACGTACAAAGAGCTGGCGGAAAGGGATACGGCATTGCTTTAGCAAACTGTCTGCAGCATCGGTCGGGCGACAGGAGACAACAATATAAGATTTTCAGGAGCTGCTTCGATACGAATCGGAGTGGCTCTTTACATGAGGATAAATAGTAAAAAATGGAATAAAAAGGCGTTTTATGGTATAAACAGGAACTATACGTATTTACTACAGGAAGAAAAAAATGTATAATACTTTGTAAAGCGTCAAGAGATAATAAATAATACATAATAATTTAAAGCCGGATAAGAGGAATATTATTTATATGGAAATAAAGCAGGCGAGAGCGAGAACTTATTATATAGAAGGAAATACGAATATAGGAATATATAAGATTGCAGATGGCAGAGTATGTCTTATAGATACAGGCTCGGAAGGAGACGGTGAAAAAATCGATGCTCTTCTCTGTGAAAAGGGATGGAAACTGGAGTATATACTTAATACCCATACACATATAGACCATATCGGAGGGAATGAGTACCTGATGGACAAGTACGGCGTTCCGGCGTACTGTACGGATTATGACATGACTTTCGCCCATTATTCGGAGCTTGAAGCGGCTTATATGAATGGAGGTTATCCTTCTGAAAAGCTGAGAAAAATATTCAAACATCCCGGTATGATAGGATTTAAAACGCTGGAGAAAAAGAATTTTGACTGGTGTAGGTGGACTTATCTTCCGGGACATTCTTTCGGAATGGTGGGGATAATGACTGATGACGGAGTCTGGTTTCTGGGCGATGCATATCTAGGAAGGCGGCTGCTTGACAAAAACCCTTTCGGCTTCATATATAATGTGGGAGCATACCTTGAAACTCTGGATAAAGTGAAGACGCTGAATGGAAATCTGTATATACCGTCTCATGGAGAAATAGAGAATGATATAAGTGAAATTGCGGATATGAACAGAGAAAATGTCCTCGGCATCGCTGAAATGATAATGGATATATGTCGTGAGTATACGGGATTTGATTACATTCTGAAAGGAATGTATGAAAAACTCAGAATCCGTGCAAGGATAGCCAATCAGGCTCTGCTAGGCTCTACGGTAAAGAGCTATCTGACATATCTTCAGGATTCGGGAAAGATGGAATGTAAATTCATAGATAATATAATGAAATGGAAGACAAATCATTTTTAAGGAGGTATATTATGGCTGCTAAAATTGCAATCAATGGTTTTGGAAGGATAGGAAGATTATCGTTCAGAAAGATGTTTGATGATGACAGGTTTGAAATAGTCGCGGTAAATGACCTGGCATCAACCGATATGCTGGCGTATCTTCTCAAGTACGACAGCGTGCAGAGAATGTTCGAATACGATGTGAACAGCGATGATGAAAACATATACGTTGACGGAAAGTCGATAAAGGTATATAAAGAAGCCGATCCGTCAAAACTGCCGTGGGGTGAACTTGATATAGACATAGTTCTGGAATGTACAGGATTGTTTGCAGCTAGGGCAAAGTCCCAGGCGCATATAGATGCAGGCGCCAAAAAAGTCGTTATTTCCGCCCCTGCGGGAGACGATCTTCCGACCGTTGTATACGGGGTCAATGAAAACATTCTTACAAAAGAGGATAAAATAATATCAGCTGCTTCGTGCACAACAAACTGCTTGGCTCCTATGGCAAAAGCGCTTAATGATTACAGAGAGGTCAGGACAGGCCTCATGACGACAATACATGCGTATACCGGAGATCAGATGATACTGGACGGACCGCACAGGAAAAATAATTTCAGAAGGGCAAGAGCCGGAGCGATAAATATAGTGCCAAATTCTACGGGAGCGGCTAAAGCCATAGGTCTTGTCATTCCTGAACTGGCAGGCAAGCTCAGCGGTTCTGCTCAGAGAGTGCCTGTACCTACAGGATCAGTAACGATACTTACTGCCGTGCTTAAGGATTCATCGGAAACAGTGACTCTGGAAGGTGTAAACAATGCAATGAAAGAAGCTGCAAACGAGTCCTTTGGATACAATGAGGAAATGATCGTATCAAGTGACGTTATAGGTATGAGTTACGGCTCGCTGTTTGATGCTACTCAGACTTTCGTTGAAAGAAGCGGAACAGGCATGTTCGAGGTACAGGTGGTCGCATGGTATGACAACGAAATGAGCTATGTTTCACAGATGATAAGGACTATAGGATATCTTGCGAATATGCTTTAGATGTAGACGGACAGGAATTATTCGTACAGAAAGAGCGATAAAGGGAAGCGCGTGATTCAGCGTGCTTCCCTTTTGTGTATGTATTCTTCCATGATGGATACAGAGGCGCTGCATCCGAGCCTGTCTGCTCCGGACTTTATAAGAAGCTGTGCGTCAGCAAGCGTGCGTATGCCTGCGGAGGCTTTGACCTTCATAGCATTTCCGACAGTTTTGCGCATAAGTTCAACGTGATGGGCGGTTGCTCCCGATGTGCTGAAGCCGGTAGAGGTTTTGACAAAATCGGCTCCGGATTCCATTGCTATAATACATGCGGCCTTTATCTTTTCATCTGAAAGGAGGCATGTTTCAAGTATCACTTTCAGGACAGCGCCGAATGAGCTGCATATTTCGGAAAGGAGCGACAGTTCGCTACGGATATAGTCATATTTGCCGTCTTTCAGTGCTCCTATATTTATTACTGTGTCGATTTCATCTGCTCCGTTTTCGATTGCGTCTTTGACTTCGGCTACTTTTACGGACGATGACATCGCGCCAAGAGGAAATCCTGCGACGCAGGATATTTTTACGTCAGTATCTGAGAGAAGGCGTGACGCAAGAGGTACATAACATCCGTTTACGCATACCGAAGCAAAGTCATATTCCAATGCCTCTCGGCACAGTCTCAGTATATCGCTGTGAGATGCGTCAGCTTTGAGAAGAGTGTGATCGAATTTTTTGCTGAATTTATCCATAATTTGGCTTCCTTTCACTTTTTGTCTTTTGACTGCCTATCAAATAATTATATCAGACATCATGCGTCCAGAAAAGTGTCATATTGCATTTGAAAATACAAAAGGGTATAATATATTGTTATATAACGAAATGGAGAAGTAAAAATGAAAATACCTGAACTTTACGAAAAGAAAAAGCCTGTTTTTTCCCTAGAAATATTTCCGCCGAAAAGAAAGTCAAACCTTGACTCAATATATGATACTGTTGAAAAGCTAGCTGTATGTAAGCCCGATTTTATCAGTGTAACTTACGGCGCCGGCGGCAACATAGCAGACAATTCCACATGTGAGATAGCTTCAAATATAAAGAAAAAATACGGCATAGAGACGGTGGCGCATCTTACTTGTGTGAATTCGACGAAAGAAGATGTGAAAGAGATGATCGGGAGATTTGCCGATGCCGATATAGAAAACGTGCTGGCGCTTCGAGGGGATATAATTTCGGAAGAGGATATCAAGACGGATTTTAAGCATGCAAACGAACTTGCCATAGAAGTGCAGCGCAAATGCAGCGAAAATCTTGAAATACTGGGAGCCTGCTATCCGGAAGGTCACTATGAGAGCAAATCCCTTGACGAAGATATACAGAATCTGAAATATAAGATAGGGGCAGGAGTGAAAGTCCTGATAACTCAGCTTTTCTTTGACAATCAGGTGTTTTATGAATTTATGGGCAAAGCGAGACTGATGGGTCTAGACGTTCCTGTATCCGCGGGAATAATGCCGATAGTGAATTCAAGACAGATAGAAAAAACCGTTGCGCTCAGCGGTGCGAGCCTTCCTCATAAATTTACTAAAATGATAAGTCTGTATGAAAACGATGCAGAGGGTCTTTTTGAAGCAGGCATAGAATACGCCGTTGAACAGATAAGGGATTTGATAACGAACGGCGCGGACGGCATACACGTTTATACGATGAATAATCCGCAGGTTGCTTTAAGAGTGCATGAGAATATAAAGGACTTGCTCGGATGATGAAGATTTTGTGTGATGGATATAAGAACAGAGAATGAAATAAATTTGCAAGCATGGCTCAAAGCGCTTGGTGTAAAAGAGACTCCAGATGAAGAAACAGTATCAAAGCTTAAAAATGTAGAGAAAATGCTAATGTCAGCTGTTTCACCGAAGGCTGTCTACAGAGTAATGGAATTATCGGATATGAGACTTGAAGGTAAATCAATCAGGGAGCATCTTAACGGCTGCTGCAAGGCTGTGGTGATGGGAGCTACTCTTGGAGCAGGTGCGGACAATCTGATAAGACGTCTTCAGATAACGGATATGTCTGCGGCAGTGATGGCGGACTGCGGCGCTTCTGTTCTCATAGAGCAGATATGTGATGAATTCCAGAAAGTGATAGACAGCAGGGTCGACGGGCACACTACATCCAGGTTCAGCCCAGGATACGGCGATTTCCCGATAGAGCTGCAGCCCGATATGGTCAGATATATAGACGGGCAGAGAAAGATAGGTCTGAATGTGACTTCTGAAAATCTGCTGATACCGAGAAAATCCGTGACTGCTGTGATAGGAATTTCCTGCAGACCGGTCTCGGGAAATCTTGCAACATGCGATGAATGTGTACTGAGAGAGAAGTGCGATTTGAGAAAAGAAGGGAAATTTTGCGGTGATTGATTTTAACGAAAAAATTTGGATACTTGACGGAGCTATGGGAACTATGCTTCAGAAAGAAGGAATGTCGGCGGATGAGACGACGATGGCATTCGGATTCAGACATCCGGAAATATTGACAGAGATACATAGGAAATATATAGATGCCGGAGCGGAAATGATATATGCCAGCACATTCGGAATCAACAGATTCAAGGTTGGTGAAATAGGAGTATCTGTATATGATGCGGTAAACGCCGCCATGGATGCCGCATTGAAAGCAAAAGAGGCTTCCGGAGAAAAAGGGAAAAATGTAAAAATCGTACTCGGTATAGGACCTGTCGGTGAAATGCTGGAGCCAATGGGCACGCTCAGATTTGAAGATGCATATGATGTTTTCAGAGAGATAATAGACGCCGGATGTGAAAAAGCAGACGTTGTCGTTATAGAAACGATGACAGACCTTTACGAAGTGAAAGCGGCTGTACTTGCGGCTAAAGAAGGATGCAGTCTTCCGGTAATAGCCTCGATGACATTTGAAGAAAGCGGCAGAACATTTACGGGAGTAAGTCTTGAAGCGATAGCTGTGACCCTTGAAGGGCTCGGTGTGGATGCTGTTGGAATAAACTGCTCTCTCGGACCCTCGGAGATATATCCTCTTGCTGAAAAACTGAGAAGCCTTACAAAGCTTCCGATACTTGTAAAGCCGAATGCCGGACTGCCTGACCCCGAAACAGGCGAATACAGTATCGCTTCATCTCAGTTTGCTGAAAAAATGGCTGAGTATGCAGATATAGGAGTGAATATGATCGGCGGATGTTGCGGGACTGACCCTGACTGCATCAGCAAACTGAAAAAACTTACGGATGAAAAAAACAGAGATAACAAAGCGTATAGGAATACGGATGCCGAAAGAGCAGCAGATAACGCAAAAAAACTAAAAGTATGCAGCGGGAATTCTGTTGTAACGGTGGATCATGTGACGGTGATAGGAGAGAGGATAAATCCCACAGGCAAGAAACGGCTTAAACAGGCTCTGCTCGAAGGCGATTTTGATTATATACTTGCGCAGGCTATAGAACAGGTCGATGCGGGAGCGGAAATACTGGATGTCAATGTGGGCATACCGTCTGTCAATGAAGCTGAACTGCTGCCTGAAGTAGTCAGAAGACTGCAGTCTGTCACAGATGTACCGCTACAGATAGATTCTTCTGATGCGGATGCAGTGGCGGCAGCACTGAGAGTATATAATGGGAAAGCTATTGTAAATTCCGTCAATGGAGAAGCGGAAAGCATGGAAAAAATTTTTCCTGTCGTTAAGAAATACGGAGCAGCGGTTGTAGGTCTTACTCTTGATGAAAAAGGCATACCAGCCAAAGCAGAGGAAAGATTTGAAATAGCGGAAAGGATACTTAAAAAAGCTGAAGAATATGGAATATCCAGAGAAAATGTGATAATCGACTGTCTTACGCTTACGGCATCAGCGCAGCAAAAGGAAGTAGATGAAACCCTGAAAGCTTTGACTATGGTAAAGAAGAGGCTAGGGCTTAAAACCGCTCTCGGAGTTTCTAATATAAGTTTCGGACTCCCGCTCAGACCCGTTATCAACAGGACATTTCTGGCGATGGCAATGGAGTGCGGTCTTGACCTTCCGATAATAAATCCCAATGATGAGGATATGATGGCGTCGATATATGCTTTTCATGTTTTGAAGAACATCGATGTGAATGCCTCAGCATTTATAGACAGATATGGAGATTCTTCCTCCGCCGTGCAGTCAATATCTTCACTGAAAAAAAACGAAAAAAACACAGAAACTGCAGAAAAAGGCGACAGAGAATATGATATATTCTATTCCATAGAAAAGGGAATCAAAAGCGATACCGTATCGGCGGTCAAAGAACTATTGAAGTCCTGTGATGAAATGGAAGTGGTGAATGACTATCTTATACCGGCGCTTGACAGAGTTGGAAAAGGATTCGAAAAAGGAACCATATTTCTGCCCCAGATGCTTCAGTCGGCAACGGCGGCGCAGGCAGGATTCGATGTGATAAAGCAGAGGCTTGCGGAAGGCGACAGGGAGGCGGTGTCTCTTGGAGAAGTGGTTATAGCCACAGTTAAAGGAGATATACACGATATAGGTAAAAACATAGTAAAGGTCATAATGGAGAATTATGGCTTCAGGATGATAGATTTGGGACGCGATGTTCCTGCGGATGAAGTGGTGAGAGCAGTATTGAACAGGAATATAAAGCTGGTCGGACTGAGCGCGCTGATGACAACGACTCTGAAGAGTATGGAGGAGACTATAAAGGCTGTGAAGGAAGCGGCTCCGGACTGCAGAGTAATGGTGGGCGGTGCGGTGCTTACTGCGGATTATGCGAAGAAAATAGGCGCGGATTATTACTGCAGGGATGCTCTCAAATCCGTGGAAGCTGCACAGGAGGTTTTTAATGGGTAGATTTAATATGTGGCTCGCCAATATTATGAGAGGCCGGTACGGCACGGACAATCTCAACAGAGCCATAATGATAGGAACTTTTATTCTCATAGTTATAAATATATTCGTAAGATCTCAGATGATAAATTTTGCGGTTGTAATACTTCTGATATACATTTACTGCAGAATGTTCTCGAGAAATGTAAACGCGAGATATGCTGAGAATCAGAGATTCCTTAAGTTTGAAAACACCATAAGGAGAAAATTCGGCAGAGGAGGCTCCGGATACAGCTCCGCGGGCGGTTTCAGAACAGGTGCTGCGTATAAGGATAGGACACATAAAATACTGAGATGCCCAAGCTGCGGGGAAAAGCTACGAGTGCCTAAAGGAGCCGGGAAAATAAGCATAACGTGTCCTCATTGTCATACGAAATTCATCAAAAAAGTCTGATTTTAAAACAGCCCTGACATATTTTTATTATATTTTTCTAATTTGCTTGAAAATTGCGTATCCAAAGAGTAGAATATCAGTACAGTAAATAATAGCAATATTGGAATATTTTATTGGGAGAAAAAATATGAGGAAAAAATTAGGGCTTATTTTCAGCTGTGTGGCTATGTGTGCGCTGTTTATGCTTGCCCTGTCAGGATGCGGAGAAGATAAGTCCGGACAGACGATAAACGAACCTGAGATAACGGGAGAATATCTCGCGGGGGAATACTCACAGCAGCTTATCACAGACGGAGCGGAGACGGTGCTGGGCGCAGTTACCATGGAAAAGACAGGGGAGGATTCCTACAGCGTGCACATATCTGAAAGAGAGGTAGTGACTAATTCAAATTATGAAGACGGCTACTATATCGCGGACAATAACATAACTCACGATGTGGAGTTCGGCTTTGACGGAAGGATAGCGTGTCTTGAGAACGGTGAACTGACGGTCAAATCTCCGGATGAATTCATCGAAGAGCAGGAAAAAGACAGCGGCGAAGAGAAACTGTATACCGTTTATCTTATGGGCGAATCGGCAGTGCTTATACTTGAAACCGAACCTGAAGATGTAGAGACAGAATAAAAAGATGATACAGATTCCATATGAGCAAAAAGATGTGGCGCGTTACACATCTTTTTTAGTATAATAGAACAGAAATGTAACATGGAGGGAAAGGATATGCCGCAGCCGGAGCCTGTAGCTTTTACGATATTCAATATAGATATAATGTGGTACGGTATCCTGATAACATTGGGGATAGCGATCGCGACGATTATCTGCTGTAAAAGGGCGCCTAAGCACGATCTCACATCTGACAATATTATAAATTTCGTTATAATATGTATTCCGGCAGCTGTGATAGGAGCAAGGCTTTATTATGTTGTTTTCAACTGGGATATGTATTCGGGAGATATGCTGAAAATATTGAATATAAGACTTGGAGGTCTTGCGATACATGGAGGGCTTATATTCGGTCTCGGTGCGGCGGCTGTACTTTGTGCATTATGGAAAATAAGGCCGCTGAATGTCATGGATCTGGCAGCGCCCTGTATAGCAATAGCTCAGTCCGTGGGAAGATGGGGCAACTATTTCAATTCTGAAGCTCACGGAGGACCTACAGACCTTCCGTGGGGAGTGGAAATAGACGGAATGACGTATCATCCTACCTTTCTGTATGAATCGATATGGTGCTTCATGCTGTTTTTCTTTCTGATATATGTTGATAACAGGAGGAAATTTGAGGGACAGACTATACTGCTTTATGGTATATTGTATTCTGTTGAGAGATTTTTTGTGGAAGGATTGCGTACGGACAGTCTGATGATAGGACCGTTCAGACAGGCGCAGGTTTTAAGCCTGGCAGTGATCATTATCTGCACAGCTTTTTATTTAATTCTGAGAAAGAAAACGTCAAGATAAAGGAGATCTAGTTAAAAATGAAATTAGGAATCGTCGGACTGCCTAATGTGGGCAAAAGCACGCTTTTTAATGCGATAACCAAAGCCGGAGCGGAAGCCGCCAATTATCCGTTCTGCACAATAGAGCCGAATGTGGGCGTTGTAGCAGTGCCGGATGAAAGACTGAAAGTGCTCCATGAAATGTATGATTCAAAAAAAACCGTATATACCACAATAGAATTTTATGATATAGCCGGACTTGTAAAGGGGGCTTCAAAGGGAGAAGGACTCGGCAATAAATTTTTGGGACATATACGTGAAGTGGCGGCTATAGTTCATGTAGTACGATGCTTTGATGATGCCAACGTAGTGCACGTTGACGGCAAGATAGACCCTGTTTCCGATATAGAGACGATAAATACAGAGCTGATATTATCGGATATGGAAGTGCTTGAAAGACGAATACAGAAGACGAGAAAAAATCTGAAAGGCGATAAAAGCCTTCAGAAAGAGCTTGACCTTCTTGAAAAAGTCAGTGAATTTTTGGGAGAAGGCAGATCGGCGAGAGCTATGGAGCTGGATGATGATGAGGCGGATTTCGTAAAAAGCCTCGATTTGCTGTCGTATAAGCCTGTTATATATGCTGCGAATGTTCCTGAGGACGACGCTTCCGAAGAGGATAACGAATATGTAAGAAGAGTAAGGGAATTTGCAGAGACTGAAGACTCTGACGTTATAGTGGTATGTGCAAGGCTTGAAGCAGAAATGGCTGAGCTGGATGATGATGAAAAGGCGATGTTTCTTGAAGAACTGGGAATAGAGGAGTCGGGACTGGACAAGCTTGTAAAGGCTTCCTACAGACTGTTGGATCTCATATCCTTCCTCACCGCGGGAGAGCCTGAAGTAAGAGCATGGACTGTTAAGAACGGAACTAAAGCGCCTGCTGCTGCCGGGAAAATACATTCTGATTTTGAAAAGGGCTTCATAAGAGCGGAAACAATAGCATACGACAAACTGATAGAATACGGCGGCAATCTTGCCGCAGCGAAGGAAAAAGGTCTGGTGCGTTCAGAAGGCAAGGATTACGTGGTAAAGGACGGAGACGTGATGCACTTCCTGTTCAATGTGTAAATATTTTTTATGATATTTTGTTAAAAGTATGAATGTTGAAATGGAAGCTATTCAGATATGACTAATTAGTCATATCTGAATAGCTTTTTTTAGTTTTTGAAGACAGAAATTAGTCTGAAATGAATAAGTCGTGGTAAATGATTGCTTTTTTCGTTGAAAAATAGACGTTTTTAAATTGGCATAACATTTGCTTTAATATGCTGTGAATATTAAAAATGCAATAAAAAGCGGATAGGAGGGAAATGTATGTTGCCGTTGAGCGATATTAAAATTTTAGATTTAAGCAGCGGTTTGGCGGGAAATCTTGCAACGATGTATTTGAAGTCATTCGGTGCGGAAGTAGTGTGCGTTGAAGCACCTGAAGGAGGAAGCAGGATAAGAAACTGGGAGCCTTTAAAAGGCGGAAAAAGTTGCTATTTCAACTATCTTAACAGCGGGAAGAAAAGTATGACTTTAAACGTTGAAAAAAAGGAAGGACGGGATATTTTATTAAAGCTCGTTGAATATTTTGACGTGATATGTGTAGATGGTACTCCGGGAGAGATAAGGTCGTTGGGACTGGGATATGAGCACATAAAAAAAGTGAAGAAAGATATAATATATGCTTCCTGTACGCCTTTCGGTATGAGCGGACCTATGAAGGACAGACCTTCAAGCAGTCTGTCGGTACAGGCCCTCGGGGTTGCGATGGATATGACGGGAACCAAAAACGACTATCCGGTCAGCAGCGCACCTTCACTTATGGAGCATTATGCGGCTGGATATCTGACTTCAGGGATTTTGATGGCGCTTATAGAAAAGAAAAACAGAAAGATTGGACAGGCTGTGGATATATCCCTGCAGGATTCAATTTTCTCATGTATAGAAACTGCACCGGTTGCGGCTTCTCTAACGGGAGAAATTCAGACAAGAAAGGGAAATGATGATCCTTCATGCGCACCTTACGATACTTACCGCACGAAAGACGGATACGTCACAATAGGAGTTGCAACTCAAAGACAGTGGGAATATTTTTGCGATGTCATGGGGATGGAATATTTGAAGGATGATGATAAATATCTCACCAATGAAAAAAGATGTGAAAATTACGAGAATTTCCTGAGACCTGAATTAGCGAAGATAATAGAGAAAATGAGTAAATTTGAAATCGAATATAAATGCCGCGAGAAAGGTATACCGTGCTGCGCCGTGTTGGCAGTAGATGAAATCGCTGACATGCCAAATACGGTGGAAAACGGATTTATTCTCAATAGAGACTGCACAGACATAGGTGAGATGAAATTTCCGGCGCTTCCGTTTTCTCTGGAAAAAACACCTGCAGCTATTTTTGGAGATTCGCCTGATCTGGGGCAGGATACCGCAGAGTTATGCGGCATTATAGGAATGAGTGAGGAAGCGATTGAGCTGTTAAAGAGAAATAAAGTGATTTAGGAGGAACGTCATGGCAATTTTTGATGATGTGAAAGTTATAGATTTTACACATGCTTATTCAGGCCCTTTTTGTTCTATGAATCTTGCTGATTACGGCGCGGAAGTAATAAAGATAGAAAGAGTAGAAGGCGGAGATCAGTCGAGGACATGGGGACCTTTCAAAAATGGATACAGCGGGTATTACGCATCTTTCAACAGAGGAAAGAGAAGTCTCACACTGAATATTGCGAGTGAAGAAGGCAGAAATATCATATTTGAGCTGCTCAAAGATGCTGATATCGTAATATCCAATTTTAAAGCAGGCACGATGGAGAGATACGGAATTGGATATGAAAAAATGAAGGAAGTAAAAAAAGACATCATATATGCAGAACTTTCAGGGTTTGGAGTAAAAGGAGAACTCTCTTCCTATGCGGCATACGACAATGTTATTCAAAGCATGAGCGGCGTAATGGATATAAACGGATTTGCAGATAAAGATCCGGCGAAAATCGGACCGGCTATAGGGGACAGTTATTCAGGACTCATACTTCTTATGGGGATATTGACTGCGTATTATCATCGTTTAAAAACAGGGGAGGGACAAAAGGTGGATGCGACTATGTTGGGTTCTCTTATAACGACGCTGGAATATCCTATCATGGAATATTTAAATAAAGGCAAATGTATCGGAAGACGGGGAAACAGAAGCTTGTATTACGCGCCGGGAGATGTTTATAAAACAGAGGACGGATACATTGCCGTATCAGTTAAAGATAGTAAGCAATGGGAAGACTTCTGCAGTGTTTTGGAAATGGAGGAGCTTAAAGGGGATGAGCGATTTTCTTCAAAGGATATGCGGCTTGAGAATGCAGATGATCTGGCGTATGAAATAGAAAAAAGATTTAAAAATATCAGCATGTATGAAGCGGAAAAAAGGCTGAACGATGCAGGGATAGCAGCATCTCATGTTATGGGGATAGAAGAAGCTCTAAGTGATGAACATCTGATAGCAAGGGATATGGTGATAACAGTGGATGATCCCGTGCTTGGTGATATAAAGCTAGTGGGAAATCCGATAAAGCTCTCAGAAGCAAGCCCTTCTACGGATATTGCATCACCTCTTCTTGGAGAAAATACGGAAGAAATAATGACGAAGCTAGGATATGAAAAAAATAAAATAGAATCACTGAGAGTTGAAGGGATAATATGATTTAAATAATTCAGCATATATGGAATAAAATCTGGAGGTAGTATCGTGGAGAACAGGCAGAAAACGAAATTAACTGAAAAATATGAAGTAGGACTGATGATTGTCAGTGTTTTTATCGTAGCTTTGATGGTCGTAGGATTAACTGTATGGCCGGACAAAGGCAAAGAGATAGCAGGAAATCTGCTTAATATGCTTACGCATACTTTCGGCTCTACAATGCAGTTTATCACTGTGATAATCCTTGTATTTCTTATAATCCTTGGAGTATCAAAATACGGAAATATACGGCTTGGAAACAAAAAACCGAAGTACAGAACGTTGAGCTGGGTATCGATGATGTTTTTTACAGGGTTGGGCGCCGGTACTGTATATTGGGCGTTCCTGGAATGGGGAAATCATTTCAATGCAGGAATTCAGCTTGAAGGAGCCGCAGTATCAGAGGCATATAATTACGAATTGTCTCTAGCGTATTCCATGTATGACTGGGGACCTGCGGCATGGGCTCTTCTGTGTGTTTTTGTTCTTCCTTTTGCGTATCATTATTATGTGAAGAAAGACAGTGAATTGAAATTTAGCGCTTTATGTAAATATGCCGTTGGAGAAAAGAGAGTAAAAAGCTGGGTTGGGAAAATAATAGATTTTATTTTTATATTTGCAGCGGTAGGCTCCATATGTATAACGGCGGGTACTTCCGGCAGCACGATTTCGGCTGCGATAGCAGATCTGCTGGGAATACAAAATTCGTTCACATTGACTATAATAGTTCTTCTCGGTGTTGCCGTATTGTATTCTCTGTCCAATATTGTGGGGATAGAAAAAGGAATGCGTAAAATAAGCGACTGGAATGTATATTTTTGCGCGGCATTGCTTCTGTTTATGCTCGTTGCCGGACCGACAAGGTTTATACTGGATTCGCTCGTAAATTCAATGGGCGTTCTGGGGAGTGAATTCTTCCGTATGACTACTTATACTGACCCTATTGCGCAGAGCGGATATCCGCAGGACTGGACAGTATTTTACCTTGTGTACTGGTTTGTATTCGGCCCGTTTACGGGATTGTTCGTGGCTAAGATATCTGAAGGAAGAAAGATAAGGGATATAATTCTGAACATGCTTGTTTCAGGAACTGCAGGACTATTCCTTTTCTTCGGAATAATAGGAGCATATGGGCAAAACCTTAAGATAAACGGTATTTTGGATATACCCGCAATGATAACCAATGGAGAATCGGAAGAAATTGCATCTGCAGTAATGAATACTCTGCCGTTTTCAAAGATAGCCATAGTGCTCTATTTAGTAGTTATTATTTTATTCTTGGCAACAACGCTTGACTCGTGCTCATTCACATTGTCCTCGACAATATCTAAGAATCTTAAAGGAAATGAAGACCCCAACAAAGGACTGAAATTCGTATGGTGTCTTGTTACTATAGCAATACCGTTGGCAATATCATATGCGGGAACAGATATAGATACGATAAAATCTATAGTATTGGCAACAGGGCTGCCTCTTGTAGTGGTGCTGGCAATAATTTATTGGGGATTTATGCGGGAGATGTTCAAAGATTACGGAAAAATGACTAAGGATGAGATTATAAAAGCAGGAGAGATACAGGAAGGTATAAACGAAGGTGAAAGTAAAATTTGACACACAGTCATGTGACCATGTTATAATTAGCAACAAATATAGGAGCTTATTTATTTTGAGGGTACTGTATGGACTATAAGGATTTCAAAAATATTGTAGATAATCTTCACGATGAAATAATGGTATTTGATGATGATTATAATATGATTTATGTCAATAAAGCTGCGGAAAGACATTATGGAGTTAAAGCGGAGGAGCTTATAGGTAAAAAATTTGAAGATCTTGACGATCATTACTGGGGAAATTCCACCCTTCCTGAAGTGTACAGGACAAAAAAAATGGTCGTAAGGCGTCAGATAACGAATCTGGGGCATGACATAATAACTATATCAACTCCGATTTTAGACGATAAGGGGGGAATAGAATATGTAGCGCAAAACGTCAACGATATGTATCAGATAAATAGGATGAACCTGATAGAGACAAAGCCTATACAGATAGAATCTGATTCAAAGGATGTAGATAAGCCATATTTCGGGAATGACTGGAAAATGCGGCGAAATCTTGAGATGATAGATAAGATAAAGGATATAGATTCTCCGTGTTTCATATCAGGGGAGACGGGAACGGGCAAGAATGTCCTAGCTAACTATATACACAGCGTTGGCAACAGGAGTGACCGCCCGTTGGTCACGATAAACTGTGCGTGTATAAATCCGAATATCATGGAGTCTGAATTGTTTGGTTATAAAAAAGGGGCTTTTTCCGGCGCTAATATGAATGGTAAAAAAGGCATGGTGGAAATTGCCGACGGCGGTATCCTGTTTATGGATGAGATATCTGAGATAGATTATGATCTACAGGCTAAACTTCTCTATTTTATACAATATAAAAAATTCATACCGGTAGGAGGTGAAAAAGAGCAGGAAGTAGATGTCCGTATCATAACAGCTTCCAACAGAGATTTGAAGCAAATGGTGGAAAGCAATAGTTTTAGAGCAGATCTCTATTTTCGCTTGAATACTTTTGAGCTTAAAGTACCTCCTCTTCGTGAAAGAAAAGAGGATATATCAGGATTTATGGATTACTATCTTGAGCTGTTCAATAAAAAATACAATAAAGAACATACGATATCAAAAGGCGTTTACGATATGATGGAGAAATATTCATGGCCCGGCAACCTGAGAGAACTTTCCAATATAATGGAAAAAACAGTGGTGTTGTCAAAAGAAAAAAATATAAGCATAAACGATCTGCCCAAATATATGTTCGAACTTAAAGACCAGCGCCCTGCGGAGCATGATAATACCGGTGAAAAAGGCATTGATTCAGGAGGAGCTTTTGATGTTGAAAAAAATTATAATTTGAATGATGCGCTGAAATCTGTTGAAAGGAAGATGATAACGGACGCATACAGAATATGCGGAAGCAGCATCAAAGCGGCAAAGATGCTTGGAATAAGTCAGTCCAAAGCATACAGACTCATGATGGAACATATACCGGAATACAGAAGACAAACACTGCAACAACAGAAAAAATAATAACAGGGACGGCTTTATTGTGCCGTCCCTCAGATTGTAGACAAAAGACTGGCTTTAAGGAGAGAGGTTGGACTTTTTCTATGCGCATATTTTTTCTGCAACTCGTCGAGATAATCGAGAGATTATATGGTCTTTTTCTTAACTTTGCCGTTTTCGTCACGGTAACCGTGTATTATTGATAGATATTTTTAGTTATTTGCACGCGGCGTTATATTAAGATACATGTTTTTCACCTCGACAATATTATATCAAAAGGAACAACTGTAGGTAACAAAAATGCGACAAAATGCGCTCTATTAAAATCTTGTAACGCAATAAATTAAAGGTAATCGTACTTTTTAATCGGTTTGTCGGTGATTTGAGAGCAATATTAAAGTCAGAAAAATGAGAAAAAATAAATTCCGATAAAAGTTTCACAATGCCATTGACGAGAAAGGTTTGGAATAGTATACTGAGCTTACAAAATATCTTCAAAGTAATATTTAGTAGTCAATAGTTTAAGGGAGGGCTAAGAATATGAAAACACCTTTAGATTGTATTATGGAAAGAGAAAATAATCCTAAGATCATCGGTGAATACGTTAATCTGAAGGCAAGAATGTCTGCGGGAGATGCTCACTACGCCGGAGAATTGGTAGAAGGTGCTCACATTGTAACTGCATGGGGAGATGTTGGTACTGAATTAGCTATCAGACTGTTTGGTGACGAATCATTATTCGTTGGATATTCAGAAGTTAGATACACTGCTCCTGTATATGCAGGTGACTGGATGGAATACGGTGGATACATCGAAAAGGTTGGTAACACTTCCTTTACTTGCAAATTCTTCGCTTATAAGTGGATGAAGGATTCAAAAGACGAAAACGGCAATGTAATCAACGGATCGGGAGCTGAAATGGTTAATCCTCCTGAACTCTGCGCTTACGGTACCGGTACTCTTATGGTTGCTAAGGAACTTCAGAGACCTGAATTCGGCGACCCTAAGTTTGCGGCAGATGCTAAGGCAGCTGGAGCAAAGGCTTTCGCATAAGTCTCATGGGATTATAAATAGAATATCAAAGAACCGTATCAGGATGATGCGGTTCTTTTTGTTGTTATACAGATACGCTGACAGCGTATCTGATTAGAGGTCTGGCAACAGGACTGCAGGATTAGGCTGATTTCAATTTTGCAGTCTTTTTTTGTACAAAAAACATTACAATATGTCGGTGTAATATGATTTTAAACACTATATATAGAGCTTTGAATAAAAGCACATCAAATTCATTTCATTTTAAAAAAAATTTTTTTACATAAATATGTGCAGTTGTGGAGTAAAAATGTTGATAAATGGTTTAAAGTGGTTTAAAATGGAGTAAAATAATAATGGGAGGTTTTATATGTTTGTAGGCAAATATTACAATTCAACAGACAGCAAGCTCAGACTTATAGTGCCTGCAAAATTCAGGGACGAGCTGGGATGCAGATGCATCGTTGCAAAATCCCTTGATAAATGCCTGACCATATATCCCTTTGGACAGTGGGAAAAATTTGTTGCCGAAAAACTTGAACTGCTGCCGGACTCAAATCCGGATGCCCGAAGACTTAAGCGTCATTTCCTTTCTTCAGCAGCGGAATGTGATGTGGACAAGCAGGGAAGACTCAAGCTTCCGCAGGATCTTGTGAATTACGCGGGTATAGAAAAGGACCTTATTACTATAGGGAGCAACCGCACGATAGAAGTGTGGAGCAAAGAGGAGTGGCAGAAACAGCTGGATGAGGAGACCGGTGAGCTGATGAACGCCAGTGAAATCGCGGAAGGTATGGAGCAATATGGATTTTAATCATACACCTGTACTTTTTGAAGAGTGTATAGATAATCTCAATATAATTCCAGACGGCATATATGCGGACGGGACATTGGGCGGAGGCGGGCATGCTTTTGGAATAGGCAGCAGGCTTGGCGAAAATGGAATGCTGATAGGAATAGACAGAGACACGGAAGCCATATCAGCGGCAGGGAAAAAGCTTTCTTCGCTTAAATGCAAAGTCAGACTGGTGCACGGTGAATTTGCGGATATAAAAGAGATACTGAAAGAAACAGGTGTCAGTGGACTGAACGGCGCTTTGCTCGACATAGGAGTTTCTTCTTATCAGCTTGATAACGAAGAAAGAGGATTCTCTTACATGCATGATGCGCCTCTGGATATGAGAATGAATAGAGATGACGGATTTTCCGCTTTAAATGTGGTGAATGAGTACAGCAGAAAAGAACTATCCGATATTATAAGTAAATACGGGGAAGAAAGATGGGCTTCGAGGATTAGTGAGTTTATTGTAAAAAGAAGAAAGGAAAAACCGATAGAAACCACGGGGGAGCTGGTAGATGTGATAAAAGCCGCTATACCGGCCTCGGCGAGGAGAAGCGGACCGCACCCGGCAAAGAGAACATTTCAGGCGATAAGGATAGAAGTGAACGGAGAACTTGATCAGCTTAAAAAAGCTGTTGACGAATTTTGCGATGTGCTTCTTCCGGGAGGAAGGCTGTGTATAATAACCTTCCATTCGCTGGAAGATAGAATCGTCAAGGAGGCATTTGAAAGGAGACTTAATCCGTGCACATGTCCGAAAGAGTTCCCTGTATGCGTATGCGGGAAAAAAACAGATGTAGTTAAAGTTACAGGAAAGCCTGTTATTTCGGATAAGGAAGAACTTGAACGCAACCCGAGATCGAGAAGCGCCAAGCTCAGAGCCATAGAAAAAAAGAGGTAGACGATGATAGACGCGGAAAGATGGTATGAATATCAGAAAAATTATCAGAAATACGGCTTTGATATGAAGCCGAGGCTGGAGCCGAAGCCTGAACCGAGAAAACACAGGAAAAGACATGTAAAGAAAGTGGCTGTTCCTTTCGGAAACGGTAAAAAAATAGCCTTTTCCGCTGTTCTTGCGACAGGGATAATCATGATTATGCTGATAATAGTTACGGCATATGCAGCCAATATCAGATATGATATAAATACTGTTATAAAGGAAAACAATGCTTTAACGGGGGAAATAGAAAATCTTCAGGCAAAGCTTTACAGCACCAACAACATCAACTATATTGAAAGCAGAGCGATAGAAGATTTGGGAATGACATATCCGGATTCCGAAGAGAAAGTATATATTACAGAAGATGATATGCCTGAAGATGGATTCGGGGAAGTACTCAAGGAAAAGGCATATAACTGATGTGATAAAAATATAATATGTTTTAGTTGAAGATAATAAGATTTGTGACTATACCCGGGCAGTTTCATAAGGCAGAGATGTCCGGGTGTTTTTAAAGGAGAAAAATGACACCATCAAATAATAAAAGTAAAAAGAATCTGATTTTCATCCTTGGAATAGTATTCTTTTTCATGCTGATGCTGATAATAAGACTGGGATGGATACAGATAGTAAGAGGAGAGGAATACTCGGAAAAGGCTCTTGAGCAGCAGACGAGCGATACACCTATAGAAGCCGAACGAGGAACGATATATGATACAAACGGCAATGAGCTTGCAGTTAGTGTCACATGCTACACGATATGGGTGAGACCTAGCGATGTCAGAAGCGCGGATACCGATGAAGAATCTCAGGCAAAGATAGAAAATGTGACGCAGAAGCTTTCCGAGTATCTCGATATGGAATACGATGAAGTTGAAAAGCTCGTGACCAAAGAGCAGAGCATAGTAAAAGTGAAAAAGGGCATTGATAAAGATACGGCGGACAAGATAAGAAACGAGGAGCTGCCGGGAGTGGAGATTGCTGAAGATACAAAGAGAAATTATCCTCTCAGCTCTTTTGCAGCCCATACATTGGGTACGGTAAGTGATGACAACGTAGGACTTTCGGGACTTGAGCTGCAATACAATACATACTTGAGCGGAGTATCGGGAAGATGGATAAATTATACCGATACAAGCGGCAACAGGTTGTCCTACGGAAACGAAAGGTACTATCAGGCGGAAGACGGTTACAGTATCGTTACCACCATTGATCAGGTCATACAGCATTATACGGAGAAGGCGCTCGACCAGGTTATGGAGCAGACTGATGCGGACAGAGTCATGGCTATAGTGATGGATCCGAAGACGGGAGATATACTTGCCATGGCGCAGACTCCGGATTATGATTTGAACAATCCGCGGGAGCCTGCGGATGAAGATGAGATAACGGAATTTGAAGCCATGTCTGAATCGGAGCAGACGGAATATCTGAACAGGATGTGGAGAAATTCACTTATATCGGATGTATATGAGCCTGGCTCAACATTCAAGCTCATAACAACGGCAATAGCTCTTGAAGAAGATATAGCGACACCGGACAGCACATACAACTGTACAGGCGAGATAAAGGTGGCCGACAGGACCATACACTGCTGGAGAACAGATCAGCCTCACGGACATCAGAGCCTTCAGGAAGCGGTAAACAATTCATGCAATCCTGTCTTCGTACAGCTTGCTACCAAGACGGGGATAGATAAGTTTTATGAGCATCTCGATACATTCGGCATCACAGGGACTACAGGAATAGATTTTCCTGGAGAGGCCACGGCTCTTCTGCAGGATAAAGATTCTGCAGGGACTGTGGGGCTTGCGACCATAGGCTTTGGTCAGGGGATAGCCGTGACGCCTATACAGCTTATAACGGCTATAAGCTCTTTCGGAAATGACGGCAAAATGATGAAGCCGAGACTTGTCAAAGAGCTGCGCGACTCTGACGGAAATACGGTGATGACTTTTGATACTGAAGTTGTGAGGCAGACCGTATCTAAGGAAACTGCCGATGAGATGTGTGAAATAATGCAGTTCGTTGTAGACAGTGGAGGCGGCGGTTCATTCAAGCTGGACGGATATAATGTTGGCGGAAAGACAGGAACAGCAAACAAACCTGACTCCAGCGGAGGGTACAGCGATGAAACCTATTCTTCCGCAATAGCTATGGCGCCTATGGATGATCCTCAGGTAGCAGTACTTCTTATAGTAGATAATCCAAAAGGAGTTCATTACGGAAGCGTTGTAGCAGGTCCGGGAATGAAGCAGATACTGTCCGATACTCTGAGCTATCTCAATGTTTCGCCTGATGAAGAAAGTCAGCAGAGCGACGAGACAGAGAAGGTGGAAATCCCTGATGTCACGGGAATGAGCGCGAGTGAGGCTATAGGAGTTTTAGAGGGGGCAGGTCTGTCTTATGATATGGATGAGGAGGTTGCTTCAAAGGAAGACTTTGTGGTTTCAAAACAGTATCCTTCGGCAGGCACGGAGGTAAAGAAGGGTAGTAAAATATATCTTTATAACGATTAGAAAAAATGGAAAAGATAAGTATAAAAGAAATCCTAGAGGCGACAGGCGGAAAGCTCGTATCCGGCAGCACTGAAGATTTTGTGCTCGGAGTAAAACATGATTCCAGAGAATGTGAAAAAGATGATATGTTCGTGGCTGTAATCGGCGAGAATCAGGATGGTCACAGCTATATCCCGCAGGTAATAGAAAAGGGCTGCAGGACGCTGCTCGTATCGGAAGATATCGACCTGAGTGATATTTTGGAAAAAAACGGCGATAAGAAGCTGAATGTTGTTAAAGCAGGCGATACTGTTCGCGCTATGGGAGATCTGGCAAAATATTATCTTTCTACGCTTGATGTAAAAAAAATCGCTGTTACCGGAAGCGTGGGAAAAACATCGGTGCGTGATATGATATATTATGTGCTGAGTGAAAAATTCAGATGCGGAAGAAATATGAAGAATTTCAACAATCTGATCGGCCTGCCTCTGTCGATATTCAGATTTGACAGGAGTATGGAAGCTGTAGTGCTTGAAATGGGGATGAGTGAATTCGGTGAAATAGGAAGACTTGCGGAAATAGTTGAGCCTGATATAGGTATAATAACTAATATAGGCGTGGCACATATGGAGACGCTGGGAAGCCGTGAAGGTATATTCAAAGCGAAAATGGAGCTGACGAAACATATCGGCTTGGACGGGAATGAGGGTACACTCATATTCCTTAATGACGGAAACTTTCTGACAAGGGAAAGCACTAAGGGAAATTACAGGCAGATATCTATAGGAGAAAACGGAAAAAGCGATTATATAATATCCGATATTGACGATTTTGGTCTCGATGGTATAAAATTCACTTTGGAGCATTCAGAGAAAAGCAGGAGGATAACTGTGCCTGTACCCGGAAGACACAATGCTGCAAATGCTTCAATAGCAGCGGCGACAGGGGAATTGCTGGGACTCAGCTGGCGTGAAATAGAAGACGGACTTGGGAAAACAGACCTTACAGGCAGTCGTCTGAAGCAGCTGGGAAACGGAAAATTAAGAGTGATAGATGACACCTACAATGCAAGCCCGGATTCCATGAAAAGCGCATTGAAAGTTCTGGAGAAAAGCAGGTGTAGTGCAGAAAAAATCGCTGTTTTGGGAGATATGTATGAACTGGGAGCTGACAGCGAGAAGCAGCACTTCGGAGTTGGGGTGTTTGCTGGGGGACTTGACATCGACAGAGTGATTGCAGTAGGAAGAAATGCGGAAAAAATATACGAGGGAGCATTGGGAGGAAAGGCCGAAGCTCTGTACTATAAAGAGAAAAACGATTTTTATCGGGATATGCACCGTTTTGCGGGCAAAGGGAATATCATTCTTGTCAAAGGTTCCAGAGGAATGCATATGGAGCAGATAGTGGAAGATATTTTAAAACTTTAGGAGTCGTCATGAATTACATCGTCATAGGAATAATTATTTTAATCTCTTTTTTCATATCGCTTATAATTACGAAGATTGAAATACCTGTATTGAAGAAAAAAGCAGGTCAGAATATAAGGGAAGACGGTCCGGAATCACATCTTTCCAAAGCCGGCACGCCAAGCATGGGCGGCATATCGATAATCGCAGCGGCCGCGTTGACATCAGCGGCTGCCACGGCAGTGCTCAGAAGCGGCAGTGAGATGGAGACTGTTCTTATAATAGTTGTATTTATAGGCTTCGGGCTGATAGGATTTATCGATGACTATCTGAAGGTGATAAAGAAAAACAATCTGGGATTGAGAGCCTATCAGAAATTCGGACTGCAGATGATACTTTCCATACTTCTTGCCGTATATCTTGCGGGATATACTCTCGGAAGCACAATGGTGTATATACCGATAGCGGATATATATGTGGATTTCGGGATATGGTATATACCGTTTGTTATCTTTGTGATGCTTGCAATGACAAACGCTGTTAATCTGACCGATGGTCTTGATGGGCTGGCATCAGGTGTGACGGCACTGGTGTCCTTGTTTTTTACAGTAGCCGGAATGATGTATGGAATAGTGTCGGGAGAATATTTCTGCGCGGCTCTGTGCGGCGCTTGCTTGGGATTTCTTGTGTTCAACAGACATCCGGCAAAAGTGTTTATGGGAGATGCCGGCTCGCTCGCCCTCGGCGGAGGACTGGCAACTGCCGCAATAGTAATGAAGCTTGAACTTATGCTTCCAATAGTGGGATTGCTTTATGTTATAGAAGCCCTCTCTGTAATAATCCAGGTGGGATATTTTAAAATCAGCAGGGGAAAAAGGATATTCAAGATGGCTCCGATACACCATCACTTTGAAAAAAGCGGATTCAGTGAGGTACAGGTAGTGATAGCGTTTTGGCTGTTTGCTATAATATGCTGTATAGTCGGACTCGGAATAATATGAAAAATAGTATAGTTTGGAATTTACAATTTGTTAGGAGATAGTAAATATGTCAAACAGTATGATATCCGATATGAAAAACAAAAAAGTGCTGATAGTCGGCATGGGAAAATCCGGCAAGGCCGCTGCACAGGCAATGGTGAAGCTAGGAGCCGATGTATACGTTCAGGACAGTAAAAAAGAAGAGGAAGTGGAACCTCAGCTAAGAGTTTTTCTGAAGGACAGAAATATAAAATGCTACTGGAACGATCAGCCTGAGGATATGAGTGCCTTTGACATGCTGATACTGAGCCCGGGAGTACCGCTTCATCTCGATTTCATAGATGAAGCTAAAGAATATGGGGCGGAAATAATAGGAGAATTTGAGATCGCCTACAGAGTGGGAAAGGGAAATTATGTAGCGATAACGGGTACGAACGGAAAGACTACCACCACAACCCTGGTAGGTGAAATATACAAAGCGTCGGGAAGAAAGACATATGTTGTGGGGAATATAGGAGTGGCAGTTATATCTAAGGCGCTGTCGGCGGAGGAGGACAGCTGGCTTATAACCGAAACCAGCAGCTTCCAGCTTGAGACCATAAAGGATTTCCGTCCTGAAATTTCAGCGATACTGAATCTCACGCCTGACCATATGGACAGGCATCATACTATGGAGCGGTATGCGGATGCTAAATCACAAATATTCAAAAATCAAGATAAAAATCAATACTGCGTCATAAACTATGATGATGAAGAATGTATGAAGCTTGCGGATAAATGCAGAGCTTCTGTAGTTCCGTTCAGCAGAAGGAAGATTCTTGATTTCGGAGTTTATGTACAAAACGACATTATTACAGTGAGAGACAGGGATAAGAGCGTTGAAATCTGCAGGACGGATGAACTGCAGATCCCGGGAGCTCATAATCTGGAAAATGCGCTTGCAGCATGTGCCGTAGCGTATTTCGGAGGGATAGAGCCCGAAGTAATATCAAAGGTAATCAAAGAGTTCAAGGGTGTTGAGCACCGCATAGAGCTGTGTAATGAAATAGACGGCGTAAAATTTGTAAACGATTCCAAAGGAACAAATCTCGACGCGGCGATAAAGGCGATAGAAGCGATAAAGAAGAATATAATACTTATAGCAGGAGGATATGATAAGGATTCATCCTTCGATGAATTTGTGGAAGCGTTTGACGGCAGAGTAAAAGCTCTGCTTCTCATGGGAAAGACGGCGACCAAGATAAAAGATGCCGCTGAAAGAGCGGGATTCACAAAATCCATAATATTGAAAGATATGGAAGCATGCGTAAGGGAAGCGTACAGGATAGCTGAGCCGGGGGATACGGTGCTGCTTTCTCCGGCGTGTGCGAGCTGGGATATGTATACCAGCTTTGAACAAAGGGGCAATCATTTCAAATCTTGTGTCAGAGCTTTGGAAAGGTAATAATTAGAATTGAGACAGAAATCTGACAGAAAAAAGAAAAAGAAGCTGAGATCGGGAGATTTTCTGCTGACGATTTTCACTGCGATGCTGGTGATTTTCGGAATAATAATGGTGTTCAGCGCAAGCTATTATTATTCCATAAGTCAGGACGGTAACGCGTACAGCTATCTCCTAAGGCATGGTCTGTGGGCGGTGCTTGGGTTTGGTGCCTTGATAGTCGGAGCAGCTGTGGACTACAGGATATACAGGAAAATTGCAGTACCGCTTTTAATTGTCGGAGTTATACTGCTGGCGCTGTTGTTCACACCTCTGGGGCATTCCGCGAACAATGCGACCAGATGGATAGGAGTAGGTCCTGTGACGATAATGCCGGGGGAAATTGCTAAGCTGGTTGTTATCATCTTTACCGCCTCGTTTTTAAGCGAGAAGCCGGACAGGATAAAATCTCCTGTCAGAGGTATATTGCCTCTTCTGGTGGTTGCGGCGATATACGGTGCGATGATAATAAAACAGCCTAACCTTTCGACGGCTATAACGGTATGCGGTATAATAATCGCCATGATGCTGGTTGCGGGTATGAAATGGAGATACTTTGCAGGACTTGTGGCAATAGGAGGAGCCGGCATACTGAGCATACTTCTGTTCATGAAGGACAGCTACTGGTATCAGAGGCTTACAAGCTTTATAGATCCTTTCCAGGACCCTTTGAATGAAGGATATCAGGCGGTGCAGTCATTGCTTGCTTTGGGCTCCGGCGGACTTTTCGGAGTAGGACTCGGAAAGAGCGTTCAGAAAAATCTTTACTTGCCTGAACCTCAAAATGACTTTATACTTGCAATCATAGGAGAAGAACTGGGATTTGTAGGACTTATACTGCTTATAGCGCTTTACTGCTGTTTCCTCTGGCGAGGTGTTCATATAGCGATAAACGCTCCAGACCAGTTCAGTATGCTTCTGGTATCGGGAATAGTTCTCATGGTTGGTATACAGGTAATACTGAATATAGCGGTAGTTACATCATCGATGCCGGCTACAGGGATAAATCTGCCCTTTGTAAGTTACGGAGGAAACGCTCTTTTGATATTTATGTTTTCAACCGGAGTTCTTCTCAACATTTCAAGGCATAAGCCTAAGAATACAGGAGTTGATTAAATGAGAGTGATCATGACTGGCGGCGGCACCGGGGGACATATATATCCGGCCATATCTATAGCGGATGAAATCAGAAAAAGATTTGAAGAAGCGGAAATACTGTTTGTCGGAGCTGAAAGAGGTCTTGAGAAAACCATTGTTCCGGAAAACGGATATCCCATAGAGCTTATACCAATACATGGATTCAACAGGAAAAAGCCGTTTAAAAATATAAAGGTCATAAAGGAGTTCAACAAGGGAAGCAGAAGGGCAGCCGATATACTGAAGAGGTTTGGTCCCGATGTCGTAATAGGAACAGGCGGATATGCGAGCGCGCCGCTTTTGAAAGCGGCTCAGAAACTTGAGATACCGACGTATATACACGAACAGAACGCATTCCCGGGAGTGACGAACAAGATGCTGGAAAAACATGTAAAAAAGGTTTTTCTCGGTTTTGAGGAGGCATCAAAATATTTAAAATATCCGGAAAAGCATGTTGTGTGCGGCAATCCCGTAAGGGGGAATTTTCTCAATACGGATAAAGAAGCCGCGAGAAAAGAACTCAAATACGGCAAAGACGACTTTGTGCTGCTGGCTTTCGGAGGAAGCCAGGGGGCCGGCAGGATAAATAAGGCAATGATAGGCGTAATAGAAGCTTTGGAGCCTTCTACAGATATAAAGATATGTCTCGGCACCGGTAAATTTTACTATGATGCCATTTTAGACGAACTCAAAGAGAGAGGAGCAGGGGACGGAGAAAATATACAGATAAAGGAATATATAAATAACATGAACAGGTATCTTGCAGCGGCGGACCTTGTTATCAGCAGGAGCGGAGCCATAACTGTAGCGGAAGTGACATCATGCGGAAAACCCGCCATATTCATACCGTCGCCCGCCGCCACCGGAAATCATCAGTACTACAACGCTAAGGCTGTCTCTGAAAGAGGAGGGGCTATCGTCATAGAGGAAAAAGACCTAGATGATGAGGAGCTGATATCTACGATACTGAAACTTAAAAATGACAGAGCAATACTTGAAGATATGTCGCAGAAAAGCCGCATAGCAGCGCCTGATAATGCTGCGGGCAGGATATGCGACAATATAGATGAATTTACCGTCAAGTAACGATTGTGTATGCGGAGAGATTTCAGAGTATGAATAAAGAATGCGACAGGGAGAATAAAAGAAGAAAAAAGCGAAGAAAGAAAAAACGGTATTTACTTAAGTTCATAATATTTCTGCTGGTGTGCACGGGGCTTTATTTTGCGGTACATATAGACTATTTTGTTATAGACGGTATTGTCGTTACAGGAAATACAGATGTGACTGATGAAGAGGTGATAAGACTTTCGGAGATCGAGACAGGAGAAAATATATTCGACGTGCATCCCTGGCTTGTTGAAAGACGTATAAAGAAAAAAAATCTGTATATAGAAGATGTGGATGTTAAAAGAAAATTTCCGAATAAAATTGAGATAACAGTTAAAGAAAAGACCGGCAAGGCTCAGTTCGTAAAGGGAAAACGATATATAATCACAGATAATGATGGAAAGGTACTGGATATAACCAAAGAAGAGCAGCAGGTCACGCTGGTTGAAAATATCAAAGTAAAGGAAGCAGAGCTTAATAAAGATATAGAGGTTGATAAAACCAGTGAATACGACAAGGCTATGAGAATAATAAAGCTTATGGAGGAAGGGGATCTTTACTTCAAAAAACTTGTAGTCGACGGGGACAAAATCACGGCATATATATACGACGGACTTTACTGTAAAGGAACCTATGATAATGTAGTCGATTGTATTGAATCCGGAGCGCTGAAAACAGTGGTTTTCGATTTATATCAGAAAGGTACGGAAAGCGGAATTATCAACATCGGGAGTAACAATTATTGTTCCTTTACGCCATAAAATTATTGTGTTATAATACAAAGTGAAATTATTTAAAAATTACAGGAGGTACTTCTGAATGTTGCAATTTGAGATAAACGACTCTACGCTGCAGGAGATAAAAGTCATCGGTGTCGGCGGCGGCGGATGTAACGCTGTTAACAGAATGATAGAATCCGGCATGAAAGGAGTTGCTTTTATAGCCGTTAATACGGACAAGCAGGCGCTTGACAGAAGCAAGGCCGAGACAAAGATACAAATCGGAGAAAAGCTCACGAAGGGACTGGGAGCAGGCGGCAATCCTGAGATTGGTCAGAAATCCGCGGAAGAGAATCTCGAAGACCTTGAAAAATTCATTGCAGGCTCCGATATGATATTCGTTACCTGCGGAATGGGAGGAGGAACAGGTACAGGAGCAGCCCCTATAATAGCCAAAATTGCAAAGGACATGGGGATACTGACTGTCGGAGTCGTTACAAAACCCTTTAAATTCGAAGGGAAAAAACGAGGAGAGCATGCTGAACTTGGGATAAAATTCCTGAAAAAGTATGTGGATTCATTAGTAGTGGTACCGAATGATAAATTATTGGAAACCGTTCAGGAGCAGACATCGCTTCTTGAAGCTTTTGAACTAGCGGATGAAATACTCAAGTATGGAGTTCAGGGGATCTCGGATATAATAGTGGACGATGCTCTCATCAATCTGGATTTTGCCGATGTCACCACTATCATGAAGGACAGAGGCATAGTACATATGGGAGTAGGAAGAGGAAAAGGCGAAAACAAGCTGGAAGATGCAGTTTCGGGAGCTATAAACAGTCCGCTTCTTGAAACAAAGATTTCCGGAGCAAGAGCTGTTCTCATAAACATAACAGGCGGAAGAGACCTTACGATGTTTGATGTAGATAAAGTTGCTACGCAGATAGATGCTGAGGCTGATGACAATGCTATTATAATAATGGGAGCTTCCATCAAGGAAGCTATGCAGGATGAGTTAGCAGTGACCGTAATAGCTGCAGGATTTGAAAAACCGCAGAATGTGGACATCCTCAACAGCTCAGTCATACCAAATAAAGGAACGGAAAACAGCGACGAGACGTATACGGAATCGGAAAGTCAGGCTGCATCATCGGATGATATTTACAAGGGAATGTCAGGAATAGATATCCCTACATTTTTAAAGAGATAAGTCAGAAGGGTAATTTAATCGATAGCCGGTTTTCCACCGGCTATTGTTAGTTAGGTTTCGGACGGATATGAAAACGATAGGTTCGAAAGACAATCCGATATATAAGAAAACACGCAAACTTTTGAAAAGAAAGTACAGAGATGAATACGGACTTTATCTTCTCGAAGGAATAAAGCCTCTGCTTGACGCTGTTTCTCTCGGGATAGAGATAGAGGAGATATTCGTATGCGACGGGAATTTTGATATATCTGTACCGGATGATACAGGATATGACTTAACGATACTTGACAGAGAACTGTTTAATGCGCTGACAGATACGGAACATTCACAGGGAGTTATAGCTGTAGTAAAGAAAACAAACAGCAGTATGGATGTGCTCGGAGAAATCAGATTGAAGAACGGCGGGAATCTGGTGGTTATTGACAGACTTCAGGACCCGGGCAACGTGGGGACGGTGATAAGAACCGCGGAAGCTGCCGGATATTGCGGAGTCATAACTGTACCGGGATGCGCGGATGTGTATTCGCCTAAAGTTGTGAGAGCTGCCGCGGGCTCCTTGTTCAGAATGCCGGTGATAGAAGGCATAAATCATGACAGTGTAATATCGGAGCTCAAAAAACATGGATTTAAAATAGTGGCGGCAAGTCTGGACGGAGATACGCTTTATCGCGACGCAGATATAAGCGAGAGTACTGCCCTAGTAATAGGTAATGAAGGACAGGGTATAGGAAAAGAATTCATGAAAGCGGCGGACCTGAAAATAAGAATCCCGATGATGGGGTCCATAGAGTCTCTTAATGCGGCGGTCGCGGCGGGAATACTCATGTATCAGTCAAATAAGATAAAATAGATGAGAGGTAACAGAAATGCAAGCTCAGTTGAACAGAATTTTGGAAGAAGCAAAAGAAGAGTTGAAAACCGCCGCTTCTGTAGCGGAAACGGATGATATTCGAGTAAAGATACTCGGCAAAAAAGGAAAGCTTACAGAGATACTCAGAGGTATGGGGAAGCTGTCTCCTGAAGAGAGAAAATCCACCGGTCAGATGGCAAATAAAGTCCGGGCGGAGATAGAGGAAATGCTTGAAAAGAAATTCAAAGAGATGAAGGACGTTGCGAAAGAAGCCCAGTTCAGACTCGAAAGAATAGATGTTACGGAGCCGGGCAGGGATATAAAACTCGGTGTCAAGCACCCTCTCACGATAACGATGGAAGAAATTTCAAAAGTATTTATGAGCATGGGATTCTCCATTGTTGAAGGACCTGAAGTCGAGACTGTATTCAACAATTTCGATGCTCTCAACGCAGGTCCTAATCACCCATCCAGGGATATGACGGATACTTTTTATATAAGCGAGGATATACTTCTCAGAACGCAGACATCTCCGGTACAGGTGAGAACGCTTATGAAGCAGAAGCCTCCTATCAAGGTCATATCACCGGGAAGATGTTTCAGATGTGATACTCCCGATGCAACGCATTCACCTATGTTCCATCAGATAGAAGGTCTTCTGGTGGACGAAGGGATAACGATGGCAGATCTTAAAGGAACTCTTGACAGCTTCGCAAAGCAGCTTTTCGGGACAAGTACGAAGACGAAGTTCAGACCTCATCATTTCCCGTTCACTGAGCCGAGCGCAGAGATGGATGTTTCCTGCTTCAAGTGCGGAGGTAAGGGCTGCAGAGTATGCAAAGGCAGCGGATGGATAGAGATTCTGGGCTGCGGCATGGTGCATCCGAATGTTCTTAAAGTCGGGGGAGTCGATACTGAAAAATACACGGGATTCGCATTTGGTATGGGTGTGGAGAGAGCAGCCATGCTCAAGTACGGTGTGGAGGATATAAGATTGTTCTATGAAAATGATATGAGATTCATACAACAGTTCAAATAGGAGGATATCGGATGTTAGTTCCAATAGAATGGCTTAAAGATTATATAGATTTGGATGTTTCCACCGAAGATTTCTGCGACAGAATGATCATGTCGGGCTCAAACCTTGAAACCTGCGAACATTTCTGTGAAGAGATGGAAAACGTTGTAGTCGGAAGAATAGATAAGATAGAAAAGCACCCTGATGCCGATAAGCTTGTGGTATGCATGGTGGACGTCGGACAGGATGAAGATATACAGATAGTGACGGGAGCGCCCAACGTATTTGAAGGAGCCTATGTTCCTGTGGCGCTTCATAACAGCAGGATACCTGGACCGCTTCACGGTCAGCCTAAACAGGGAGGCGGAGTGAAGATAAAAAAGGGAAAGCTCAGAGGAGTGGAATCCTTCGGCATGCTATGCTCTGCAGGAGAACTCGGATTTGAGGACAAAGTGGTTCCGATAGCTCATAAGGACGGCATATGGATACTTGAAGATGAGTACGAAACAGGAAGGGACTTTGCGGAAGCCCTCGGACTTAAACAGGCTGTGGTTGATTTTGAGATAACGCCGAACAGGCCTGACTGCCTTGCAATGGTAGGAATGGCAAGGGAAGCTTCGGCAACCTTTGGAAAACCTTTCAGATACCCTGATACCGATATAGAAAACGAAAACGGAGAAGGAGAAGCTGGGGATTATCTGTCGGTAGATATAAAAAATCCTGAAGGGTGCAGAAGATTTGTCGCAAGGGTAGTGACAGACGTGAAAGTCGAACAGTCCCCGTGGTGGCTTCAGAAGAGACTTATGTATGCAGGCATGCGTCCGATAAACAATATCGTAGATATCACGAATTTTGTCATGCTTGAATATGGACAGCCGCTCCATGCGTATGATATAAGACAGGTAAAAGGCGGAAAAATAATAGTGGAAAATGCCTCGCAGGGAGAAAAGTTCACGACTCTTGATAATACGGAAAGAGTGCTTTCAGACGATATGCTTCTTATAAAGGATGCAGAAAGAAGCATAGGTATCGCCGGTGTAATGGGCGGACTGAATTCTGAAATAGAGGAGGATACTACAACGATAATAGTCGAGTCCGCTAATTTCAACGGAGACAGCGTAAGAAGCACATCAAAGAAGCTGGCGCTCAGGACGGAAGCCTCCTCGAGGTTTGAAAAGGGGATAGACCCTAACCTTTGCGAAGCGGCTGCAGACAGAGTGTGCAGACTGATAGAGATAGTGGGAGCCGGAAAGGTGTGCAGAGGGAAAATAGACAATTATCCTGCCGAAGCAAAAGCCAGAACCATAGATATAAGAGTGGACAGAATAAATCATGTTCTGGGAGTTGAGCTTGAGCGCGAATACATGGAAAAGGTGCTCAGCTCTCTCGAAATAAAGGTTGGAGGCAGCGGAAATATTATGACGGTTACTCCTCCTACAGTCAGACAGGATCTGCTGGAGGAAGAGGATTATATAGAAGAAGTTGCCAGAATCTACGGTTACGACAGATTACCTGTGACTCTCCCGAGGGGAAACAATGAAGCAGGAATACCTGAAGAAAGGGCGCTTCGCGATTTGACAAGGGAATCGCTTTGCGGCATGGGTCTCAATGAAATCCAGACATATTCCTTTGTAAGTCCTAAAGGAGTGGATAATATAGGCATAGCGGAAGATTCGTGGGAGCGGGCATTCGTAAAGATACTCAATCCTTTAGGAGAAGAAAACTCGGTAATGAGGACGGTTCTTACCCCAAATATGCTGGAGGCTCTCGGAAGAAATTATTCAAGAAATATAGAAAAAGCAGGAGCTTTTGAAATAGGCAATACTTTCATAAAAAATATGATGAATGAAGATGAACTTCCTGATGAGCAGTATTCTCTGTGTATAGGTATGTACGGAAAAGGCGAGGATTTTTATTCGCTCAAAGGCATACTGGAAGAGCTTTTCAGGGTACTGGGAATAAAGGACGCGAAATTCACGGCAGGATCCGGATGCGGAACATATCATCCGGGAAGATGCGCCAGAATATCGGTGAAAGCCGTGATGGATGCGCCGGAAGAAGCTGAGCCACTGTACGAAGATGAGCTGGGAATAATGGGAGAAATTCATCCGGATGTTGCAGAAAAATACGGTATGAACGGAGTGAGAATATACTGCTGCGAGCTGATGTTTGATGCGGTAAAGAGACATTCGGATCGAACTGTTGCGTATACACCGCTTCCTAAATACCCGTCGACATCGAGGGATATAGCGCTTCTCGTGAATGAAGATATGGAGGTCGGTAAAATAGAAGACGTTATAAAAGAGTATGCGGGAAGCATACTTGAAAGCGTAAAACTGTTTGATGTGTACAGGGGCAGACAGGTGGAAAAAGGTAAGAAGAGCGTTGCGTTTGCTTTGACATACAGAGATAAAAATAAGACACTGACCGATGAGGAGGTTGCAAAAGTTCACAGTAAGGTGCTTGAAGCGCTCAAAGAAAAACTGAATGCGGTTCTGAGAGAAATGTAGGAGAGTTTTTATGGAAAACAATAAGGTGAAAGTAAAAATCTACGGACAGGAATATGTTATTGCCGGAGAGAAATCAAGAGAAGAGATAGTACAGGTCGCAGCGCATGTGGATACAAAGATGCAGGAAATAAGCGAAGCTGCGAAGTCAGCAGGAGCAGCGTCTTCAAATATAGCTGTTCTGACTGCCGTGAACATTGCCAGCGAGTATTTTCAGATGCTTGATGAAATGGAAGAGCTGAAGCGCATGAACATACAGCTCGAAAAGGATGCGCAGCATTATGTTCAGCTGTGGGATGAATCCAAGAAAAATTATATGGATTACAAAGAGGAAACTCAGGCGATAGTTCTTCAGAAAGATGAGCTGCTTAATCAGATAAGGCAGAAAGACGCGGAAAATCAGCAGCTGGAGGAAGCTATAGAAACGGCAAAGAAACAGACTCAGAGCAGCATGGAGGAAGTGGTGAAAGAAGTGGAAGCAAAATGCAAGGAGCTTGAAAACAGCTTCTTTGACTTGCAGATGGAAAACCTTCAGCTGAAAAGGGAAATAGAAAAATACAAAAACAACACAAATATCGGATAGCTTTAAATGGAAAAAAAGACTTTAAAAATACTCGAATACAATAAAATAACAGATATGCTCAGAGAGCAGACCGGCTCTGAACTGACAAAAACGGTCATTTCGGAGCTGGTGCCTTTTGATGATATAAATGTAATAAAAGAAAAGCAGACTGAAACCACGGAAGCGGTAAGACTCATAAATCATAAGGGTCTATTACCTGTCGGTGGTTTTTATGATATTGGAGAGTCTGTATCGCTGGCGAGGAAGGGCGGCACCCTCAGTATGGCGCAGCTTCTGCGTATACTTGCCAATATGAAGACTGCCGACAGAATAGTGACTTTTCTGAAGGGAGATATCCCGGAGATACCGACGATAATGTCTGTTGCAGAACTTATAACGGTACATAAAAGCCTCGCTGAAGAAATAGACAGATGCATAATATCAGAAGATGAAATGGCAGATAATGCTTCTCCAGAGCTCAGGAGAATAAGAAGGAGTATAGTAAGACAGAAGGATGCCGTGAAAAACAGGATAAATCGTATACTGACCTCAGGAGATAACAAAAGAATTCTTCAGGATTCAATAGTTACCGTGAGAAACGGAAGATATGTGATCCCTGTAAAACAGGAGCATCGAGGGAGCGTACCGGGCATAGTCCACGACCAGAGCGGCAGCGGAGCGACACTGTTTATAGAGCCGCAGCCCATAGTGGAGCTGAACAACGAGCTGAGGCAGCTTGAACTCGATGAGCAGGCGGAAATAAACAGGATTCTGAAAGAATTATCGGAAGGTGTTTCCGAAAACTATCATGCTCTGAAAAATAATCAGGAATTGATGGTGCAGCTTGATTTCTTCATGGCAAAAGGCAGACTGTCAGCAGCAATGGGAGGAGAAGAGCCGAAAATAAGTGAAGAAGGGATAATGAATATAAGAGGAGCCAGACATCCACTGATAGATGAAAAAAAGGTGGTTCCGATAGATATCAGGATAGGTGAAAGCTACAGCGCGCTCGTTATAACGGGGCCGAATACAGGAGGAAAGACGGTGACTCTTAAGACTGCGGGACTTTTTGCGCTTATGGCGCAGTCGGGACTCCATCTGCCTTCAGCTCCGGGTAGCTGTATACCGGTATATAAAGATATATTCGCGGATATAGGTGATGAACAGAGCATAGAGCAAAGTCTCTCGACATTTTCGTCGCATATGAAGAATATCGTCCGAATAACAGAGAAGGCCGGCAGAAGAAGCCTCGTACTGCTGGATGAGCTTGGTGCGGGAACTGACCCGACAGAAGGTGCGGCTCTGGCGATATCGATACTTGAAGAGCTGAAGAGGAAAGGCGCGGACGTAATAGCAACCACACATTATACGGAGCTTAAGAAATTTGCTGTTTCAACCGATGGAGTCGAAAACGCGTCGATGGAATTCGATGTGGAAACACTTAGTCCGACGTATAAATTAAACATAGGAATACCAGGCAAATCAAATGCCTTTGAAATTTCAAGAAAGCTCGGGCTTTCAGGAAAGCTGATAGACAGAGCAGGGGAATTGATAAAAGGCGGAGATATGGCGTTTGAAGACGTGATAGCCTCTCTTGAAGATGACAGAAAAAAAGCCGAAGAAGAGCGGGAAGAAGCTATTCTGCTAGGAATAGAAATAAAACGCAGAAAAGAAGAGCTGGATGAAAAGGAAAGAAAATTTGAGAAAAAAAAGGAAAGAGAGCTTGAAAGGGCCAAAGAAAAAGCCAGGGAGATAATCCGGGAAGCAAAAGAAACAACGGAAGAGGTGAAGGAAGAGCTCAGGGAAATCGCAAGACTTGAAAGCATTGGAGAGCGAAACGGAAGATTTGATAACAGCCGAAGGAAGATAAGGGAGCTTGAAAAGAAGAACAGAAGCACCATAAAGACGGAGATAAACGCAGAGCCGGTGGACGCTGATCTTCTGAAAATAAATGATAGAGTGAAAATACTGACGCTGAACCAGAACGGAGAAATTGTATCATTGCCGGATGAGAAGGGCAATCTCCAGGTACAGGTAGGCGTCATGAAGATAGATGTCAACATAAAGGATATAATGCTTATAGATGGCGGCGCAAGAAAAAAACGCATACTGAAAAAGAGCAGCGGATACGGTGAAATGTACAGAAGCAAGGTAAGCAACGTATCTTCATCTGTCGATGTGAGAGGGAAAAACCTTGACGATGCCGTAATGGATGTGGAAAAATATGTAGATGATGCATTTATTTCGGGACTGAACGAGGTAACTGTTATTCACGGAAGAGGTGAGGGCATATTGAGAAACGGGATACAGGAAGCCCTCAAGAGGAACAGGAATATTAAAAGCTTCAGAAACGGAGGATATCAGGAAGGCGGTGACGGTGTAACCGTCGTAAAGCTTAAGGTTTAGAATATATCGGAGTAAGGAGAAAACATTATGATAAGCTATAAAGATAAAATTGCGGATATTCTGTCCGAACACGTGGAAGGTGTTGATAGAGATGATATCGTTTCGATGATAGAATCACCGGCTGACAGTCGAAAGGGAGATTATGCTTTCCCATGTTTTAAGCTGGCAAAGATGATGAAAAAGGCACCGCCTCTTATCGCGGAGTCTGTTGCAGAGCAGATAAAAGACGAAGAGCTTTTCGAAAAGGTCGAGAACGTTAAGGCTTACGTCAATATGTTCATTTCAAAAAAGGCTTTTGCCGGTGAGGTGATAACGGAGGTACTATCCAAAGGTGATGATTACGGAAGAAGCGAAGTCGGCAGAGGGAAGAAAGTGATAATCGAATATTCATCGCCTAATATAGCAAAGCCGTTCCATATAGGACATATAAGAAGTACGGTCATAGGGAACTCAATATACAAGATATATGATTTTCTTGGATATGACACCGTAAGGATAAATCATCTCGGTGATTACGGCACGCAGTTCGGAAAGATGATATGCGCGTACAGAAGATGGGGCAATAAGAAAGATGTTATAAGAGAGCCGATAAAGTCTCTTCTGTCATATTATACTAAATTTCATGAAGAAGCGAAGAAGCATCCGGAGCTTGAGGATGAGGCGAGGGCTATATTTGCAAAGCTTGAAAAGGGAGAAGCGGAAGAGGTTGAACTCTGGCAGTGGTTTCGCGATGAAAGCCTCAGGGAATTTAACAGAGTTTACGATATGATGGGAATAAGCTTCGATTCATACAACGGCGAAAGCTTTTATTCCGATAAAATGCCGAGATTCGTGCAGGAACTGAAAGATAAAGGCCTTCTTGTGGAAGATAATGGAGCGCAGATAGTGAGACTTGATGACTACGGGCTTCCGCCTGCACTCATAACAAAATCCGACGGCTCGACACTTTATATAACGAGAGATATCGCTGCGGCGGTTTACAGAAAAGAAACCTATGATTTTTATAAAAATATTTATGTGGTAGCATCACAGCAGAATCTGCACTTCCAGCAATGGATAAAAGTCATAGAGCTCCTTGGCTACGACTGGGCAAAGGACTGCATACATGTGCCGTTCGGGCTTGTGAGCATGGAAGATGGGATCATGTCGACAAGAGATGGCAGAGTGGTATTCCTTGAAGATGTGCTGAACAAAGCGATAGAAAAGACAAAACAGATAATAGAAGAGAAAAATGTAAATACGGACAATATAGATGAGACATCGAAGGATGTGGGAATCGGCGCCGTAATGTTCAACGAACTTGCCAACTACAGAATAAAGGATTACGTTTTCTCATGGGATAAAGTCCTCAATTTCGATGGTGAGACAGGTCCGTATGTGCAGTATACTCACGCGAGAGCATGCAGCGTACTCAGAAATGCCGATGAGGATGCCGAGGCAAAGGCAAAAGAGGGTTTCGATCCGTCGTATATAACCGGTGAAAGCGCTCATGAGCTGATAAAGCTGATATATGAATTCCCTGATGTCGTATGTGACGCGGGAGAAAGATACGAGCCGTCAGTAGTTACGAGACATATAATAGATGTGGCGCAGGCGTTCAACAAATTCTATCATGACGAACATATCTTAGTTGAGAATGAAGAAGAAAGGAACGCCAAGACAGCTCTTGTCATGGCAGCGAAAGCAGTTATTAAAAATGGCCTTTCTCTGCTTGGAATAAAAGCGCCGGAAAGAATGTAGCACAGCAAATAAAAGATAAAGGAGATATACATGAGATACGAAGGAGATATATACAGACCGCCAAGTGAAGCATACAGTCTTCTGGTGCAGGTGACCATAGGCTGTACTCACAACAAATGCACATTCTGCAAAATGTTCAAAGACAAGAAGTTCAAAGTCAGAAAACTCGAAGAGGTTATAGAGGATCTGGCATGGGCAAGGGCGAGATACAGGAGCGTTAACAGAATCTTTCTTTGCGACGGTGATGCACTGGCAATGTCTAACGCTCGTCTTATGCCTATACTTGAGTATATCGCGGAGAATTTTCCGGAATGTGAAAGGGTGTCGATATACGGAAGAGGAAGCGATGTGCTGAAAAAATCGGATGAGGAGATGAAGGAGCTTTACGATGCGGGACTTAAGATGGTTTATATCGGAGCGGAATCGGGAAGTGACAAGGTTCTCAAAGATGTATGCAAAGGCGAGACGAGACAGCAGATAATCGACGGAGTGAAAAAAATAGAGGCGTGCGGTATGCAGGCTTCGGTTACGTTTATATCAGGGCTTGCGGGAAAGGATGGCTGGGAGGATCATGCTGTTCAGACAGGGACCATGATAAGTGAAATGGAGCCTTCCTATGTGGGTCTTTTAACTCTCATGGTAGAGCCGAGCGTTCCTATGGCAAAGGATATAGAATCGGGAAAGCTGAAGCTGCTTTCACCTGAGGAAGTCATGGCTGAAACGCTTCTGATGCTCAAGCATACGAATGTCACCAAAACGTGCGTGCTGAGAAGCAATCACGCGTCAAATTACGTTTCTTTGAGAGGAAATCTTCCTGAAGATAAAGAAAAGATGATGGAACTTTTAAAAACTGCCATGAAAAATCACGATATGTTCAAAGATGAGAGATTCAGGGCGCTTTAAGATACGGTAGAAGAGGTATATTATGAGTAAGGAAAAGAAGAACTTAGCCCAGACGATGGGCATAACAAGAACGGTTATAAGACCGAGAGAGGAATCTGACATACAGCTCAGAGAGGACAGGATAGGAAAGTATTTCAGAAAATATCTGAATAAATTTGTATTCGCTGAATTCTCCGATGAATTCATGAAGCAATCTAAGGCAGGAGACCTGATGCGCGGTGTGCCTATACCGCTCAGAAAGAAAGAAATAAAAGAGTTTGCAGGCGGTGCAGGTATAGATATGCTGGTGCTTGCAGAGAATATGGCGTGGGTAATGGGCTGCGACCCTCATTTCAAACATACTAAAGATTACGTTGCCATACTGAAAAAGCTGTACAATTATAAGCTATACGAAGGAATGATGAAAGAAGGCAGAGACGCGGCAGAGCGAGGAGATATGGACAATGCGTGCATCCATTTCAGAGCGTCGCTCTGCATGCAGTACAATTATCTTCACAGTATGTACAGCTACGCGAGAGCCTGCAGAGTAATGTATATGAACAGCCGCAATGAGGAATATGTGGGCAGATTCAAAGCGGAATCTCTGGACTGGTTTGAACTCCTTACGGAAACCCATCCGCGTTTTGCACCGGGTTATTACTATCTGGGGTATATGTATCTGAATATGGGATTTTACTCTAAAGCAGAGCTGACATGGAAAGAATTTTTAAAATTCAGCAGGAACGGCAAGGATAAGAAGGAAATAAGAAACAGGATAAATCAGATAGCAGAGCCGATACAGATAGAAAAGGGATACAATGAGATTCTGGCAGGAAGATACGAAAACGGGATACAGATGCTTGAGCCTTTCCTTTCAAGCAGATTCAACGATTGGTGGCCGCTGCATTACTATCTGGGCATAGGATATGAGATGACAGGCAAAAGAGCCGACGCGGTCAGTGCTTTCAGAAAGGTGCTTCAGATAAACGGAAGTCATCTGGAAACCATGAGAGAACTGCTTTCAATATATGAAGAGGAGGGCGACAGAGAAAATATAAAGAAATATAAGAATAAAATAGAACTCATAGAAAATACTATGAAAGAGGAACAGGAGCAGCATATAAAGGAAACTAAAGAGGAAGATGAAAAGCTGCAGGCTAGTGAGCATGCTCTCATGGAGCCTGAACATATCGAGATCGATGAAGCGGATGAAGTGAAAAAAGCTTCCGAATACAGCGATGATGAAACGCCGGAAAATCACCTCGAAAACGAGAAAAAAACTGAAGAACGAAAGACGATTGTAAAGCGTTTTGGTAAGAAAAATTAAAGGTGAAATAGGTTGACATCTCAAGACGATAATTGTATAATACTACTTGTCGTTACGAGACCCAACCTAATATTCCAAGGTAGCTCAATGGTGGAGCACTCGGCTGTTAACCGATAGGCTG
>CAYYMY010000002.1:43159-58647 GCA_964473095.1 uncultured Oscillospiraceae bacterium | reverse complement strand
TAAGCACATTTGACAAGAATGTTGAGTATGATATAGAATGCCAGTAGGCAAAACGAAATAAGTGTCCATAGGACGAATGAGAAACCCAAAGTGTGCCGACTTTGGGTTTTTCTATCTTTACTTAGCACGGATTTAACAATATAATGTAAAGTGTCAGTTAGAGTTATATTCGGAGTTTTGTTTAGGAAAGAGAAATGAATATCGAGGGTTTGCAGATAGGTCTGACTCTTCTGGGAGGACTGGCTCTTTTTATCTACGGAATGAATTTGATGAGTGACGGACTTCAGAAAGCGGCAGGAGAAAAAATGAAAAACATTCTTGCGCTTCTGACGAGAAATGTTTTTGTAGGAGTGCTTGCAGGCGCTGTTACAACAGCTGTGATACAGAGCAGCAGTGCGACTACGGTAATGGTGATAGGCTTCGTCACAGCTAATCTGATGAATCTGAGACAGGCAATCAGCATAATAATAGGAGCGAACATCGGGACGACAGTCACTGCCCAGCTTGTGGCATTTCAGATAGGAGATTACGCATGGGGATTTGTGATAGCGGGCTTCATAATGTATTTTTTTATTTCGGGAAGAGAAAAGGTTGCGGATATCGGGCAGATAATATTCGCTTTCGGAGTGCTGTTTGTGGGGCTCAATGTGATGGGTGAAGCGATGGAGCCTCTTTCCCAGAGCGAGATGTTCGCAAATCTCATGCTCAAGGTATCGAATTTCCCGGCGCTCGGAGTGGTCGTAGGAGCCGTTTTAACGGCTATAATACAGAGCAGTTCGGCTTCAATAGCCGTGCTTCAGAACCTTGCAGCCACAGCAGGACCTGACGGAGTAACGAGCATAGTAGGACTTACGGGAGCTATTCCGATACTTTTCGGAACCAACATAGGGACTACGATAACTGCGCTGCTGGCATCAATAGGAGGGTCCGTAAATGCAAAGCGTGCGGCGCTGGCGCATACTATCTTCAATCTCGGCGGGACTCTGATCTTTATATGGTTTACCCCGTATATAGCTGCATTTGTGGAGATGATATCACCTTCCGGAAATGAACTCGATGTTATATCCAGACAGATAGCCAATGCTCATCTCGGATTCAATATAGCAACGACCATAATATTCATACCGCTGACAGGTGTGCTGGTAAAAATAGTGACAAAGCTTATTCCGGGTAAAGATGAAGCCAAGGATCCGATGGAAACCGTTTATCTTGATTATAATTTAATAGAGCAGCCCTTTGCTGCCATACATCTTGCGGTAAAAGAGCTTTCGAGGATGGCGGAAATCACTTCCGGCATGATAACAGAGACGAAAAAAGCTTTTCTCGGAGGAGATATGAAAGCCGCGGATGCAGTGATGAGAGATGAAAGCGTTGTAGATAATCTTCGGGACAAAATAACAGAATATCTTTCATCGATATTTGCTTCGGAAGCTGTCACTGAGCATCAGGCGAGAACTATTTCGGGACTTCTGCACATTGCTTCAGATGTGGAGCATATAGGAGACTGCTGCAATACTATATCTGAATTTGCCGTGGAAAAGGCGGAAAACGGATATGAGTTTTCAGATAATGCCTGTGCTGAGATTTATCAGTGCTTTGAGCTCGGTACAAAGATAGTGAATGATTCGATAGAAGCTCTGAACACAGGAGATATGGAGCTTGCTCAAAGTGTGAAACGTCAGGAGCGAAGATTGAATGAAATGGAAGAAAAACTCAGAACACGCCATATGGAAAGGCTGAACAAGAGGCAGTGTTCTCCTGAGTTTACTGTCATATATACCGATGTGGTGCATCATATAGAAAACATAGGAAATAGCTGCGACAATATAGCGGACAGGGTACTTGACGATATAAATTTTAAAAAATTCTCCAGATAAAAGCACAGGAGCGATACAGGCAAGACCGGTATTGTTCGTAAACACAATATTATGCTATAATAAAATATGAGATACAATATATAGGACCTGACAAGAGGTGCAGCATAATGCATTACGGAGAAATAAAGAATTACGATATAGCTAACGGCACAGGTGTTAGGGTCTCTCTTTTTGTTTCAGGGTGCCGGAATATGTGCAGAAACTGTTTTCAGCCTGAGACATGGGATTTTGAATACGGAAATGCTTTTACAGGAGAAACATGGAACGAGATATTTGAAATGATAAAGCCTGATTACATTGAAGGACTCACTGTACTTGGCGGAGAGCCTTTCGAGCCGGAAAATCAGAGAGAGCTCTGTCCGTTCCTTGAAGAATTCAGCAGAAGGTTTCCGAACAAATCGATATGGATATACACAGGGTTTACTCTCGAAGAGCTCAAGGATGAGAGTGCAAGGGCGAGGTGTGAAGTTACCGACAGGATGCTTGAGTTGATTGATGTAATGGTCGACGGTAGATTTGAAGAAGAAAAGAAAAATCTTTCTCTGCAGTTCAGAGGCTCGGAAAACCAGAGGATAATCGATATGAAGCTTACCTGCTCGTCGGGAAATATCGTTTTGTGGAGTGAAAACAGAGGCCAGCGCGATGAAAAAAATTCTTATCATTGAAGATGAACCAAATATAAGAGAACTTGTACTTTACAACCTCAAAACCAACGGATATGAGGGTATATCCGCAGAAGACGGGATAATGGGCATAACCATGGTCCATAAGGAAAAACCGGACCTCATACTTCTCGATATAATGCTTCCGGGAAAGAGCGGTTATGAGATATGCAGGGAGCTCAGAGAGGAAGGCAACGATATCCCAATAATCATGATAACCGCGAAGACGGAAGAAGTGGATAAAGTCATGGGACTTGAGTATGGTGCTGATGACTATATATCAAAGCCGTTCGGTATACGTGAAATGATGGCGAGGATAAAAGCTGTGCTGCGCAGATATGAAACGGGAAACGGTGATGCGCTGGCAGATACTGTGATATCAGTCGACGATCTCAAAATAAACGTTGAATGTCATGAGGTCACCGTCGGAGACAGAGATGTCGACCTTACGCTGAAGGAATTTGAGCTGCTTAAGTATCTAATGGAGCACAGAGGTCATGTGTTTTCAAGAGACCAGCTTCTCAATAGCGTGTGGGGTATAGATTATGCCGGGGAAACGAGGACAGTCGATGTACATATAAGGCATCTGAGACAGAAGCTGTCTGAAGAAAGACCTGAAGGTAAAAACGATGAACAGTATATAGAAACAATAAGAGGCAAAGGATATAAGGCAAGATGAAAAGCAAGCTTACAGTCATAGTATCTGAAAGTGTTATTTCTACGTTGCTCATTCTTTTCTTTGTATGGAAAATGTACATTCTTCCAAGAATCTCTGAAGAAAAAGGACCGGCTGAAGAGGTTGTTTTATCAGGGATATTTATATTTGTTCTCATCTATATAGTTGTAATGGCAGGTATCGGAGTCCAGATATATTTTTATATATACAAACCGTATTCCAAAAGGATGAAATCTCTTGAAACTGCTGCAGAAGAAAGCAAGGAGGCTGAAAAGATAAGGCGCGAATTTGTGGCAAATGTCAGCCATGAACTGAAAACACCGCTTACATCCATATCGGGATTCATAGAGACCTTGCAGGCAGGAGCGGCGGAAGACCATGAGATAAGGTCGAGATTCATCGATATTATAGCGATAGAGACTTCAAGACTTAAAAGACTTATAGAAGACCTGCTCGTGCTTTCTGATATCGAAAACAGAAAAAAGAATGAATTGACGGAGTTTGATGTAAAAGATGCTGTTGAACGTACCGTAGAGATACTGCAGCCTATAGCGGATGAAAAAAGCATAGATATAATAATGGAGCTTGATGAGGATGTATCTTTAAAAGGATCTTCCGACAGATTCAGCCAGATGATGCTCAATCTTATAGAAAACGCAATAAAGTATTCAGATGTGGACAGCAGGATATGGGTAAAAGCAGTGAAGGGTCATGATAAGCTGTTCATAAGTGTAAGAGACGAAGGTATAGGCATTGCACCGGAGCATCATCAGAGACTGTTTGAGAGATTTTATCGTGTCGATAAGTCAAGATCGAAAAAAGCAGGCGGTACGGGACTGGGACTTTCAATTGTAAAGCATATAGCTGTTCTTTTTGGTGCTTCACTGAATGTGGAAAGCAAGGTGGGTGAAGGCACTACGTTTTATGTGACTTTTGATATCGACAGCAAATGAGCATTGTGTAGATATGACATAAGGGCAGCGGAGAAAGGAGTTTATATTGAACCTTGACAATTTGATTGCGGATTTGGCGCTGATATTTATAGTGGCGGCTATAGTGACGATAATATTCAAAAAACTTAATCAGCCTGTAATATTGGGATATATAGTTACAGGTTTTCTTATAAGTCCGAATTTTACCTATATTCCGACAGTTATAGAAATCAATGATATAAGCGTGTGGGCGGATATAGGCGTGATTTTTTTCATGTTCGGACTGGGACTTGAGTTCAGCTTTAAAAAAATAGCGACTGTGGGAGGCAGCGCCTTCGTGGTAGTGCTTACCGTAATGTGTTCGATGATACTTATAGGAACGGGCGTCGGCACACTTCTCGGCTGGAGCAGAATGGACTGCATCTTCCTGGGCGGTATGATATCCATGTCATCCACGATGATAATACTTAAGGCATACGATGAATACAGCCTAAAAAAGGAGAAGTTCGCCCAGCTTATCATGGGAGTTCTCGTAATAGAAGATATAGCGGGGATCTTTATGATGATAATACTTTCAACCATTTCTGTGAGCCAGAGTGTGTCGGGTATCAACATGATAAGTGAAATAGGAATGCTGCTAATACTCCTCGTGATATGGCTTTTGCTCGGTATATATCTGATCCCGAGTTTTCTGAAGAAGATAAGAAATATAGCAAACGATGAAATGATACTCGTGGTATCCATAGGCATATGCATGGGTATGGTGGTGATCGCCAATCTGATAGGATTTTCTTCTGCCCTGGGAGCGTTCATGACGGGCTCCATACTGGCGGGCACGGTCCAGTCAATAAGAATAGAGAGAATAATACAGCCGATAAAGGATATGTTCGGAGCAGTGTTTTTCGTATCTGTCGGCATGCTCATAGAGCCGGCAACCCTGGTGGAATACATATTCCCTATAATAATAATAACTATCATTACTATATTCGGTCAGATGATATTTGCAACACTTGGAATACTTTTCTCCGGACAGTCGCTGTATACCGCGGTAAGAGGCGGATTCAGCATGGTTCAGATCGGAGAATTCTCGTTTATAGTGGCAACTCTGGGCATGAGTCTCGGAGTTATAAGCGATTTCCTGTATCCTGTAATAGTATGCGTGTCGGTTCTGACATCTTTTGCAACACCGGTATTCATAAGAAATTCAGAGAAGGCATACAGGGTTATAAGCGGCAGGATGCCGTTAAAGCTCAGGGCATTCATACGTAAGAACACGTCTGAAAATCAAAGTGAGGAGGATAAGGACAGGGACTGGTTAAATTACATAAAAGGCATTTTGATAAGGACTGCGATAAGCTCCATGGTGATGTTTATCATATATCTGGCAGGTATAAGATATATGGAGCCGTTTTTGTCAGGATATATAGCTTCAGAGACTGTTTGCAGAGTAATATCCGCGGCAGTTATAATAATCTTCATGATACCTTTTGCGGCGTTGATGCACAGACATAAAAATACGGCGCTCATGTCGAAGCTGTGGCTTAAAAACAGGGCAAACAGATTCCCTCTGCTGACCTTGAAAGCTTTGAGAATCCTGATTGCAGCCTTCTTTATCGCACTGGTGCTGAGAAAAATTTTCAGCATACCGTTTGCACTTCTCGTTATCATTGCCATAATACCGGTAGGTTTTGTTGTGCGTTCCGACTACATAAAAGGGAAGACCATAAATATGGAAATGAGATTCATGTCAAATTTCTCGGAAAAACTCCTTGCCAGACAGAAGAAAGAGAGAGGGCTGAAAGGGAATTACAGATGGCTCAACGAATCGCTTTTTGTGGCAGAATTCAAGGTTAAAGGAATAAAGGAAGAAAAGACAATATATGATTTTGCCAGGAGCAGACTGTTCAGCGTGATAATCATAAGGATAATACGGGGAGAAACACTGATAAATATGTCTTCGTCGCCAGAAGAAAAGGTGAAGGACGGGGATATACTTCATATGCTCGGGACAAAAGACGATATAGAGGCATGTATGCTTTTGCTTGAAAAAGAAGATTCAATAGAGTATACAGATAAAGACGACATAGTACTGAAGGATTATATATACGGACAGACCTTTTACGGAGTGCCTGAGGAAAAGCAGCTCATCTGCTGTCCGATAAAAGTCGATTCGGAATCCGAGTTTGCTAAAAAGGCAATAAGAAACTCCCAGATGAGAGAAAAATATAAGGGAAGCATAATAGGAATAGAAAGGGCAAATCTTCCGATAATCAATCCGAGCATAGACATTGTTATACAGCAGGGGGATATCCTGTGGGTGCTGGGAGGCAAAAGTATGGCGGATCTTCTGATAAAAGGAAACGTACTGGATGAAGCTGACAGATGATTTTTTGATTGTATTGCATATATGCTTCTGATAAAATACAGATTACAGAAAAAACTGAAAGGAAGATCATATTGACTGACAGAAAAGTGGAACTGCCTTATTTTTATATAGGCAAATCATACGGAGGCAATCAGAACTGGATGATGGACCCTTGGATGCATCTGGGAGGCTGCGCGGCTCTTACGACATGCGATGCTTTCATATACATGTCCCTTTATAAAGAGCGTGGTGATTTGTACGAATTCAAAAATCCCAAGAAAAAGGAAGTTACCAGAAAGGATTATTCCAAATTTGCCATGTCGGTAAAGCTCTATCTGGAGCCGAGGAGAACGGGCATAAAGGATCTCGGTACATATATGGACGGTGTCAGACTGTATCTTGAAGATACCGATGTGACGGATATTTCCCTCAGAGGAACAGACGGGGCGGAGCCTTATGAAAAGGTGGAGAAGGAGATCAGGGACAGCATAGACAACGGTATACCTGTGGCATACCTCATGCTCAAACATAAGGACAAGGAGTTTAAATTTTTTGAGTGGCACTGGTTTTTAGTAAGCGGTTATGAAGAAAGAGACGGGAGATTTTTTATAAAGGCGGCTACTTACGGAAAAGCCCACTGGCTGGATTTTAAAAGGCTCTGGGATACAGGATATGAGCATAAAGGCGGCATGGTATTTTTTGAATTTGATGAGCGCTGATTTTTAAGATACTGCGTGTATGAAAGAGCTGAATATCGGATACAGTGCAGTACAAAAACACTCACCTTGTGTGAGTGTTTTTGTACTGCCTGTGAAATTTGTAACGATAACTAATATAATTATTGTTGACTGTACAGTCGCTATATCGGTTATAAAGAAATAAGAGAATGCTTTTTCATACAATATTTTTAAGAAAGGATGAAAAATATGGACTTTTCGTTAACTAAAGAACAGGAAATGTTAAAAAAGCTTTCGGCTCAGTTTGCGGAAGAAGAGCTGGAGCCTGTAGCAGCGGAAATAGACGCTGAACATAGATTTCCTGAAGAAAATTTCGCAAAGATGGCCAAGGTCGGCTTTACCGGGATAGGTGTTCCGGAGCAGTATGGCGGCTCAGGCGGCGGAATGCTTGAAAAGGTTTTAGCTGTATCGGAATTTGCAAGAAAGTGCATGGCTTCGGCTGCTACTCTTTCGATACATCTTATAGCTCCTCATACAATACTCGATTTCGGTACTGAAGAACAGAAACAGAAGTATCTGCCGAGACTTACAAAGGGTGGAGAACTCGGCGCGTTTGCACTGACGGAGCCTAATGCAGGGTCTGATGCTGCCGGAGTGAAGACCGTCGCTGTATACGATGAAAAAACGGATGAATATATACTTAACGGGACAAAGTGTTTCATCACAGGCGGAGCGAGAGCAGGAGTGCTGGTAATATTCGCGATGACAGAGCCTGAACTCGGAACGAGAGGAATGTCTGCATTCATAGTAGAAAAGGGAATGCCGGGATTCACATACGGAAAGATAGAAGACAAGATGGGTCTTGCAGGCTCGGAAACAGCAGAGCTGGTATTTGAAGACTGCCGAGTACCTGCTGAAAATATGCTTGGAAAGAAGAACAAGGGATTCAAGATTGCAATGAAAGCGCTCGATGCTGCGAGAATAGGCGTTGGAGCTCAGTCGATGGGAGTCGCTGAAGAAGCGATAGGTCTGTCAGTCAAGTATATGCATGAACGTGTACAGTTTGGAAAGCCGATAGCGGCGCTTCAGGGGCTTCAGTGGTATATAGCCGATATGGCAACAAAGACTGAAGCGGCAAAGGCGCTGATATACACTGCCGCGTATCTTGCGGATGCAAAGAAACCGTACACCAAGGAAGCTGCAATGTGTAAGCTCAATGCTGCTGAAAACGCGAGATTCGTAACGAACCTGGCGCTCCAGATTCACGGAGGTTACGGATACATGAAGGATTATCCTCTTGAAAGAATGTACAGAGACGCAAAGCTGATGGAGATATATGAGGGCACTTCGGAAATACACAAAGTCGTTATATCCAGAGCAGTAATAGGTAAGTAGGAAGGAGTTATTCGAATGAGAATTTTTGTTTGTGTAAAACAGGTTCCGGACACTTCCGGTGTAGTTGCGGTAAATCCGGACGGAACATTGAACAGAGCATCAATGGAAACCATCATCAATCCTGATGACCTTATCGCTATGGAACAGGCACTTACGATTAAGGATGCTACGGGATGCCAGGTAACTGCCGTAACGATGGGACCGGCTCCTGCCGAAGGAATGCTGAGAGAACTTCTGGCTATGGGGGCAGATGATGCGGTACTTATTTCAGCGAGAGAATTCGGAGGCTCGGATACATTTGCGACATCGCAGATAATCTCCGCGGCCATCACGCATATAGGATTTTCCGATGAAGACATGATTTTCTGTGGAAGACAGGCTATAGACGGAGATACGGCTCAGGTCGGACCGCAGATAGCAGAAAAGCTTAACCTCCCGCAGATATCATATGCCGCTGAAATCGTAAAAGAAGGAAATGATGTAATTGTTAAGCGTATGCTTGAAGACGGATACATGAAGATAAAGATGCAGACTCCTTGTCTGGTAACATGTATCAGCGACCAGGACAGCAAAGCAAGATATATGACGCTCAACGGAATCAATCACTGCTATGACAAGCCACTGCTGCTTCTCGACTTTGAAGCTCTCAAGGACGAGCCGCTCATCGAGCTGGACAAGATCGGTCTTAAAGGCTCTCCTACGAACATCTTCAAGTCATTCACTCCTCCTCTCAAAGGCGTTGGAGTTATGCTTGAAGGAGCTGACAGAAATACTGCAGAGACGCTCGCTAATATATTATTGGAAAAACACGTTATTTAGGGAAAGGAGAGAACGATGGCTTTCAACAGTGCAGATATAAATGCTTTTAAAGATATTTGGGTATTTTGCGAACAGAGAAACGGCGTTCTTATGAACACGGATTTTGAATTGATATCGGAAGGAAGAAAGCTGGCGGATGAAAGAGGCTCGCAGCTGGTGGGGATCCTTCTGGGACACAATGTGGAAGGTCTCGCTAAGGAACTGGGCGGATACGGAGCAGATAAAATCATCGTATGCGACGACCCTGAACTGGAAGTATACACGACTGATGCTTACACTAAAGTCATATGCGACGCTGCCATGGACCTCAAACCGGAAGTTATCCTTCTTGGGGCATCCAATATAGGAAGAGACCTTGGACCGAGATGTGCGGCGAGACTGAATACGGGACTTACCGCAGACTGTACACATCTTGATATAGATATGAACAATTACGTTAACTTCCTGGAAACTTCTTCAACTCTCGATCTTTCCAATATGAAATTCGATATGGAAGATGTAAACCTGAAGATGACTCGACCTGCTTTCGGAGGACACTTGATGGCTACTATCATATGCCCGAGATTCAGACCGTGCATGTCGACCGTTCGTCCGGGAGTGATGAAGAAAGCTCCTTTCTCACAGGAAAAAGCTGATGCGTGTGTGGTTGAGAAATATCCTGTATCGCTTACCAAAGAAGATATCAAAACCCAGGTGCTCGATGTCGTAAAGGAAGCAAAGCAGATTGTAGACCTCATAGGCGCGGATGTTATCGTATCGGTAGGAAGAGGAATAGGCAAGGATATCAAAAGAGGTATCGAGCTGGCGGGAGAGCTTGCTGATGCTTTCGGCGGCGGGGTTGTAGGAGGCTCCAGAGTCACCATAGACTCGGGATGGCTCTCAGCTGACCATCAGGTAGGACAGACCGGAAAGACGGTACACCCTAAAGTATATGTTGCCCTTGGAATTTCCGGAGCGATACAGCATAAAGCGGGAATGCAGGACTCAGAGCTTATTATTGCGGTTAATAAGGATGAGACGGCTCCTATATTCGAGATAGCTGATTACGGAATCACAGGCGATCTGTTTAAGGTAGCTCCTCTCATGATAGACGCTATAAAGGCAGCGAGAGAATCCAAGTAAGACAGTAACGCTGCGTTATAGTTTGTGAACTTTTTGTCATAAACAGATCATTAGCACTTTAAGATTCGGTTGACTCTCCGTTGACTGTATATAATATAGTAGATGTAGCAAGTTAAAATTTTAACGCTAATCACAACACATGGAAACAAATGGAGGAAATTTAACATGGGAAAAGTTTTTGAAGGTTTAAAAGTCGTTGACCTGACAGCTGCTCTGAACGGTCCGTTTTGCACGATGTTTCTGGCAGACTACGGCGCAGATGTAATCAAAATTGAGCCGGTAGCGGGAGAACAGTCCAGACACTGGGGGCCTATTGATGAAAAAACCGGAGAAAGCGGCTTTTACGGATTTGTAAATCGTAACAAGAAAGGTGTCACGCTGAACCTTAAGAGTGAGAAAGGTCTTCAGATGTTCTACGACCTTGTAAAGGACGCGGATGTTCTCGTGGAAAACTATAAGGGCGGAGTTACAAAGAAGCTCAAGATAGATTACGAGACGATAAGAAAAATCAATCCGAATATCATATATGCTTCGGGCTCGGGATTCGGTCAGTACGGACCTATAACTCACAGACCTTGCTACGATATCGTGGCTCAGGCAATGGGAGGAATGGTAAATCTTACCGGATTCAAGGTTACGGATCCAGTAAAAGTTGGTCCTTCAATTGCGGATCACGTTGCGGGAATATATCTGATGGTAGGTATCGGAATGGCTCTCTATCACAGAGAGAAGACCGGGGAAGGTCAGCAGATAGATGTTGCTATGTTCGATGTTATATTCAGTCTTCTTGAGAATGCCATAGTAAACTATACAATGGGCGGAGAGATTCCTCAGAGGAACGGCAATGTAGACCCGTCGATATCTCCATTTGACATATACAAGTGCAAAGACGGTTTTGTGGCGCTTGGAGTAGGTAATGACAGGCTGTTCACTAAATTTGCAGAAACTATAGGCCATGCGGAACTTTTGGAAGATCCGAGATATTCGAATAACGATCTCAGATGTAAGAATTACATCCCTGACCTTCAGACTCTCATCAGAGACTGGTGTAAAGATTACACGAAGAAAGAACTCGAAGAAATTATGGACAAGGCGGGAATACCGTGCGGTCCTGTCCTTGATATAAAGGAAGCTATAGAACACCCTCATATCCAGGCAAGAGATATGATGGTACATTGCGAGCATCCTACAGTAGGGGATATGTATTTTCAAGGGTGCGTTATAAAACTGTCGGAGACACCGGGAGGAGTGGATTCTGCACCTCCGCTTCTCGGACAGCATAACCGTGAGGTTTTCGGGCTGACTGAGGAAGAAGAAAAAGCTCTCCATGAAGAGGGAGTAATATAATAGCATTTAAGAGGTATCTTAAAAAGGAGGAATGCTAAAATGAGAAAAGTTTCATATCTGAGCTATAACATGACAACAGCAGACGCCAATAACCCTGACGGAATAGTGCCTGTAGGAAGACAGTTTGATTTTATCGGTGATGTGGAAACCGAAGAAATGATACTGGTTGACGGAGATGAGTCTCTCTGTCTCGGGTATACGGGGGTAGAAGTTTATGAAGATGTTTATATAGGCGATATGATGGAATACAAAGCAACGCTTACTCACATCGGAAATACTTCAAGAGACTGCCATATACAGGTTTACAAGCTCGCTACACCTGCATACAGAGCCGGCAAGGCTAAGGAAGACTGCATCACAGGTGAAATGGTGTGGTTTGATGAGCCGGTGCTCTGCAGCGAAGGTAATGTAAGACTTGTTGTTAAAAAACACCTTCAGAGAGGAGAGCAGCCGGACGGTATTGTTGAAGAGCCGTGGGCAGACAATGATGACTTCCCTGAAGTAGGATTTGATAAAGAACATCCTGAAGATATCACATTCAGGTACAGGATGTCGGACAGAGACGTTTTCTATCTCGGCGGAGTAGTAAACGGAGCGAGAAATATCACTCTCATGGAGGATACAGCCAAAAGACTGATGGCGAGAGAATTCGGCAATACAGGTCATATCACTAAAGTTGAAAAGGTAAGATTGTATGAGCCTTGCTATGCGGGAGATTATCTTGAATATCATGCAAGAATCAATAAAGTGATAGATGATAAGATAGTTATAGAAGTAAGAAACTACAAGTATATAGATCTTCCGGAGAATCCTGAATTCCCAAGCTCTATAGATGTACTTTCGGAGCCTAAGCTCTGCACGATTGTTCAGTTCGTATTTGAAACTTATAAATAGCATTGTATCTATAAGAATCAGACCGCTGCCCTGTATGACTTTTGAGGCTATACAGACCGGCGGTTTTTTATTGTATGAAATACTAAAATTTTGTTAAAAAATGTTGTATAAAAATATAATTAAAAATAAAAACCTTTTCAAATGAATTTCAATGGTGGTATAATAAAAAAATACTGTATCACATTGTAAAAGAGACAGCCATTGGAGGGACTGATGAATCGTAAAGATTACTATTCAATAGGAGAAGTGGCATCTATATGCAATATTTCTATAAGGACGCTGCGCTACTACGACGAGATAGACCTTGTAGTACCTGAAATAAGAAAAGAAGACAGCAAATACAGGTATTACAGCAAGGACCAGATGCTGAATATCATCATAATAAGAAAACTCAGATGTCTCGGTATAGGTCTTAAAGAGATAAAAGACATAGTTTCCGATAACAATTTGGATACGATGGAGACAAGTGTCGAAGAGCGTATGAGCTGCATAAAAAAAGAAATTTCGGAGCTGGAACGTTCGTACAGGGAAGGCGAAGTCCTTCTGGAACGGCTTAAAGAGGGTGGCAGTATACTGAGGAAACATGAGAGCAACGGAGGAAATGACGCGGATGTTGACGAAATTAAAATCGCACAAGTTCCTGAAATAAATATATATTATTCGAGAAAAATGATGAAAGCCTATCACAACGAAGAAGTGTCGCTGGAAAGATGGGTGAGCATCAACGACGAGGCAAGGAAGAACGGACTGCATGTATGCGGACCTATAATCGTTACGTATCATACCGAACTGCTGGATCAGTTCCTGTCGAAAACCTGCGATATAGAATTCGGCATTCAGGTTGAAGAGGAAGATTCAGATAAAGTGAGGGGATTCGGCGGATTCCGGGCCGCGACCATATTCCATGCGGGACCATACAGTGACATAATAAAAACTTATGTAAAGGTGTTGCAGTGGATAAATCAGAATGAATATAAAGTGAGCGGACCCGTATCGGAAGAATTCATCATTTCTCCCGTAGATGTAAAAGAAGAAAAAGAGCATGTAACCAAGATACTGATACCTATAGAGAAAGCGGAAGAAAAATGAGATCAAAAACTGAAAGAAGTATCAAAGGAACGGATATAAATAAAAAATCACACTGGGCAGTTGGTGTGATTTTTGCTTTTTCTCTTATTATATCTATATTTTTTACGAGTTTTCAAGTGGCTTTGTACGCTGATTTTGATGTGTACAAAACGGAATACGAAAAGTACGATGTACTTTCTGAACTCGACATGACTATGGACGACGCCATGTATGTGACACATGAGATGATGGATTATCTGATAGGTGAGAGACATACCTTGTCTGTCGTGACTACAGTGGAGGGCATTGAGCAGGATTTTTTCAATGAACAGGATAGATTCCACATGGCTGAAGTCAAAAACCTTTTTCAGGGTGGTCTGTCCATACGTTTATGGGCAACCGTCATTGCAGCGGGATGTCTGGCATTGCTTGGCGCAATGAAGGCTGATTTCAGACACATACTTCCTCGCAGCTACCTGATTGCTCTTGCGGTCACGGCTGTGCTGTTTTTAGTATTAGGTGCGGCGGCACTGATAGATTTCAACGCGGTTTTCGTTGCATTCCATTATGTCTTTTTCGATAATGATCTATGGATATTCGACCCGGCTGATGACTACATGATAAGGATGCTGCCGGAAGGGCTGTTTGCTGATATGGTGGCGCGGATAGGAGCGATATTTGCCGCAGCATTTGTGATTCTAGCGGCTGTGAGTGCGCTGATAATTAGACGGGAGCGAAAAAAAGAATCCTCCCGTCAACTTTTGTAAACCTCGCTGAAAAGAGTCGAGTGTGAGGATATTTATTGAGATAAAAACCTTGTCAAAATCTTTTGTGTCGAGTATCTGCGGCATATCATTGATTCCTTTCTCAAACAGATATTTCCATGCCGTCGTATGCGCATATGAAGTCGCTGCCGACGTTATCTACATTGGAGAGCATTTCAGGTCCCATGTGGGTGAGTATGATTCTTTTAGCCTCTAAGACATGTCTGTTTTCTTCTATAGTTTTAAAATTCAGATGGAACTTCACATCCTTGCTGTAAAAATAAGCTTCCGAAATGAGACAGTCGGCATTTTTGCTTATAACAGGGATGTTATCGTTCCACTGGGTGTCTCCTGTATAGGTGAGAGCTTTGCCATCGGCTTCAAGTCTGAGAGCAAGCGCCGGGTCGCCGCTGAGATGTATCATTTCGGCGTTTTTCAGAACGATGCCGCCGTATATGAGCGGGTCTTCAGATAATTCCTTCACTGTGATATCAAATTTCTGCTTCGTTTTGGAGGAGCCGGGAAACATGAGCTCCATGGCGTCTGTAAGCCTCTTTTTAAAGCCTTTTGGACCTGCCAGCAGGAGCGGATTCTTTCTCTTGCTGTGGAGCTGGGCGTCCAGTATGAAATAAGGAAGCCCGCAGAAATGGTCCCCGTGCAGATGACTTATGAATATCGCTTCGATAGAATTGGGCTCAATGTCAAAACGATGCATGGAATTGAGAACGGTGGAGCCGCAGTCGAGCAGAATGCGGTGGCTGGATGTGTCCGCCAGTATAGCTGCCTGGAGTCTTCCACCGTGACCGAAAGAATCGCCTGTTCCGAGGAATTTTATTTTCATTTGTTGCCTCCTTCGCATTTCATATGGATGGATTTTATATAGTATAACA
>CAYYMY010000002.1:0-43059 GCA_964473095.1 uncultured Oscillospiraceae bacterium | reverse complement strand
CACATGGTGTATCATTGAGGTGAAAGGAAATAAATGTAAAAAATGGAAATAAATATGAAAAATGGCAAGCGAAAATATGCTGTCTGCGCCGGAAAGAAAATCAGTGAATATCGTGACGGCAAACGCGACGTTGCCTCATCATCGTACAGCAGTGAAGAGATTACGGAGTATATCACCGACATACGCATGATGATAAGCGATGACAAGGGCGCGCTGAGCGATGATAAAGCTCTTGAAATCATAGAGGATTATGTTTTTTCGATGGACAAGGCCCGCATGTGTACTCACCGGGACAATGTTAAGCTGATAGAAAGATTGTTTCTGACGTTGAGGAAAGAAATGGATATACTGCAGCCTTTCGTCGACGATAAAAGCATTTCGGAAATCATGATAAACGGTAAAGATAATATTTTTGCAGAGCGGAACGGAGTGCTGGAAAGACTTCCCATAGCTTTTGACGACACCGAAGATCTGGAGGAGCTCATAAGAAGGATAGCTGCCAAGGTGCACAGGGAGATAAACGAACTAAATCCGATCGTTGATGCCAGGCTTTCAGACGGCTCAAGAGTAAATGCGGTTTATAAAAACATAGCGCTGAACGGTCCTATTCTGACTATCAGAAAGTTTCCGGAAAAGATAATGGATATGAGGGAAATGATTAAAAAGGGAACGGTAACGGAAGAGGCCGCGGAATTCATGGATGTGCTCGTGAAAGCAGGATACAACTGTTTCATATGCGGAGGCACTTCATCGGGAAAAACGACTATGCTGAACGTGCTTTCACAGCTTATTCCGCCGGATGAGCGGGTAGTGGTGATAGAAGATTCGGCAGAGCTTCAGATAAAGCAGCTAGAGAATATAGTAAGGCTGGAATGCAGGAACGCCAACGTGCAGGGGAAAGGAGAAGTTGACATGTCGCAGCTCGTGAAGGCAAGTCTTAGAATGAGGCCCGATAGAATTATAATAGGCGAAGTGAGAGGAAAGGAGGTGATGGACATGGTGCAGGCCCTGAATACAGGACACAGCGGAAGTCTCAGTACCGGGCATGCAAACAGCATACGAGGCATGCTTAAAAGACTTGAGGCTATGTTTCTTCAGGCGGCGGATTTTCCGACCGGAGCGATACGCAGCCAGATAACAGAAGGAATAGATATAATGATTCATATGAGCAGGATGCAGGACGGGAGCAGGAAAGTGATGGAAATAGCCGAGCTTGAAGGGATATCGGCTGACAACATAACTACTAATACGCTGTTCAGATATATTCCTGAGAAAAAGGATGGTGAAAACGATGGAGGAAAGCTTATAAGAACGGGAAATAAATTGATGCACAGGGAAAAGCTTTTAATCTCGGGGTATGAAATATGATAAAAGATTATTCGGTATATGAATTGTCGGGTAAGGAGAAAATTCTTTTCTATTCGGTTGGGTATGTATGCATTTTTACAGCAACGTATCTTTTTTATCACAGTATGGCAATATCCGCTGTATCGGGTGCGGCCGTACATTTTGCTCTCCCGTATATAAGGAAGCATTTAGCTGTGAAAAGGAGAAACAAGCTGAGAATGCAGTTCAAGGATATGCTCTATTCACTTTCGGCATCGGTAGCGGCAGGAAGACAGATGGAAGAAGCGATAGTCGAAGCGGAAGAAAATCTTTCCATGATGTATGAGGAAAGCGAGCCGATAATGAAAGAGCTGAGATATATGAAAATCAATATAACTGAAAATAAAGAAAGCGACAAAATACTGCTGAAGGATTTTGCCTGCAGAAGCAAAATTGAAGATATAGAGGATTTTGTGCAGGTATATATCACATGCAGGAATATGGGCGGGGATATAGAAAAGATAATAGGACATACTACGGAGATTCTGACGGATAAGATGAGCATAGAAAGAGAAATACAGGCAGTTACAGCGCAGAAAAAAACAGAAGGGAGGATAATATCTGCGATGCCGCTTATCATGCTCCTCATGCTCAATATATTTTCCTATTCGTATATAGAGCCGCTTTACGTCACTCCGGCGGGACGGCTGATAATGTCAGGGGCATTGGCGGCTATGGTATTTGGGATTTATCTGATGGAAAAAATTTCGGATATAGAGGTTTAACGCTTTATGAAATCAAATTCGGAAGCTGTAAAGCGCTGTGAGGGAAAAAGGGAAATGAATAGAGAGGAACTGAGAGATAAAGCGAGAAAGAAGATAATAGCTGTGGCAATCGTCGGAGCGGTGCTTATTACAACCGATGTGGCAATGTCCGGCGGCAGTGATGGAATCAGGCTTGTAAGTTCCGGAGGGCAGATTTATATGATAAGGCCTTCTGAAAAGGAGGGCAGCGCTCATATGCAGATGAAGGCTAGAGTGGAAAGTGAAAAAGGGACGATAGAAAAGAATATAAGCATATCTCTCAGTCCTTATGACAGCAGTGGCGGTGATAAGGAGAAAAAGGAAGAAGTTCTGAGTAAAGAGGAAGAGATAGAATATGAACTGAGAAATATAGGGAAAGATTTCAACAGAAATACAGATGAGAGAAAGGTATTGCTGCCTACGGAGCTGGACACGGGAGAGAAAATTACATGGGAACGTAAAAAATCTTCGAATACAGTCCCTGTACTGTGCCTTGTACTGCTTGCAATGGCAGTGATATATAAAGACAGATTCAAGGAAATCGAAAAAGAAAGGAGGAGGAATCAGGCGTCAGTCATCAGACAGCTTCCGGAATTTGTGAACAGGCTCGTATTGCTTTTAAATGCAGGTCTTGTGCTGAATAGTGCTTTTGAAAAATCGATAGAAGAAAGCGCGGGTTTCAGGAACAACGAAAAAGATTATTTTTACGGAAAGCTAAGGGGTATATACATTCTTTCTAAAAATACAAACAGTTCGCTGCACAGGGAATTCAGGAGGTTTGCAAAAGAAAGCGGTATGAAGGAACTGGTGAGGATATCCAACATTATAAATGACAATGTGAGCAAAGGTGTGGAGCTGACCGATAAGCTTCAGGCAGAAAGTGAGATGCTCTGGCTCAATCGCAGGAAAAGCTGTGAGGAAAAGGGACGTCTTGCTGAGACGAAACTGACTCTTCCGCTGGTAATATTTCTCATGGTACTTATAGGTATAACTGTTGCGCCGGCTCTGCTGGAGATATGAGAATGCGAGGTACAGGTAAAGGAGAGGTTATGAGGAGGAAAGAACAGAACAAGTATGCGGGCAAAGCTATAAAGATAATAGGCGTGAATTTTAAAAGCCGCGCCGGAATGGAGCTCGTTCAGGTGGCGCTTCTCATTGCGCTGGCAGTAGCTCTGGGGCTTATTTTCAAAACGGAGATAACGGATTTTGTAAATAAAACTTTTGAAGGACTGAACGGGTTTAACTGATGATTTTTAAACATATGAAAATAAACCGGAAGGGGAGTTACATAATGGAAGCGGCCATCGTCATGCCGATACTTATACTGGCGGTGATAACATCTGTAATGATAATAATATTTTTTTACAGAGAAATGCGGGAGCAGAGTTTAATGCATACGGCGCTTATGAATGAAGCGGCTGTATTGATCCAGGGAGAGTATTTTACCGCAGATGAGGGGAGCTGGGACGGCAGTGTGGATTTGAAAAAATCGATTGATGGAGGGACAGTTTTTGGCAAAAAATATCTGCTCATGGATAATAAAGGAATCCTTGCTGAAAAAGGAACATTTACCCTTGAGGACAGATATGTTTTTGTCGACGGACCGGATTACGTAAGATATTGCAGCCTGCTTGATGGTGCCGATGATGAATAGAAAAGGAAACAGTGCGGTATTTCTGACTGTAATATTATCAGCGCTCGCTGCAGTGTCGCTCATGCTCATATATGCGGCAAAGGAAAATGCGGTGAGAAGCATCGTAAACAGTACTGTGAATCTTGCAGGGGATTCTCTCTTATCTGAATTTGATGAAAGGATTCAGAAGGAATATGGGATATTTATGATGAAAGGCAGGGATGCGGAGCTGACGGAAAAGCTGCATGAATACGTTATGTATACCATGGAAGAAACAGAGGATGCGGATATAGAATATGTGGAAGCATCGGGAAGCAGATTTCTGATGACGGATGAGTCGGAGGCGGAAAGACAGATATTGGAACATGCCGAGTTTTTAGCTGCTGAAGGATACCTGAAACGCTCTGAAAGCAAAGAGTCTGACGGAAACGATATGAAGGAGCGCACTCTCAGGAACGGAGCAGCTATAGCGTCGCTTCCATCTTCAGATGTGCCGAGACAGAGCCTCACAGCTATGGCGGAATTCATAGCGGATAATGTATCGGATATAAACAAAGTTTTTAAGGAAGGAACGGAAAATTATCTGTTTGATTCGTACATAACCGATGTGTTCAACAGTAAGACGGATAAAGTTTCAGACAAGCATTTTTTTAAAAACGAGGTGGAATACATTCTCGGAGGAGAATTGTCCGATGCAGAAAATGAGCGGAAAGTCAAACTGGCTGTTTCGGCTATGAGGTTGCCGCTTAATCTGGCGCATATATACTCTGACAGTGAGAAAAGGAATGCTGTTATTGCCGCGGCGGAAGTTCTTACTCCCGGAGCCGCCGCGGCAACGCAGCTTCTGATTGCAGCCGCATGGGCGTATGCAGAGACTGATAACGATATAGAGCTTCTGGAGCAGGGATATAAAGTTCCAATCGTAAAAGACAGAAAAACCTGGGCGGTGAATATAGAAGATGTCGTGAAAGGGATTGCAGGAGGTACAGTGCTGCCGGAAGACAACAGAGGATGCGACTACAGTCAGTATCTTAGGATAATGCTTTTCTTTCAGGACAGAGGCGTAAAAACAGCGCGGATACTCGACCTGATACAGATAAACGAGAGGGCATATTATGATAAGGATTTTCTCGTAAGGGAGCATTTTACGGGGATAGATATATATGTAAAAGCAAACGGCAGAAATTATGTGTATGAAAAAAAGTACTAAAGGATTCTATACTCTTGAAGCAGCTATATTTTTACCGCTGGTGATACTGGCTGTACTTTCTCTGGGATATTTCATGAGAATATACGGAGGCTGGGAGCAGTGTCTTTATACGGCTGTGAATGAAAGCTCCAAATCCTCGATGAAGGCTTACGGAGGAGTTTCTCCTCAGATGATAAAATACGATATTGAAAAACGTTTGGCGGAAGACGGGAAAGGTTTTGATAAGGCAGAGATAAGCAGAGTAAGAGTAATGTACAGAGAAGGCGGAATGGATAGCCTGACATCATACAGTATAAATGCTGAGACAAAACTGAAATTGCCTCTCGGCTTTGAAAGTGATTTCAAATTCGGGACAAAAATTAAATACCGCAATTTTGTCGGAGTCAGGGGAAAGTCCTCCGGTATGGGAAGTGATTTGCTTGAAAAGGAAGATGATGTCGATGCTGTGTGGATATTTCCACAGTCAGGCAAAAGGTACCACAGGAAGCAGTGTACTTACGTTACGGCATTGCCGACCAAATACATACTCGACGGTAGATTGAAAAAGAAATATGATCCATGCAGTATATGTGATTCTCAAAGTATGGCTTCAGGAAGTACGGTCTACTGCTTTGACAGCGGAGATGTATATCACAGAGGAACATGCCGCGTTATAAAACGAAAAGTTATATCGATAGACAAGAAAGAGGCGGAGAGCAAGGGATATACTCCGTGCAGCAAATGCGGAGGTTAGATGAAAGGAGACTCTTATGTGGAACAGTATGGATTTTAAAACTGAAATAAAAAAGGACAGCATAGCCGATTTTGAAAAAATAATGCTTTCTTCCGGACAATGCAGATTTTTCATACCGATGGGCTTTATGGCAAACGGAGAAGGCGAAACTGTGCAATACGACTGCAGCGGATTTGCACCTTTGAGCAGATACAGGATAGAGAGGACGGATGACGCGCTTTATCTTCTTGAGCAGGTGCTGATAATACTGGGAAGTTCGGTGGAATACTTTATAACGCCGTGGAAAATAACACTTGATACGAATACTGTATTTTACAATAAAGAAACCGGGGAAGTGAAAATGGCATATGTTCCTGCCGCGGATAAAAAACATAATTTGCGAAAAAACATTGCGGTTTTTACAGAGCAGCTAAGAAGAGATATAAAGGACGGCAATGCGAAATATCTGGAAATGACCATAAAATACATATATTACAATAATTATTCAATAAGAGATATAATAAACAAGATCGGTATGTTCCGAAGACAGTTGTATCTCGATAAAAAAAGCAGCTGATGACGGGAACAACAGAGGATTGAAAGTTGCCGTATTTTGATGTAGGATATAGATATTCGGATATTACCTGTACAGCGCTTAGTTGCGGAAAAATTTTCTCAAGAGGTTGACGTATGATACCATTATCTACGAGAATGAGACCGTCAAAGCTTGAAGAATTTGTCGGACAGACTCATTTCATGTATGAAGGCTCTCTTTTTTATAATTCGATAAAAAACAAAACCTTTGATTCCGCGATATTTTTTGGTCCGCCGGGCACCGGCAAAACGACTCTTGCACGGATAATCGCAGGTGAAATAGACAGCAGCTTTGTGGAAATAAATGCTTCAATAACCGGGACGAAAGAGCTTAAAAGCATACTGGAAAACGCATCTGTGAGATTTTACGGACTGATGAAAGAAACGACAGTTTTGTATGTGGACGAAGTGCACAGGTGGAACAAGCTCCAGCAGGATTCTCTGCTAAAAGCAATAGAAGAAGGTATAGTGAAGTTTATAGGAAGCACTACGGAAAATCCTTATTTTTCAATAAACAACGCTATATTAAGCAGAGTTGGGAACATATATGAGTTCAAGAGACTCAGAGATGATGAAATACTTAAAATACTTAAAAGAACATTGACTGATGCGGAAAGAGGCTTTGGCGGCCTTAACATCCGTTACGATGAGAACGCCCTGAAGACACTGTCCCAGATGAGCAGAGGAGACTGTCGCATAGCTCTTGATTCGCTGGGATTCATTGTGGACAATCTGTCGGAGAGAAAGAAGATAGATATCGATATCGTTTCGGAAGCCACACAGAGGCAGGCGATGTTTTTTGATAAAGAAGAAGATAAGTACAATCTCCTGTCCGCCCTGCAAAAGTCTGTAAGGGGCAGCGATGCGGATGCGGCGGTGCATTATCTTGCGAGGCTGCTGGAGGGCGGAGCTGATATAATGATGATAGGAAGAAGGCTTCTGGTAATGGCAAGCGAAGATGTGGGCATGGCGTATCCAAGCGCGATATCCGTTGTAACGGCATGTGTTCAGGCGGCACAGATGGTAGGACTGCCTGAAGCGAAAATAAATCTCGCGCAGGCAACAGTGCTTCTTGCATCGTGTCCGAAATCGAATTCCGCAGTAATGGCTCTTGAAAGGGCGTCAGCCGATATAAAATCGAAAAATACGGATGATGTGCCTGCGCATCTGAAGGATTCGCATTATAGCGGTGCTGAAAAACTCGGACGCGGGAGAGGCTACAAATATCCCCATGATTACGGCGGATATGTAACTCAGCAGTATCTGCCGGACAACCTTTACAGAGAAGGAGTGAAATATTATATACCTACCGAAAACGGCAGTGAAGTATCGTTCAAAAAATATCTTGAAAGTCTGGAGCGTATAGATGAAAGAAGTAAGAAGGGCTGAAAACGCGGGCTTTTGCTTCGGCGTAAAACAGGCTATAGAAAAAGCGGAAAAAGCGGCGGAAGAAAGCGGCGGAAAGATCTACTCAATGGGCTCGCTCATACATAATGAAAGGGTTACCGAAGATCTTAAGAAAAGGGGAGTTGAGGTGATCGAATCGCTGGATGAGATACCGGATTTCAAAGAGCAGATAAAAGTTATCATAAGATCACATGGAGAGGGAAAAGAGTTTTACGAAGAAGCTGAAGTGCGGAATATAGATCTTGTAGATGCGACATGTCCTTTTGTCGCCAAGATACACAAGCTTGTAAACGATACGGAGAAGCAGGTGATAATAGTAGGAGATGAAAAGCATCCGGAGGTGCTAGGTATATCGGGATGGTGCAGAAAGCCGGCCGTAGTTGTAAACTCCAGAGAAGACGCCGAAAACGTTGAAGGAGATGATCTTTTTATAGTTACGCAGACGACTATAAGGGAGAAAACTCTCAATGATGTTTTGAGCGTTTTTGATGAAAAACATAAGGCTTATCAGGTCAATAACACCATATGTAGCGCCACTGCAAAACGGCAGAAATCATGTAAAGAACTGGCTGCGGATTCGGACCTTATGATAGTCATCGGAGACAGGCATAGCTCCAATACAAAGAAATTGTATGAAATTTCTAAAAAAAATTGTGCTAACAGCTATTTTGTTGAAAATATTGATGATTTACCGTTGAAAGAACTTAAAAAATGTAATAGAATAGGAATAGCGGCGGGTGCCTCGACACCCGAATGCACAATTAAGGAGGTTATTGCCAGAATGAGTGATGTAACACTTGAAAACAACGAACTTAACATGAATGATCTTATGGATGAAATAGAGAAATCCCTGAGATTGCCAAGAGGTGGCGAAATCGTCACAGGAAAGGTGCACCAGGTTACGGATAAAGAAGTAATCGTAAACTTAGGATGCAAGAAAGATGGTATTCTGCCTATCTCAGAAGTGAGCCTTGAAGAGGGACAGACTTTAGCAGATGCCTTCAAGGTTGATGACGAAATACAGGCGAAGGTCATCAAGACAGACGACGGAGACGGTGGAATCTTACTTTCAAAGAAAAAGTTAGAAATCAGTGCCAACTGGGATGAAATAGTTAAGGCATTTGAAGATAAAACAGTTCTTGAAGTTAAAGTAACGAGACCGGTAAACGGCGGAGTTATTGCTGAATACAAAGAAGTTTCCGGATTTATTCCTCTTTCACAGCTTTCCGACCACTATGTGGAAAACGCAGAGAAATTTATAGGACAGACTATGGAAGTCAGAGTATCCAGAGTCGACCAGAGAAGGAACAGAGCAGTATTTTCTCATAAGCTGTTCCTCAATGAAGAAAAGGAAAAACTTGTAGCGGAAATATGGGGAAATCTCAATGTTGAAGATGTGGTCGAAGGTACTGTAATGAGATTTACGGATTACGGTGCGTTTGTCGATATCGGCGGTATAGACGGGCTGCTCCATATTTCTGAAATATCATGGGGCAAACTCAAACACCCGCAGGAAGTCCTCAGCATAGGTCAGAAGATTAATGTAAAAGTTCTTTCGATGAATGAAGAAAAAGGTAAAATATCTCTCGGTCTCAAACAGAATCAGCCTGAGCCTTGGAGCGTTATAGACGAGAATTATCAGATTGGACAGGTAATCGAAGGCAAGGTTGTACAGATAAAGGAATACGGAGCTTTCGTAGAACTTGAGCCGGGACTTGACGGACTTGTACATATTTCAGAGGTTGCTCATAAGAGAGTTGGAAATATCAATGATGAACTTGAGATAGGACAGATAGTAAAAGCAAAGATTCTTGAAATCGACAAGGAAAGAAAGAGGATAAGTCTCAGCATCAGAGAAACGATAGATCCGCCGATGGAGGATGAAAAGGAAGCGGCTCCTGCGACTCCAGAGGCAGAAATGGAAAGCGTTTCTGAGAATCAGGAAGAAACGGATACTACTGCAGATGTGGCAGCAGAGACGGAAACTGCTGCGGATGCTGATGTTTCCGAAGAAGCGGTCGAGGAAAATGTCGAATAGAAGAAAAAATTCGTTTTTAAAAAGCAATGATAAGCGGCAGGATGTGCCGCTTATTTTTCTACAGTGAGGGCTGTGTAAAATATCAGGAGAGTATTATGAAAAAGATTCTTGTCAGTCAGTGCCTGTACGGAGGCGATCCCGTGAGATATGACGGAAAATCCAGAGAGGAAACGGATTACAGATTTATCAAATGGAAAGAAGAAGGACGCCTCATACCGGTGTGTCCCGAAGTTTTCGGAGGTCTTCCTGTTCCGAGGACTGATGCGCAGAGAAGAGGAGAAAAAGTGATATCACGCACCGGCACAGATGTTACCGAAGAATACATGAAAGGTGCAGAGGAAGCCTTGAGACTTGCCGGAGAAAACAAAGTCGTATGTGCTGTAATGAAAGAAAAAAGTCCCTCATGCGGCAGCAGCCTGATATATGACGGGACTTTCAGCGGAGAACTTACGGAGGGGCAGGGGATAGCGACGGAAGTGCTCAGGGATAACGGATTTAAAGTGTTTTCGGAAAAACAGCTTGATGAAGTTGAAAAACTTATAGCAAAAGAGAAAAACGTAGTGCTGACAGGCATGCCTGCATGCGGTAAAAGTGTTACAGGTGTGGTTCTTGCAAAAAGTCTCGGCATGAACTTCATAGATACCGATTTGATAATCCAGGAAAATGAAGGCAAATCTCTTCAGAAGATAATAAATGAAGAAGGAGTGGAAGCGTTCAAGCGTGTGGAGGAAAAAGCACTCCTGTCTCTTGATGCGGAAAACGCAGTGATAGCCACGGGTGGAAGCGCCGTATATTATCCGGCGGCGATGAAACATATGGGAGAGAACGGAATAATCGTATACATTGAAGCGGATATAGAGGAGATTAAAAGGAGGCTCAGAAACATAAAAACAAGAGGAGTGGCCATGCGCAGAGGACAGAGCATAGAGGAACTGTATGAGAGCAGAAAACCGCTCTATGAAAAGTATGCGGATATAACCGTAAAATCGGACAGAAAGTCCATGGAAAAAACAGTGGAAAACATAGTAAAAGCTCTTGAAAGTCGGTATTTCTGCCGCAAATAAACGACGGCTCTTTTTAAATCATGAGTTTTATTTGTCGTACTGTCTGGCAGATGCCTCTATTAGTTCCTGCGCCGACTTGAGAGTAGTTTCTGTTATATTTGCTCCGCCGAGGAGACGTGCGATTTCATGGATTTTTTCGTTTTCGGAAAGCGCGGACACTGTTGTGTAGGTCATCATATCATCCGAATCTTTTTCTATCTTGTAATTATGCTCGCCGAAAGCGGCTATCTGCGGAAGGTGTGTGATGCATATTATCTGATGGTTTTCAGATATCTCACGAAGCTTTTTACCCACTATGCTGGCGGTTATACCGCTTATGCCGCTGTCGATCTCGTCGAATATTATCGTCGGTATTTCATCATAATCTCCGATTATTTTTTTGAATGCAAGCATTATACGGGACATTTCTCCGCCGGAAGCTATACGGCTCAAAGGTTTGAGCGGCTCGCCCTTGTTGGCGATTATCATGAATTCAGCAATATCAGTCCCCTCCGGCGAAAAGGTGTCTGCTTCAGTGAAACTTATAGAGAATTCGGCGTCGTTGAAATTAAGCTGTTTTAGCTCTTCGGTTATTTCTTTCTCCAGCTTTTCAGCCGCCTTTTTTCTTGCATTGGAAAGTTCTCTGCACGAAGCAGAAAGGAGGTTTTCGCATTTCAAAAGCTGCCTTTTCAGCTCTGTCTGAATCTCATCAGAATTTTCAAGCTCAGAGAGCATCGTTTCTAGCTCTTTCTGATATGAAAGAAGCTGTTCAATGGATTTTCCGTGTTTGTTTTTCAATCTGTTTATCGTTTCAATGCGTGATATGCAGGCATCGAGCTCTTCCGGAGAGAATACCGCGTTATCACGGCTGCCTCTGATAGAAGAGCATATATCTTCAAAATCATAATAAAGTTCATCGAGTCTTTCGCTGAGTTCTCCGAGCTCCTGTGAATATGGAGCTGTTTCTGATATCATGTCAGAGACTTTTTTCAGAGCAGAGAGGACAGAATACTCGTCTTCTAAGGATATCTGATATGCACCGGCAAGATTTTCATATATTTTTTCACTGTTTTGAAGCAGTGAAATCTTATCTTCGAGTTCTTCATCTTCTCCGAGGTGAAGCGATGCGTTTTTCAGTTCATCGAGTTCAAACTGCATGAAATCCTGTTCACGCCTGTCCTTTTCCGATTTAAGGGTAATATTGCGAAGCTGCGTCTTGAGCATGGAATAATTCTCGTAGAGCTTCCTCACATTTTCTTTTGCCGGCAGTATCTCATCTTTGTGATACAAATCGAGAAGTTTTATATGATATTCCGGATTGAGCAGGGACTGATGATCGTACTGTCCGTGTATATCAGCGAGTTTTCTGCATACCATTGAAAGATGTCCGAGAGTGACCACTTCATCGTTTATACGGCATATATTCTTGCCTGATGCCGATATCTGTCGGCTTATAACATATTCGGAGCCTTTATGCTCGACCACCATCTGGATCACAGCTTTATCAGCTCCCGAGCGGATGAAAGTGGTATCTGCACGGCTTCCGAGAGCGAGACTTACCGCTTCTATTACGATTGATTTGCCGGCGCCGGTCTCTCCGGTTATTATATTGAGCCCATCATTGAATTCGATTTCCGTATTTTCTATAGTGGCAAAGTTTTTGATGCTTAGATATCTTATCATATGTGACCTCTTATTTTTCAAGCATATCGTTCAGAAAATCCACAACACTTTTTGAATTCAAGGGATCATCTACGACAAACATGATGGTGTTGTCTCCGGCCACCGAGCCGATGACATGGGGGATTCCTATAGAATCGAGGGCTTCTGCCGCTGCACTGGCGCAGCCGGATATGGTTTTAAGCAGCACTATGTTCCCTGAATATGCGGTGGATTTTACCGTTTCCCGGTATATATTTGAAAGTCTGCCTGACATAGGAGAGCTGGTTTCCGTTGCGACCGCATATTTATACTTTCCGGATGAGGAAAGTGTTTTGACTAGATGAAGCTCTTTTATATCTCGTGAAATAGTGGCTTGAGTAACTTCATATCCGAAATCACGAAGCATCGAGGCCAGTTTATCCTGTGTTTCTATCTCGTAATTTTCAATGAGTTCAAGTATTTTATTCTGTCTTGAAATACGCATATGAATTCCTCCGAAGAAAATTATGAAAACAGCATCGGGCAACCCGGAACAGAGAATCTGATATATCGGTATGCAAGCTGAAATGTTTTTATAATTATACCATGAAATGAAAAAAATACTCAAGACTTAAGTAAATGATTTTATCTGCGGGAAGTTTTTATTTATTAAGTTTTATGATATAATTATTTTGGATTTTTACGTGCTTATAGAAAAGAAGCGCAGACTGCATAAAAAGGACGTATTAAGCATGAAAATACTTGGGATAGATCCGGGCTACGCTATTCTCGGATACGGTGTCATAGAAAAGATCGGAAACAGATTCAAAGTGTGCGATTATGGAGCAATCACAACAGAGGCGGGAATGCCCATGCGGGAAAGGCTCGAATATCTGTATGATTCCCTACGAGAGATAATAGAGAGGGAAAAACCTGATGTCGCATCGATAGAAGAACTGTTTTTCAATACAAATGCCAAAACAGCGATTCTCGTGGGACAGGCGAGAGGCGTCGCTGTGCTTGCCTGTGTAAAAGAGGGAATAGAAATCGAGGAATATACGCCGCTTCAGATAAAACAGGCGCTCGTAGGTTATGGAAGAGCTGAGAAAAAGCAGGTGCAGCAGATGGTAAAGACGATACTCAACTTAAAGGAAGTGCCGAAACCTGATGATACGGCAGATGCTCTTGCGGCGGCAGTCTGTCACGGACATTCGGCGGATATGAACAGAAGATTTAAGGAGCTGAAATTAAAATGATAGGATTTATAAGAGGAATACTCGCTGAAAAAGGCGATGGATACATAGTGATAGATGTAGGCGGGGTGGGATACGAGATATCAGTTCCGTCCAATTCTGCTGCCTATTTAAGCGGACAGGGAAATGAAATAATGGTTTATACCATGATGTCGGTAAGAGAGGACGATGTGAGCCTTTACGGATTTTCAAGAAAAGGAGAGCTGGATGCTTTTAAAAAACTTATTTCTGTAAACGGCGTAGGCGCTAAAGCCGGATTGTCTATATTATCCTGTTTTACAATGGAGCAGCTGAGAGAAGCTATTCTTTTCGAAGATGCGAAAGCGCTAACGAAAGCAAACGGAATAGGAAAGAAAATTGCAGAAAGGATAGTGCTGGAGCTCAAAGATAAATTCTCTTCTCCGGGGGAAGAACGTCAGGTTGCGGAAAAGGACGGAGCGTCGAAAGATATCCATTATCAGGATACAAGGAGCGAAGCGGCAGAAGCGCTTGTTTCCCTTGGATATACGAGAGGAGAGGCTATGAACGCGCTTTCAGACATAAAAGACGATTCGTACACGGCGGAAGATTACATAAAGTTTGCGCTGAAAAATCTCATTTAACTTAATTAAAAGGTTGAAGAAAGATCAGGAAAAGGGAGATTTATTATGGATTATGAAGAAAGAATAACTGCGGCAGAACTGGGAAGCGGCGAAGAAAAATCCGAAATAACGCTGCGTCCTCAGAAGCTCGATGATTACATAGGCCAGAAAAAGGCTACGGATAATCTGAAAATATTCATAGAGGCGGCAAAACTGAGAAATGAACCTCTCGACCATGTATTGTTTTACGGACCTCCGGGGCTGGGCAAAACGACACTTGCCGGTATAATCTCAAATGAGATGGGTGTAGATATCAGGATAACTTCGGGACCTGCAATAGAAAGAGCGGGAGATCTTGCTGCGATACTTACTAATCTGAATGAAAACGATGTACTTTTCATAGATGAGATACACAGGCTCAATCGGTCTGTGGAGGAAGTGCTGTATTCAGCGATGGAAGACTTTGCGCTGGATATCATAATAGGCAAAGGACCTTCGGCGCGGTCTATCAGACTTGATATAGCCAAATTCACGCTTATAGGAGCGACGACAAGGGCAGGAAGTCTTTCCGCACCGCTCAGAGACAGATTCGGAGTGAGCTGCAAGTTTGAAATGTACACGACTGACGAGCTTAAAAGCATAATAGAACGGTCTGCAAGGATTTTGAAGGTACAGGCGGACGAGAGCTCTCTGGAAGAGATGGCGAAAAGATCACGCGGCACTCCGCGAGTGGCAAACAGAATGCTTAAGAGAGTGAGAGATTTTTCTCAGGTGAAAGGCAGCGGCATCATCGATATTGATACAACGCGAAGAGCGCTGGATGCTCTCGGTGTGGATGATATGGGTCTTGAGAGCCTGGACAGAGAGATACTGAAGATGATAATAGAAAGATTCGGAGGCGGTCCTGTGGGGATAGATACTATAGCGGCATCTATAGGAGAAGAGAGAGTTACGATAGAGGATGTCTATGAGCCATATCTTATACAGGCGGGATTCCTGCACAGGACGCAGAAGGGAAGAGTAGTTTCAAATATGGCATATAAGCATCTTGGTATAGAAAATCCTGCTGAGGATGAGATGACGGAGGATGAACAAATTTCTATGGATATGCCGTAATAATAAGACCCAGTTATAGGGGGACAAGAATAATTTTATAAAGGTGAAATGAATGAAGATAGAAGATTTTGATTACGAGATGCCTGAGGAGCTGATCGCTCAAAAGCCGTCGGAGAAAAGGGACGAGGCAAGACTGCTTGTAGTTCATAGAGATACCGGAAAGATAGAGCATAAAAAGTTTTACGATATTTTAGATTATCTGAAAAAGGGCGACTGCCTTGTCATGAACGATTCAAAGGTGATACCTGCAAGGCTTTTCGGTGTGAAAGAGCACACTGGCGCTAAAGTGGAGTTCCTTCTTATAAAGAGAAAAGAAGACGATATCTGGGAAGCTATGGTAAGACCGGGAAGAAGACTAAGACCGGGGGATGTCGTAATTTTTTTCGAGGAGCCTCTGATGAAGGCAAAGATAAAAGATTACGGCAAAGACGGTACGAGAATAGTCGAATTTGAATATGAGGGGATTTTTATGGAACGGCTTGAAGAGATTGGGAGCATGCCTCTTCCTCCTTATATAGAAAGAGCAGGAGACGACAGCGATAAAGAACGGTATCAGACTGTATACTGCCGTGAAGAAGGATCTGTGGCGGCGCCTACAGCGGGACTTCATTTCACGGAGAAAATACTTGAAAAAGCACAGGAAAAGGGCGTGGAGACGATATATGTAACGCTTCATGTAGGCATAGGAACTTTCAGGCCTGTAAAGTGCGAGAATATAGAAGATCATTCGATGCATTTTGAAGAATATCACATAAGCGAGGAAAGCGTGGATAAGATAAACAGGGCAAAGCGGGAAGGAAGACGTATAATTTCCGTAGGAACCACTTCAACGAGAACTCTCGAGAGCGCAGCGTATTACGATGAAGAAGCGGGATGTATGCAGGTGAAAAGCGGAGACGGAGACACGGATATATTTATATATCCCGGATATGAGTTTAAAATAATAGACAGTCTGATAACTAATTTTCATCTTCCTAAATCCACCCTTCTGATGCTTATATCGGCGCTCTACGACAGAGAAAAAATACTTGAGACTTACAGGGAAGCCATAGAAAAGAGATATAGATTTTTCAGTTACGGAGATGCTATGTTCATAGAATAGCAACAGGAAAGGATATGGAAACAAAGAGAGTGGAGCATGAATTCGGAGCTTTTTTTGACGAAAATTCAAAAGTGCTGATACTTGGGACTATCCCGTCGCCTAAGTCGAGAGAACAGGGGTTTTATTACGGACATCCGAGAAACAGGTTCTGGATGGTGCTGGCGGATATTTTAAAAGAAGATTTGCCGAAAACCATAGATGAAAAGAAATACATGCTGAAGAAAAACGGCATAGCACTCTGGGATGTGCTTGAAAGCTGTGAGATAAAAGGAGCATCCGATACCAGCATAAAAAATCCCAAGGCGAACGATATGAACGATATCCTCTCCAAAGCGGATATAAGGGCGATTTTTGCAACGGGAGGAAAAGCATATCAGCTTTATGAAAAACTCTGCTATCCAACGTGCGGTGTCAGAGCGGTGAGGCTTCCGTCCACAAGTCCTGCAAACTGCGGATGCAGCTATGAGAAGCTGATTGAAGAATACGGACAGATACTGGAATATCTTGACAGATAATGATAGAGCAGATATAAGAAGGAGAAAAAATGCCTGCAGTAACATATGAACTTATAAAAAGCGATAATAAGACAGGGGCAAGACGCGGAAGAGTGCATACGCCTCACGGTACTATAGAGACGCCTGTGTTCATGCCTGTTGGAACAGCAGGGACAGTTAAAGCTATGAAGCCGGAGGATGTTGCCGATATGGGAGCACAGATAATCCTCGGCAACACATATCATCTTTACCTTAGACCGGGACACGAGTTAGTGAAGACAGCAGGAGGGCTTCATAAGTTTATGAACTGGGACAGAGCGATACTGACAGACAGCGGAGGCTTTCAGGTGTTCAGTCTCGGAGCAATGAGAAAGATAAGCGAAGAGGGGGTGGAGTTCCGTTCTCATATAGACGGCTCAAAACATATGCTGTCTCCTGAAAAGTCGATGGAGATACAGAATGCTCTGGGATCTGATATAATAATGGCTTTTGATGAATGTACGCCGTATCCTGCCGACAGAGAATACGTGAAGAATTCCCTCAATCGAACGACGAGATGGCTGAAACGGTGCAGGGAATACCATAAAAATACAGAAAAACAATCATTGTTCGGCATAATGCAGGGAGGTATGTATAAGGACCTCAGAAGAGAAAGCGCGGAGCAGATAACTGACCTTGACCTTCCCGGATATGCCATAGGCGGGCTCAGCGTGGGAGAGCCTAAAGATATAATGTACGATGTGATGGATGACTGTGTGGACAGGCTTCCAAAGGATAAACCGAGATATCTCATGGGAGTAGGAAGTCCCGACTGCCTCTTTGAAGGAGTGGAAAGAGGAATAGACATGTTCGACTGCGTTCTCCCTACGAGAATAGCAAGACATGGACTTGCCATGACTTCGATGGGGCGGGTGAACATAAAGAACGCCAAGTATGAGAAAGACTTCACACCGCTGGATCCTAATTGTGACTGCTATACTTGCAGAAATTATTCAAAAGCTTATCTCAGACATCTTTTTAAATGCGATGAGATACTTTCTTCTATGCTTATGACTACCCATAATCTTCATTTTCTGATAGATACTATGACAGGAATAAGAAAAGCTATAGAAGAGGACAGGTTCACAGAGTATAAAAGGGAATTTTACGATAATTACGGCAGATTTTAAAACGGAAAGGGCGATATATGTATATATGCAGGGACAGCAAGCTGTGCGGAGGATGTTCCTATCAGGGTATTCCTTACGAAGAGCAGCTCAGGAATAAAGAGGGCGAGACTAAAGGTTTGCTCGACAGAAAAGACATAAGGTACGGAGAATTCATTGAAATAGAGCCGGCTCCCGATCGTTTCGGATACAGAAACAAGATGGAGTATACGTTTGGGGATATGGAAAAAGGCGGTCCTATGACGCTGGGGATGCACAGGAAAAAACATTTCATGTCTATAGTGACCGTAGATGAATGTCAGCTGGTTCATGAGGATTTCAACCGTGTGCTCAGGGCAGTGCTTGATTTTGTATCGAGCAGAGGATATTCACATTATCACAAAAAAACTCATAAGGGTCTCATGCGTCATCTTATATTGAGGCGAGGTGTCAGAACAGGAGAGCTTTTAGTCAATGTAGTCACAAGCTCTGAGGAGGGATTTGATGAGGAGGCATTCACGTCTATGATACTTTCTCTTCCCCTTGAGAACATAGTGGTAGGGATACTGAGGACGATAAACGATAGACTGGCTGATGCAGTTTACTGCGATGAACTTAGAGTTTTATACGGCAGAGATTACTATGAAGAAGAGATCATGGGACTCAAGTTCAAAGTAAGCGCCTTTTCGTTTTTCCAGACTAATGTTGAAGCGGTGGAAAAGCTTTATTTTTATGCGATAGGGCTTATAGACGATTTTGAAAGTAAAAAAGTGTTTGACCTTTACTGCGGGACGGGAACTATAAGCCAGGCATTGGCAAAAAGCGCAGGAGAGGTAGTAGGAATAGAAATAGTAGAGGAGGCTGTGAGGGCTGCGGAAGAGAACGCGGCTTACAACGGCATAGAAAACTGCCGTTTCATATCGGGAGATGTATTTGAAGTGCTGAATTCTATGCCTGAAAGTGAAAAGCCGGACGTGATAGTCGTGGATCCTCCGAGGGTTGGCATATCTGCAAATGCACTTGATAAGATAATAGGATACGGCGTAGATCAGATAGTGTATATATCCTGCAACCCTAAAAGTCTTGCGGAGAATCTGTATTATATGCAGTACTACGGGTATGAGGTGCGCTCGGTAAAGCCGTTTGATAATTTCCCGGGCACAAAGCATGTGGAGGCGGTGGCTTTGCTTTCGAAAGACCTTTGACTTTTTTTGACAGTTCTATTTGAAATTTTTCCAACAGTCCGAAAAATTTACGGCTGCTCCAGCAGGGATAAAATGGAGATATGTACTTTTCAGTTCTGTATTAACTGAAAAATATTTTATAAGCCGGAAAGAGTGGGTTTCAAAAATTTTTTATGTTGTTATATAATATAGCTTGTGAATCAAATGTAAAATATATAAATAATCAGACAATACAAGACTGGAGACAGAAAATGATAAAGAGAAATATTATTGAAAAATTTGAATCGAGAGAAATCGAAGAACGTTTTATCAAAATCACAGGTGATATATCCGAGGACAAAACGGAGAACATGAATACTCTGCTTGATCCTCAGCCTGTAGGATGCAGTGCGGAGGGAACGGAATGCAGGATAAGATTCGTTAAAAGAGACTGGGAAAAGAATCAAAGGGGGCAGGTGCACGGAGGAGCCGTGTCAGGGATGATGGATACAGCCATGGGTATGTCTATAATGGCGGCAAGCGGCAGAAATGTGACTACGACAGAGCTGGCTGTAAGCTTTATAAGACCTTTCACAGGCGAGAGCTTTCTGATAGATACGGAAATCCTCAACCTTGGAAGAAGTATGGCGAGGATAAGGGCAAGAGCATTTGATGAAGATACGGGAAAACTTTTAGCGTCGGCATCGGCAAATTTTACATATATAGATTGAAAATGACATATATGGGCTACATAAAGAATAATAAAAAATACATCTAAAATACCTGCAGTGATTTACGATCTTGTGTAATCTGTAAAATCGCTGCAGGCTTTTTATATTCGCAAGCTGCACTGCGGCTTAGTCGCTGGTAACTCTGCTCGACAGGAAGTGGAGAAGATTCATAAGCGCCGCTTTCCGGTTTTCCGAATTAAACGTATAGGAGATAGCATTCAGTCCTGAAACCTTTGATGAAAATATATCGAGCTCAGAACTTTTTATAGTTGAAAGTCCGTTTGATTCATCAAAACTCAGTGCATCGAGGAAAAACTGCGCCAGGTCACGCTCGGCATCGGATGTCCATGTTTTTTCAGCTTCCGATGCGGAGTACTGTATATCGCAAAGACCTGATGTCGTGGCGAAAGAGTCTGACATTTCCTGGAGGACGTCTGCATCTAAACTCCTTGAATTTATTATTACGTTGAGCTTGCCTCCGTCAGTGCTTATGGACGATATATTGGAAGCGGATATTATTTGATCGGAGTCTTCGTCCTGAAGATATATGCCGGTCTGCAGTGTATACATCAGGCTGATTATGTTATCGCTGTAGTTATTTGATATTACAGACGACGGCATGGAGGTCTCAGTCATCGTATATACGAAATGGTCGTCAAGATCTGCAAATTTTTCCTGTACGTTTTCGTATGAGTTGTTGAACTTTTTTGTAAAGCTTTCAACATCGTTTCCGTCTATCACGACTACCGCGGTAGCTGAAACAGGAGTATATCCCTCGGCATACTCGCAGTTGAACGATGCTATCTGGAAAAGATTGCCTGAACTTTTCTGTGTTGCCAGAAGACTTCCTATTGTTTCCACGGGATTCGGATAATTGAGCTCAAAATCAAAGGGGTCAGAATATCCTTCAGTAGACATGGTTATGGAATATGCCTGGGAATATGAAGGTGAGGATGTGGATATATCGGAAGTCATTGTTCCGGTAAAAGCATCAGACCCGGATGTCAGGAGTGATGTTTCATTGCCGTACTGTATATTTATGAAATTATCACACTCGTAGTATTCTGGCTTAACGGAGGCGGCGCCTGTATAATTACCGCTGTCGATTTCCGTGATTATGAGGGATATCGGACCGTGGGATTCAGGTCCGAGCAGGGCAGTTAGGGAAACGGCAAGGGGCTGCATCGAAGCATTGAGATGTGACGTGTCTACGGCGCACTGCAGTACCGTGGATTCGCTGTCTTCATATCCGCCGGTTGCCGGATTTTCTATGACCATATAGCTGTCCTGGTTTTCAGCCACTGTAAGCTCGTTCTTTTTTGCCCATGAATAAAGATATTCAGAGACAAGGGAATATTTCCCTGTATCGCCGGAAAATGTGGAATTCAGTTCATCATAAGTTGTTTTCAGTGTGCTTTTCAGTTCGTCTTCTCTGCTTTGCTCTCCAAGCGAACATCCGCCGAGAAAAAGTGAGACTGTAAAAACAATCACGGCGACAGCTGATATGAAAAGTCGTCCCATATTGGAGATTCTCCTTGTGTATTATTTCTTTTCAGAATATAATAATATAATAACACAGTAAATTTGTAAATTGTAAAGATTAGGTGAATCTTGATTAAAATGTGAGGGAGCGCAGAAAGGAAATGGAAACTAAAAATTTCATAATAAGAGAAACAGAGTTTTCGGATTATGAGTATTTTACGCGATGGGAAAGAGATGAGAAAATAGCGGAATTCCTGAGCTGCGATGAAAACCGCGGCTATGAGGATGTGGTCACGGAGGCTCTGTATAATAAAAAGGATCCGACAAAGCTTGATTTCACGATAGTGAACAGAGAAACGGAGCAGCCGGCGGGAAGAATATATATATCCCGTATAGACAGAGACCGGGATTCTCTGGATATAACGAAGTTCTATATAGGAGATCACGCGCTGTGGGGCGAAGGTCTCGGGAAAGAAATAATGAACGAAGTGCTGGAGTATTGTTTCACTTTCCTTCATATGGAAAGAGTAACCCTTGATTATTATACTGGAAATAAAAGAGCGGCGGCTCTCTATGAGGGAATCGGATTTAAAGATGAGGGGATAGCAAGAAATGCGGCGAAAAAGGACGGAAGGTATTATGATCTGCATCTGATGTCCATATTGAGGTCGGAGTTTTTCGGCGAAAAGGAATAGGGACAAGTGACAAACGTTTAAAAGCTTTAAATTTTATCTTGTGTTAGTTTTTTTGTTGTGCTATAATGTCATATGTTCTGATTTGTAAAAGAAAACTGCGAAAGCGTTAATACCATAAGGATAAGAAGGAGGTGCGGCAGATGTCAAGAAAGTGTGAAATTTGCGGAAAAGGACAGGTTTCCGGAAATAATGTATCTCATTCCAACAGACATACTAAGAGAAAATGGAATGCCAATATTCAGACTATACGAATTGAAGAAGACGGAACAGTAAGAAAAGCCAAGGTATGCACTCGCTGCATAAGATCAGGCAAAGTAAACCGTGCCATATAACATCGGAAACAGGCGCTCACGAAAGTGGGCGCTATTTATTTTTTTCTTTATATCATTATATTTGCGAAGTTTTATATTGTGCTTGTAAAACGAGCGGGAAAAAGATAAAATTTATATATGGATGATGATAAGGAGCAGTGAAATGTTTGATTATAAGAATAAACTGGGAGAAATACATTTTTTCCATAATATAGTAAACAAAATAGTTGCCGAGGCAATAGAAAACTGTGACGGAAAAGTTGAAATACTGAATTACAAAGGCAAGTACATGAATGTAGTGCCGGGAATAGCATCCAGAATGAATCTGTATGACGAAGAAGCCGGAGGGATACATGTAAAGGAAGAAAAATCAGGTCTTGTTATTACTGTATATGTGATAATCCATTTCGGCACGAGCATAAAGAAGGCTACAGGAAAAATAATAGATTATATATATGATAATATGGAAAAAAAGATGGGAGAAAAACCAAAGACGGTAAAGATAATAGTAACGGGTACGCTTTCAAAGAACATCGTTAAAAGACATATAGAGGTGAGCAGATAATGAAGCTTGGCGACAGTGTCAGGGAGATAAAAGGGATAGGAAGCAAAAAAGCAGAATATCTCAGAAAACTGGGGATACGGACCATCGAAGATATGCTGTTATTTTTTCCGAGAGACTATGAGGACAGGAGAAAAGCCGTGAATATAAGAGAGGCATCAGAAGGGGATACTGTTATGATAAAAGGGAAAGCGGATATCGTAGCAGCAGACAGATACAGATACGGTGGGATACAACGGCTCAGACTTCTTGTAACAGATGACACAGACTCTTTGGAAGTCGTTTTTTTTAATGCAAAGTATGTCAGAGACAGATTTAAGACGGGAGAGGAGTACCTTTTTTACGGAAAAATTTCTGTGAATTTCGGTAAAAAACAAATGCTGCATCCCGAATTTGAAAATGCGGACGGAAAAGCCTTTTACGGGATATTCCCCGTATACCCTCTTACCAGAGGAATATCTCAAAAGGAAATGCGGACGTATCAGATGCAGATAAAACATATGTACAGAGAGCTGCAGGATATGCTGCCTGAAAAAATGTTGACAGAGAACAATCTGTGCAGCATAAATTATGCTCTTGAGAATATACATTTCCCTGAAGAAAAACATAAACTGCTGGAAGCAAAATACAGGCTTATATTTGATGAGTCGCTGATACTTCAGACCGGACTGATGGCTGCGAAGGAAAATATCAGAAACGGGAAGAACGGGATAGCGTTTTCAAAAGACGTCGACGTAAGACCGTATATAGATTCGTTTCGGTATAAACTGACCGGAGCACAGCTGAGGTGCATAGATGAAATAGAAAGGGACCTTGAAAGTGAGAAGGTGATGAACCGTCTGGTGCAGGGAGATGTAGGCTCCGGAAAGACCGCAGTCGCGGAGACGGCGATGTATAAAGCAGCCGAAAGCGGATACCAATCTGTGATGATGGCTCCTACGGAGATACTTGCAAAACAACATTTTGACGGTCTAAGCGCGAGTTTTGAAAAGCACGGTATCAGTACCGGATTTCTTTCAAGCTCTGTAAAGGGCGCGGAAAGAAAGGAAATGCTGGCAAAAGTAAAAAGCGGGGATATACAGGTGCTTGTGGGGACTCATGCGGTGATACAGGAAGATGTGGAATTTAATAATATAGGACTTGTCATAACCGATGAACAGCACAGATTTGGAGTAAATCAGAGAATAAAGCTGAAAAATAAAGGGAAAAATCCCAATATACTCGTTATGACGGCGACTCCCATACCGAGAACACTGGCGGTAGTAATGTACGGTGATCTTGATGTTTCCATAATAGATGAAATGCCTCCGGGACGCCAGAAAACGATAACGAGAAATCTTAAAGGGGAAGACAGAGGAAAATGCTATGATTTTCTTGAAAAACAGCTTTCCGAAGGACGTCAGGCATATGTGGTGACGCCGCTTATAGAAAAGTCCGACGAGATTGATGCCAGGTCGGTCACAGAGATTTTTGAAGAACTCAGAAAACGTTTTAAGGGATATAATGTTGCGATGCTCCACGGCGCCATGAAACAGTCGGAAAAAGATGAGATAATGGGACGATTTTATGAGGGCGGTATAGATATACTTGCTGCGACGGTCGTTATAGAAGTGGGGATAAATGTTCCGAATGCAACCGTTATGGTCATCGAAAATGCGGAAAGATTTGGTCTTGCACAGCTTCACCAGCTGAGAGGACGCGTCGGACGAGGAAAATACAGATCCTACTGTTTCCTGATAAGTGAAGGTAATTCAGAGCAGGCTGAGAAGAGAGGCAGTATAATGGAAAGCTCTTCGGATGGATTTTACATAGCGGAGGAAGATCTGAAGCTGCGGGGACCGGGAGAAATTTTCGGCACAAGACAGCACGGCATCCCCGATTTGAAAATAACCGATATGGCAAGACATATAAAAGTTCTGAATCATGCAAGAGAGGAAGCAAAAAAAATACTCAGGGATGATCCGATTCTTGAAAACGAGGAAAACAGTCTTCTGAAAAAAAAAGCGGAAGAGTTTTTCGGAGGAGATTTCAGCTTCAATCTTTAGTAGCAGCTAAAGGTGGATATTTTCAGAGATAGGTGTTAAAATCTTTGCAGTACATGGAAATTTTATCGTCAGGAGCAGAGTATGAGAGTCATAGCAGGAAAATATAAGAGGCGAAAGCTTAGCTCGCCTTTGGGGAATAATATAAGACCGACAACGGATAAAGTAAAAGAAGCCCTGTTCAGCATGCTGGCAAATGAAATTCAAGGAAGCAGATTCCTGGATCTGTTCACCGGTACGGGAGGCATCGGGATAGAGGCTTTAAGCCGAGGCGCGGAAGAATGCGTGTTTTGTGATGTATCTAGGGAAAGTCTGAAGCTGCTTAAGGATAATATATCTCACTGCGGTATTGAAGAAGGCGTAAAGATATGTGCAGGAGATTACAGAAAAAATCTCATGAGCCTTGACGAAAAATTCAATATAATATTTTTAGATCCGCCGTATGGTGCGGGAATGCTCGATGAATGTTTCAGGCTCATAGACGAGTACGGACTTCTTGATGAAAAAGGACTTATTATCGCCGAGCACAGAAAGGAAGAAGAACTTCCCGATGATATGTATGGCTTTAAGAAGCTGAAAGAAAGGAAATACGGAATAGTTAAGCTGACAATATATGGTTGAATACAGTTGAACGAAAAAGCTGGATATGCTATAATTAAGTAACTTTAGCTTGGAGGATGGGCATATGGAAACGAAAGCTCTTTACACCGGATCTTTTGACCCACTGACGAACGGTCATTTCAATATAATAGAAAGAGCGGCCAAGCTGTATGATCAGCTAACTATAGGTATCACAATAAACCCTTCCAAGAAGTCCATTTTTTCGCTCGAAGAAAGAGAAGAAATGATACGAAAAACGATGAAGGCTTTTAAAAATGTGAAAGTCGACTGTTTTTCAGGACTTCTGGCAGACTATGTCAATAAAAACGGATTCAAGGTTGTCGTAAGAGGTTTGAGGGCGACAACGGATTTTGAATATGAAATACAGATGGCGCAGATGAATGCGCGTCTTTTTGATGAAAAAGTGGAAACGGTGTTTCTGATGACCGATCCGAAGTATTCCTTTATAAGCTCAAGCATGGTAAAGGAAGTGCATTCCCTCGGCGGGTGCATAGACGGACTGGTGCCGGATGAAATACTGAAAAGTATGGACATGCTGACTGAACGCAGAAAATAGGAGGATGAAAATGAAAGTTTTGGAACTTTTGGAAGAAATCGAAGAGATAGTTGATACGGCTGCGGGATTTCCTCTTACCGGGAAGATAATGGTGGATTCTCAGGAGCTTCTTGAGATAGTAAGAGAAATACGTGCGGAACTTCCAGATGAGATACAGCAGGCTCAATGGATAAAGAACGAAAGAGAAAGAATAATAGCAGAAGCAAAGACGCAGTATGAAAAAGTCATAGATGACGCGCAGAAGCAGGCGGATGCCCTCGTTGAAAACAAGGACATAACGGTCAAGGCAAAGATGAGGGCGGACGAGCTCATGAGGGTCACCGAAAACACTGCAAAACAGTTGAAAATAGGAACGTATGATTATCTTGACAGCATACTGCAGAGTTTCCAGGGCAAGATGGAGCATCTCAGCGCCATATATTTCGGAGAGATGTTCACGAGCATAGAAAAAGCCTTCGATGATATAAATTCTGCGCTTGCGGCAAACAGGGAAGAACTGAAGGACATGTCCTACAGGACTCAGGTGAATTCTGAAGAAATGCCGGAGCCTTCACCGATACCAGGACAGGAAGAGATTGAAGAAGAATAAACTGTGATGGTCATAAATATCCGTAGTCTGTGAATAGAATGGACTATGGATATTTTTAATTTTAATATGAACGGCATATATAATTATTTTTACTTTTGTGACGGATCGGCTGTGTCAGCTTTTATTCTCGCAGTCGTTGTGTTATGATAGATTCATGAATATACTCGGTATAACGGCGGAATACAATCCGTTTCACAAGGGACATAAGTACCACCTTGATAAGTCAAAAGAAATAACCAGTGCAGACTGCACAGTAGCCGTAATGAGCGGGGATTTCACTCAGAGAGGTGAAGCGGCGGTGTTTGACAAGTGGACGAGAAGCAGGGCTGCGGTAGAAGAGGGAGTCGATCTTGTCGTGGAGCTTCCCTTTGTTTTTGCATGCAACAGAGCAGAGATATTTGCGGAAGGAGCAGTGGATATACTTGCAGGTCTCGGAGCAACGCATATATCCTTTGGCACGGAATGTGAAGATCCGCCTGCGCTCCGCAGGTTTGCGGAAGCAATGCTCGAAAACGGAGAGACGATATCAGAAAAAAGAGCTGAATTCATGAAGGAAGGCTGTTCTTTTGCGAAAGGAACTCAGCTTGCGGTGGAAAGCATTTTCGGTGAAGAAAGCTCGAGGGTCATGATGGCGCCAAACAATATTCTCGCCGTAGAATACATTAAACGTATGATATATTGGGAAAACAACGGAAGAATGATACATGCCGTTCCCGTAAGACGGTACGGAGCAGGATATTTCGAGGAAAATGATGAAGAGGGATTTGCGGGGGCATCGACGATAAGAGAGATGATGAACAGAGAAGATGAAAAGGCTGCATTATACGTTACTGAAAAGACAGCTGAATTTATGGCAGAAAATGCCGGATATACGAAATGGAAGGAAAAAGCCTTCGATATAGTAAAAAGCGATATACTGAGGTATGATAAAGAGACTCTCGCTTCGATTTACTGCATGGGAGAGGGGCTTGAAAATAAGCTGAAGAAAGAGGTAGTGAATGCGGATTCATGGGATGAGCTGACCGGTGCGGTCACATCGCGGAGATATACTGAGTCGGCAGTCAGAAGACTGCTCATATACGTACTTGTGGGATTGAGAGAAAAACATCCGGAATTCGGAAAGTATGCGAGGGTGCTGGCCGCGGGGAAAAAGGGAAGGGCTCTGCTGCGAAGATTAAAAAAGGAGAATTTGTGTGAAAGCCCCGTTATTACCAACATAAACAAGGACAAAGAGAAGTTTTCATCGGTGAGCGGTACGCTTAAGCATGATCTTATCGCTTCGGACATGTATAATCTGATAAACGGAAGAAACATGTATGACTTTTCCGATAAAGTGGTCAGACCGTATATAAAAATTGAGTAAATGCCTTGAATGAAATATTTATACGGGTTATAATACTATAGTTGCTTAAAAACATATTGAAACAAAATTATATTGAAAACAGATGATAATATGGAGGAAATCGTAAATGAAAGTTTTAGTAATCAACTGCGGCAGTTCTTCACTTAAATACCAGGTGCTGGATATGACGAACGAATCATTGCTCTGCAAAGGTCTGGTAGAGAGAATAGGAATGGAAGGCTCAGTGATAACACACGAAAAAACGGGATGTGAAAAATTCCAGCATATAGCGCCTATGGAAGATCATAAGGATGCGATATCGCACGTTCTTGTGGCAATACAGGATGAAAAACACGGTGTTGTTGAAGATATGAGCGAAATAGGAGCTGTAGGACACAGAGTAGTTCATGCAGGCGAAAAATTTGCTCATTCGGTGCTGATAGAAGAGCCTGTCATCAAAGCTCTCGAAGAGTGTATAGAGCTGGCGCCTCTTCATAATCCGCCTAATCTTCTCGGTATCGCAGCATGTCAGGAGCTCATGCCGGATACACCTATGGTAGGCGTATTCGACACTGCATTTCATCAGACCATGCCTCCAGAATCATACATTTACGCTATACCTTATGAATACTATGAAAAATACGGTGTAAGAAGATACGGATTCCACGGAACGAGCCATAAATACGTTGCACAGAGAGCGGCGGATATAATGAATGTAAGTCTTGACGACCTCAAACTCATAACATGTCACCTTGGCAACGGAGCTTCCGTATCAGCTATAAAGAGAGGAAAATGTATAGACACCTCCATGGGATTCACACCTCTTGAAGGTCTCGTAATGGGAACGAGAAGCGGAGATATAGACCCTGCTATCGTTACATTTATAAGAGAAAAGGAAAATCTTGCTCCTGGAGTTATGAACGATATCCTCAATAAGAAATCAGGAGTTCTCGGTATTTCCGGTGTTTCAAGCGATTTCAGAGACATAGAAAGAGCTGCTGAAGAAGGAAATGAGAGAGCAATGTTGGCACTCAAGGTATTCGCTCACAGAGTAAGATTCTATATAGGTGCATATATCGCTGAAATGAACGGTGTTGATGCCATAGTGTTCACTGCCGGAGTAGGTGAAAACGATATTTCCATGAGAGATGTAATATGCAATGACCTGGGAAATCTCGGCATCAAGCTTGATGTTGTGAAAAACAAGGTGAGAGGCAAGGAAATGATCGTCTCAAGAGACGATTCGAAGGTAAAGGTGCTTCTGGTGCCTACAAACGAAGAGTTCATGATTGCAAAAGACACATATGAAATAGTTACAGGTCAGAGAGTGTAAGAGACGCTTTGACGCAATTTCTTGACACCCGGCAAAATATCTATTGACAATTCATGCCGGCGGGCGGTATACTTTAGAAGTTGCGTAATGAGGAACAATCAAAAACTGAGTCGTGAAAATTTTTTCACCAGTGTATATATTAAATTGGAGCAAGGAGGTGTAAGCATGGCAGTACCTAAGAGAAAAACTTCAAAGGCCAGAAGAGATAAGAGAAGATCTCCGAATATGAAAATGAAGGCACCGGGACTTTCTATCTGTCCTCAGTGTCACGAGCCAAAGCTTCCGCACAGAGTATGCCCTAACTGCAACTATTATGACGGCAAAGATGTTATGGCATCGCAGGATATGTAGCTGGAGTGCTGATAGCGGCGAAATTGAGATTGATTAAATAAGAGGGAGTAGCAGGCGCTTTATGGGCGTTTACGATATCGTCAGCGCGATGGATATCTCCATCCGGTACGTAATGAAACAGCGAGACTTTTATTGTATTTTTCAGTACGGAAAAAGACAGTAAAAGTCTTTTTGTGTATAAAGGAGACGAGGTGAAAGGAAGCAGATCATGAAAGAATTTTATCAGATGACGGACGAAGAGGTAAAACTTGAGGTAAACGGGAGCGCCGAGCCTCTCAGCGAAGAGCAGGTCGCTGCAAACAGAGAAAAGTACGGACCGAATGAACTTGCGGAAGGAAAGAAAAAATCTACGCTTGTCATATTTTTTGAACAGTTCAAGGATTTTCTGGTCATCATACTGATAATAGCGGCGATAATTTCAGGCATACTTGGGGATTTTGAGAGCGCCGTGGTAATACTCATCGTTATAACCATAAATGCCATACTGGGCACCGTACAGACGGTAAAGGCAGAGCAGTCTCTCGACAGCCTGAAGAAAATGTCAGCCCCTGAAGCCAAAGTGCTGAGAGGCGGACAGTTTGTGAAAATACCGGCTTCGCAGATAACTGTAGGAGATATAGTGAGTCTTGAAGCAGGCGATTTTGTTCCTGCCGACGGCAGAATAACGGAAAATGCCGGTATGAAGATAGACGAAAGTGCACTTACGGGAGAGAGCCTGGGCATCGAGAAGGATATGTCTGCAATCGAAGGTGAGGCTGCTCTCGGAGACAGACTTAACATGGTTTATTCCGGAAGCTTTGTAACCTACGGAAGAGGTGAATTTATCGTAACCTCCATAGGTATGGAAACAGAAGTCGGCAAGATAGCCACACTTCTTAAAACAACTTCCGAAAAAAGAACTCCGCTTCAGGTCAACCTCGACAACTTCGGAAAGAAGCTTTCCATACTGATACTCGTGTTCTGCGGAATCCTTTTCGGTATAAGCGTGATAAGAGGGGAAGCCATCGGGGATGCGTTCCTGTTTGCGGTAGCTCTCGCGGTAGCTGCCATACCGGAAGCTCTCAGCTCCATAGTTACTATAGTGCTTTCCTTCGGAACGCAGAAGATGGCTAAAGAACACGCTATAATAAGAAAACTTCAAGCTGTTGAAGGTCTAGGAAGCGTTTCGGTGATCTGCTCCGATAAAACCGGGACTCTTACACAGAATAAAATGACAGTGGAAAATTACTATCTCCACGGCAGAAGAATAAACGCGGCAGACATAGATACTGAAAAGGATGAAGAACGGCAGCTTCTCGTATCAAGTATGCTCTGCAACGATTCGTCAATAGCAGACGGAAATGAAATCGGAGACCCTACGGAAACTGCACTGATAAATGTCGGGGAAAGACTGGGTGTATCATACGAAACTGAAAGAAAAGAAGCCGCAAGAACAGGTGAAATCCCCTTTGATAGCGACAGGAAGCTCATGTCCACATGTCACAGGATGACGGGAGAGCGGGCAGCGCTCTTTGACAGAGAGGCTTCCGGAAATGATATAAATGTGATGATAACAAAGGGTGCTGTAGATGTCCTGATAAAAAGGGTGGACATGATACAGACACCGGATGGCGTAAGAAAGATCACGGAAAATGATAAAAAAGATATAGAAGAATGCAATGAATACTTTTCAAGAAACGGACTCAGAGTTCTTGCTTTTGCCTATAAACGAGTAGAGGAAGGTTTCGACCCGGGCGTGGAAGATGAGGATGATATGACATTCCTCGGTCTCATATCCATGATGGACCCTCCGAGAGAAGAATCAAAAGCTGCTGTGGCTGAATGTATCAGTGCGGGAATCAAACCTGTTATGATAACGGGCGACCATAAGATAACGGCTGCCGCCATAGCCAAGAAAATAGGTATACTCAAATACGAGTCGGAAGCGTGTGAAGGCGTGGTCATAGACAGTATGGACGATGAAGAGCTCAAAAAGTACGTTGATAAGATTTCCGTATACGCCAGGGTTTCTCCCGAACACAAGATAAGAATAGTCAGAGCATGGCAGGACAAGGGAAATATCGTGGCCATGACCGGAGACGGTGTAAATGACGCCCCTGCACTGAAACAGGCTGATATAGGCGTGGCTATGGGTATAACGGGAAGTGAAGTTTCCAAGGACGCCGCGGCAATGGTTCTCACTGATGATAATTTTGCAACGATAGTAAAAGCAGTAGAAAACGGCAGAAATATATACAAGAATATAAAATACGCTATACAGTTCCTGCTCTCAGGAAACTTCGGAGCGATACTGACTGTACTGTATGCTTCGATATTTGCGCTGCCTGTGCCTTTTGCACCGGTGCATCTCCTGTTTATAAATCTGCTGACTGACAGTCTGCCGGCGATTGCCTTGGGACTTGAGCCTCACAGCAGGGATCTGATGGATGAAAAGCCGAGACCGGCAAACGAATCCATACTTACAAAGGATTTTCTCAGCAGGATAGGAATAGGAGGAGTATCAATATGCATTATGACTGTGCTTGCATTCTTGATAGGCTATCACGGATGGTTTACTGCCGCAGAAATGGGAGGAAGCGCTCTTCTGGGAAGCACGATGGCGTTCGGTACTCTTTGTGTGAGCAGGCTCTTCCACGGCTTCAACTGCAAATCAGATAAACCGGTAGTGTTCACAAGAAAGCTGTGGAACAACAAGTTCCTAATAGGTGCATTTTTACTTGGAATGATACTGATAACATGTGCTATTGCGATACCAGCACTTGATAGCGTGTTTAAAGTTGCTACCCTTGGACTGCCGCAGCTGCTGACGGTTTACGGGTTGGCGCTCCTGAACATACCGGTGATACAGTTTGTTAAATTCATAATGATGGAATTAAAGAAAGAAAAACAATAAGCTATAAAGATGTAAAGATAGTTACTGCGGAGGGGATGGTTTTGCATATTTTCGATGATGTATTCGAGCAGAGATTTAAAGCTCCATTATTATTGCGAATACAGGTATGGTTATCAGTGAAAAGACGGTAGACAGAAGTACGCTTTTAGTAGCGAAAACAGCTTCGCCTTTATACTGCTGGCTGAATATGGAGGCAACTGCTCCTACCGGCATTGCAAAGCCTATGATAAGAACTTTCTCCAGGAGAGAGAAATCTCCTGCCCACATCTTTACCAGCAGCAGCGTGATTACAGGTACGATTAGAAGCTTTACGAAACATATAGCGTACACCTGTATATCTCCGGCTATCTCTTTGAATTTCAGACCGCCTATCTGAAAACCTATACAGAACATTGTAAGAGGTGTCGTGGCATTTCCTATCATTTCTATGGAGCCTCCCAGCACTTCAGGAAGCTGTATATTGAGCAGGAACAGCAGGAGACCTATTATTACTCCTATGAGTCCCGGACTTATGAACTGCTTCGGCTCTATCCTGAGATTGGCCTTTGCCGACATCTGGATGAGCATTATGCCTACGGTGAATATGAGTACGTCGTTTATCAGCTCGACTATAGCGGCATAAAATATTGCTTCCTCACCGTAAAGAGCCTGGATTACAGGGATACCGATAAATCCTGTGTTTCCGAAAAGCAGCATGAATATGCTTACGTAGCGTTTCGTTTTGGTAAGCTTCATGATTTTCGCGAAAGGAATGCTGAGGATGAATATTATAGCCAGAACCAGCAGACAGACTCCAAGTATGTAAGCGCTGTCTTTCAATATCTGAACGCTGAATTCTATCTGCATGGCGTTTATTACGAGACAGGGCCATGTGAGATTCACCACTATATTATTTATTGCTCCGTTCTGATCTTCAGTCAGTATGTTTTTTCTCTTGAAGAAGATTCCCGGAACGATCAATATAAAAATCATTATCAGAGAACTTAAAATGGGCCATATAACCATATCGTGATCTCCTTTCAGTTATCTGCTTCAGTTGTCTGTCTGGTCTTTAAGAAGTTGCTCAGCTATCTGGACGGCGTTTGTTGCGGCGCCCTTTCTGATGTTGTCCGCAACGACCCAGATGTTGAGCCCGTTTTTCACAGAAAAGTCTCTCCTTATACGCCCTATATACACTTCATCAGTGCCGGCGGCATCCCTTGCAAGGGGATATACATTGTGCTCAACATCATCCTGCACCACTATTCCCGGAGAGCTTTTGAAAAGCTCTACAACGTCTTTCAGTTCAAAAGGTTTTTCAAGTTCGATGTTTATGGATTCGCTGTGGGAATCGAAAACAGGAACGCGGACTGTTGTAGCCGTTACTTTTATGTTGTCATCGCCGAGAATCTTGTGGGTTTCGTTTATCATTTTCATCTCTTCCTTCGTATATCCGTTTTCCGTGAAAACGTCTATGTGAGGCAGGCAGTTGCCGGCAATAGGGTGAGGATATGCCTGAAGATTATCTTCCTTACCTTCAAGCCCGTTTTTAAGGTCATTTATACCTTTTACTCCTGAGCCTGATACCGCCTGATATGTGGAGTATACGATTCTCTTTATGCCGTATTTGTCTTGAAGCGGCTTAAGAGCCACCATCGCTTGGATTGTTGAGCAGTTAGGGTTTGCGATTATCCCTTTGTTCCATTTTATATCTTCGGGATTGACTTCAGGGACGACAAGAGGAACGTTTTTATCCATTCTCCACTGACTGCTGTTGTCCACAACCACGGTGCCGTGTGCAGCGGCAATCGGCGCGAATTTTTCACTTGTAGAGCCTCCTGCAGAGAAGAGCGCTATATCTATTGGTTTATCAAAGGAATGTTCTGTGAGCTCTTCGACCGTATATTCTTTTTCTTTGAACATGACCTTTTTTCCTGCGGATTTTGCAGATGCCATCATGTAGATGTTTTCAAATGGGAAATCTCTCTCTTCGAGTACTTTCAAAAAGGTTGAGCCTACAACCCCGGTAGCTCCGACAACTGCAACGTTTGGTTTTCTCTTCATATCATTATCCTCCTGATTCAGTAAATCTGGTTTATTATATTCATTATCAGATATTGTAGTTAAATCAATGCTTTGAGAGCAATTATACTACTTGAAAGTCTTTTATGTAAAGAGATTAGGGATATTTTGTACGGGGAATATTTTAATATATCATTTGATACGGTGTTATGTTATAATCATCTATGTATGAATAGAAGGCAGGGAGGATTTTTTATATGACATATTTTCAGGCGGTGATACTGGGTCTGACGCAGGGACTTTCAGAGTTTTTACCGATAAGCAGTTCAGGTCACTTAGCGCTTTTGCAATATTTTTTCGATGTAAGCGCGGAGAATGTGCTTCCCTTTGCAGTGCTCCTTCATCTGGGTACGCTCGTATCGGTGTTCATCGTTTACTGGAAGGATATAATCGATTTGATAAAAGAGCTTGGTGCAGTTATAAAAGATATTTTTACAGGGAAGGGACTCAGGGTCAACGCAAATCCGACAAGAAGGCTCGGATTTATGATAATAGTGGCTACAATACCAACGGCAATCATAGGTCTTGCGTTCAATGAGCTTTTCAACGCTCTGTATCTTTCCCTCATAGCTATAGGAACAGGTCTTCTGATAACCGGTACGACACTGGTAATCGCTGAGAAGATGGGCGGAAACAGAAAGGGGATAGAAGAAATGAAATTCAGGAATGCGTTTTTTGTGGGGCTTATGCAGGGTGTTGCGATATGTCCGGGAATATCAAGATCCGGCTCAACATTGTTCGGCGGACTTATTTCAGGTCTTAACAGGGAGTTTGCCGTGAAGTTTGCATTTCTCATATCAATACCTTCAATTCTCGGCTCTGTTATAGTGGAAGCGCCGGCTGCTTTTAAAGAAGGTATGGATATGGCTTTAATAGGATCTGTAATTGTAGGAGTAGCGGTATCGGCGATATCGGGGCTTTTTGCAATAAAAGCTATGATAAAGCTCGTGTCGAATAAATCACTGAAGGGCTTTTCGATATATACATGGGCTCTCGGTATAGCCGTGATAGGCTACGCGCTGACTGTAGCGTAGGAGAGTATATTATGGTGGGAAGCAGCAGAAAAACAGTAAAAACAACAAACAGAAGCACTAAAGGCAGACAGACGGCGAAGCCTGCCAAAAAAGGAACAGCTTCTAAGGCAAAGCAGACGCAGTCAGGAAAGAGCAGTGCCGCCGACATTCGAGAAAAAGGCAGAATAAACAAACGGGTTAAAGATGAAATCATCGCTATGATTTCTGTCGCTGTCGGGGTGTTTTTCATAATAGCTTTCCAGACTTCGGCAGCAGGAGCGGTCGGACAGGCTTTTTCCGAATTTTTTAAGGGATGTTTTGGTTTCGTCGCATATATAATGCCGTATTACTTTATAGTATACGGTATATTGTTGTTCGCAAAAAAAACCATAAATGCGGGACTGAGATCATTGATACTGCTTCTGATAATATTTCTGAATATATCGCTTATAAATTCGGCAAGATTCATAAGTGCGTCGGCTCCGAAATTCGGATTGAGCAATATTTCGATCTACTACAGTAATGGAATAGTTCTGGATGACGGCGGCGCGTTCGGCATGACGGTGGGAGGCTTCATAGTGAAGCTCATAGGGATACCGGGACTTTACATATTTTCAATCGTGTTCATAGCGGTATGTCTTCTGCTCCTTATGAATACACCGGTGTCAAGATTCATGGAAAATGCGAAACTGCGCAAGAAGCAGCATGACGAAAAAAAGGAAGCAAGAATAAAAGAGAAAGAGCTTCATCAGAAAGAAGAACATATGAGAATGAGGCTGGAAATGCTCCAGCAGGGGAAAAAATCTGCGCATCCGCGTCAGGGCGATGTTTTTGATTCAGTTGACGCAATGCCTGAAGGGAATATATCCGAAGGTCAGAAAAAGATTTTGAGCTACATGGAAGACGAGAGCGGTGATGCTGAAAGAAGAGGCTTCAATTATCTGTTTGGAGATCAGGGAGAAAGAGAAGATAGTGAGAAAATCGATGGAAAAGGCACCTCATCGGAATCGGAAAGAGAGAAATTCAGAAAAAACCCTATAATAGTCGGTGGATTTTCTCCAAAAGCCGCTGAGGAAAAGATATCGAAAGCGGAAGCTGCGAAAATGACGCTTAAAGAAGAAGATTTCAATGTGAATGAAACCTCATCGGATAATTACGAATTTCCGCCGGTGACTCTTTTGAAAAAAGGTGAGCGGATCAATGCCAACATGAGCAGTGAAAGCGAACTGAGAAGAAAAGCGGAAAAACTCGAAGATACTCTTCACAGCTTCAATATAGACGCGGAAGTAACAAACGTCACACAGGGAGCTACGGTGACCAGATATGAAGTACATCCCAACGTAGGCGTAAAGGTGAGCGGAATAACCAATCTTGCCAACGATATAGCTCTCAATATGGAAGCAAAGAGTATAAGGATAGAAGCCCCGATACCGGGAAAACCCGCAGTCGGAATTGAGATAGAAAATGAGCAGAACACCATGGTCACTATCAGGGAGATCATAGAGTCCCAGGCATTCAAAAAATACGAGTCTAAAATAAGCTTTGCGGTAGGAAAAGATATAGAGGGCAATGCTATAGTCGCGGATTTGAAATCCATGCCGCATTTGCTTATAGCAGGCTCGACCGGCTCAGGAAAGAGCGTCTGCATAAACAGTATAATAACGAGTTTTCTGTACAAAGCTACGCCGGATGAAGTCAAGCTGGTCCTCATAGACCCCAAAGTGGTTGAGCTTGCAAACTACAACGGTATACCTCATCTTCTGATACCGGTTGTAACAGAGCCGTCCAAGGCGGCTGCCGCGCTGAACTGGGCAGTTGCAGAAATGGACGAGCGATACAGGAGATTCGCTGAAGAAGGCGTTAGAGAAATATCCGGATACAATAGCAAAGTAAGAGAACGAAATGAGGAAGAGAATGTGATGCCTCAAATCATCATAATAATAGATGAGCTTGCAGACCTTATGATGGTATCGAAATCACAGGTGGAGGAATCCATATGCAGGCTGGCGCAGAAGGCAAGGGCGGCAGGTATGCATCTCATAGTCGCTACGCAGAGACCTTCAACAGACGTGATTACAGGCCTTATAAAAGCCAATATACCGTCCAGGATAGCCTTTGCCGTATCATCACATCATGATTCGATGACTATACTGGATATGTCCGGAGCTGAGAAGCTTATGGGAAGAGGAGATATGCTCTTCAATCCTCTCGGAAGCAGCAAACCTTTAAGAGTGCAAGGGACCTTCATATCAGATAAAGAGGTGAACGATGTGATAGAATTCGTAAAATCACAGGCTGACGACTCACCTGAATATTCGGACAACGTCATGAGCTCGATAGAAAAAGTAAATTCTTCTATGTCTGCTGAACGTGAAAAGGATATGGAGGATGAGCTTCTGCCTGATGCTATAGAGCTTGTCGTGGACGCTCAGCAGGCATCCGTGTCAATGCTTCAGAGAAGATTCAGAATAGGATACAACAGAGCGGCAAGAATAATAGATGCGATGGAGGAACGCCAGATAATCGGACCTGCCGACGGGAGCAGACCGAGACAGGTGCTCATATCCGAAGAAGACCTGGAAAACATGAAAGATGCAGAAGGCGAAGATACGGAATGAAAATATATATAGATACATTGGGATGCCCTAAAAATTCAAATGATTCTGAAGGAATTGCGGGAATCTGTGAAAACGCGGGAATTGAAACAACACCGTATGTACAGGATGCAGATGTCATGCTTGTCAATACATGCGGTTTTATTAACGATGCAAAAAAAGAGTCCATCGACAGGATATTCGAGATGGCTTCCTGTAAAAATGCTTTCGGTGATGAAAAAATACTTGTAGTGTCGGGGTGCCTTTCTGAAAGATACAGGGATGAGCTTTACAGGGAAATGCCGGAGGTTGATATATTTCTGGGAGTCAATGACTATGAGCGTCTCCCGGATATGATAAAGAATTTCAGAAAGGGTGAAAGGATGAAGGCTTTTTCATGTCAGCCCGAAAAGTTTACGGAGTTTTCAGCGAGAAAGCTTGAAGATAATCCATATACCGCAACCTTGAGGATAGCGGAAGGCTGTGACAATCGATGCGCCTACTGCGTTATACCGCAGATAAGAGGAAGCTACAGAAGCCGGCCTATGGACAATATCGTAAAGGAGGCGGAATCTCTTGCCGACAGAGGATGCAGAGAGCTCATACTAATAGCGCAGGATGTGACGGGATACGGAGCGGATCTGTACGGAAATTTTGCGCTTCCTGAGCTTCTTAGAAAGCTCTGCAATGTAGACGGTATAAGATGGATAAGGCTGATGTACTGTTATGAAGACAGGATAAGCGATGAGCTCATAGAAGTGATGGCATCCAATGAAAAGATATGCAGCTATATAGACATACCTATACAGCATATTTCCGGTAAAGTACTCAAGGCTATGAGAAGGCGCTCCACTCCGGAAAGCATAAGAAGGACTGTAGCAAGGCTGCGTGAACGCATAGAGGACATACATATCAGAACTACACTGATAACGGGATTCCCGGGAGAAAGTGAAGAGGATTTTGAAGAACTTCTCGAGTTTGTAGAAGAAGAAAGATTTGAACGTTTGGGAGTATTTGCTTATTCCCGGGAGGAAGCAACTCTTGCGGGAGAAATGCCTGATCAGCTGGATGAAGACGTTAAAACTGGAAGAGCTGATGCAGTAATGCTCAGACAGATGGAGATATCCCGCGAAGTGAATGAAGAAAAGAAAGGCAAAATTCTGGAAGTGCTCGTGGAGGGAGAAGATGATACCGGAGCGTATACGGGAAGGACACAGTACGACGCCCCTGATATAGACAATACAGTAATATTTATATCGAAGAGAGATTTAAAACCGGGAGACATGGTAAAAGTAAAGATCGAAGACGCTTTTGATTACGATTTAGTCGGGAAAATGGAGGAATGATATGAATTTACCTAATAAGCTGACGATAGGCAGGATATTTGCCATCCCTGTTTTTATTGCAGTATATCTTATGGACTACAGGTATGCGGCTACCGTTATATTCATATTAGCGGCTCTTACGGATATGCTGGACGGAAAGATAGCCAGAAAGCATGATCTGGTCACCAATTTCGGCAAACTCATGGATCCTCTCGCAGATAAGCTTCTCGTCATGTCTGCATTGATATGTCTGGCGCAGACAGGAGACGTCGCCGGCTGGATGGTGATAGTGATACTCGGCAGGGAATTTATAATAACCGGAATGAGACAGGTTGCGACAGCACAGGGGATAGTGATAGCTGCAGGAACTACAGGCAAGATAAAGACTGTAACGCAGATGATAGCAATTCCGCTGCTCATTTTGAGAAACTGGCCTTTCAGCCTGCTTGGGTTTAATCTCCCGATGGATACGATTTTCCTGTGGATAGCGCTGGTGATGACGGTGATATCCGGCACAGAGTATATAGTTAAAAATAAAAAATTGTTTTCTATGTAGGGAGAGAAGATGAAGAGGAAATGAAAACAGCTATTTTAAGTGTGGGGACGGAACTTCTGTTCGGACAAATAGTAAATACGAATACAGTTTTTCTTTCTCAGCAGATGAACATGTTAGGATTTGACGTCATGTATCATTACACGGTGGGAGATAATCCTGAGAGAGTGGAAGAAACAATGAAAAAGGCCCTTGAAGAATGCGACATGGTGATAACGACCGGAGGGCTGGGGCCTACGCAGGATGATCTTACCAAGGAAATCGCCTGCAGAGTGATGAACGATGAGTTTGTCATGATGGATGATGTCCTTGATGAAATAGTGAAATACTTCGGGACTCTCGGCAGAGAGATGACGGAAAACAACAGGAAGCAGGCGATAATGCCTTCCAGGGCGGAAGTTTTTCACAACGATGCGGGGACGGCTCCGGGATTTGCATTGGAAAACGAGGGGAAATATATAATATGCATGCCGGGGCCGCCGAGAGAAATGAAGAAGATGTTTGAAAAAAGCGTGGCGCCTTTTATAGAAAGGATGTCGGAAGGCGCTCTCTATTACAGGATAGTCAGATTTTTCGGCATAGGGGAATCGTCTCTGGAGACAGATCTGATGGATATGATAGACGGGCAGACGGACCCGACTTTGGCGACGTATGCAAAAGAAGGAGAATGTTCTCTCAGGATAGCATCAAAACGCAGAACACGTGCAGAAGCGAAAGAGGCGGTAAACGAAATGCTGGAGAAAGTGAAAGAGCGTCTGGGAAAATATATTTTCAGTTGTGATAATGAAGAGCTAGCAGAGGTGGTCTGCAAGAAACTGACTGATAAAGGGCTTATGCTTTCAAGCGCGGAATCATGTACGGGAGGTATGTTTGCCTCTGCAATCGTTGATATTCCTGGAGCGTCGGACTGCTTCGACAGAGGGCTTGTGACATACAGCAATGAAGCAAAGATACAGGAGCTCGGAGTAAAAGAGGAGACGCTTAAAAGATACGGAGCCGTCAGTGAGGAGACTGCGCTTGAAATGGCGGAAGGACTGAAAAGGGTGAGCGGAAGCGATGTATGCATTTCGGTCACGGGAATAGCAGGTCCGGGCGGCGGAACGAAAGAAAAGCCTGTAGGACTTGTGTATATAGGTCTCGTATGCGGAGATAAGAGCTCCTGCCGCAAAGTACAGATGAGAAATGTGAACAGACAGTGGAACAGGCATTACACGCTTCTGTCAATGCTCGATATGATAAATAAGAACATATAAGATGAAAAATATGGAAAATATTGACAATTAACTTTCGAGGTGTTAAAATGATGATAATCCTCTTGACCGGGAAGAGATTATGAGGTATCATTATAAAAAGAACAAATGTTCACGAACGGAGGTAACAAATGGCTGGAAACCAGAAATCGATAAATCTCAGTAAGGACAGCAGCGACAGAGAGAAGGCGCTGAATTCCGCGCTGTCGCAGATAGAAAAGCAGTTTGGCAAGGGCGCTGTGATGAAATTGGGAGACGACAGCGCCATGATGAACATAGAAGCTATATCCACAGGCTCGATAAGCCTCGATATGGCGACGGGTATAGGCGGAGTTCCAAGGGGCAGGATTATAGAAGTGTTCGGACCGGAATCGTCAGGCAAGACCACACTGACGCTCCATATGATAGCAGAGGCGCAGAAGGGCGGAGGAAAGGCTGCTTTTATAGACGCGGAGCATGCTCTTGACCCGGAGTATGCGAAAAATCTGGGTGTAGATGTGGATGAACTTCTGGTATCGCAGCCCGATTACGGTGAACAGGCTCTTGAGATAGCTGAGATGCTCGTTAGGAGCGGAGTTATAGATATTGTTGTAGTAGATTCGGTTGCGGCGCTAGTGCCTAAGCATGAGATAGACGGCGCCATGGGAGATTCTACCGTGGGACTTCAGGCGAGACTTATGTCCCAGGCGCTCAGAAAGCTGGCAGGAATCATAAATAAAACGAATACCACTATAGTATTCATAAATCAGCTTAGAGAAAAGATCGGAGTTATGTTCGGAAATCCCGAGACAACAACAGGAGGAAGGGCGCTCAAGTTTTTCTCATCCATGAGGATAGATGTCAGGAGAATTGAAAGCATAAAATCCGGAGACAGCGTTTTGGGCAACAGGACCAAGGCGAAAATAGTCAAAAATAAGGTGGCTCCGCCTTTCAAGCAGGCAGAGTTCGATATCATGTATGGACAGGGAATATCGAGATCGGGAGATATACTCGACTGTGCCGTTGATGCGAAAATAATAGAAAAAGCCGGCTCATGGTACAGCTTTGACGGCAGCAGGATAGGACAGGGAAGAGAAAACGTAAAGAAATATCTGGAGGAAAATCCGGATGTAATGGACAAAGTCGAAGGCATGCTTTTAGACAGTATAAAGAGCAAAAAAGACGATGTCGACAAATCAGCAGAAGAAATGGATATACCGGGAGTAGATGATGCCGGCATTATAATCGATGAGGACGGTGTCATAATCGAATAGGTATAAAATTTTCCGAAAAACACATATGCCTATGACAGGAGCAATGAAAAACCGCATATGGGATTATAAAGTAAGCGGAATTACGATAAAAAGCCAGCTTTATCCATCGGATGAAAAGGAACGGTATTTTCATATGTCTGCGGATATTTTGTTATTATAACTTCAGAAAAGATGACGGCAGCACGCGCACTTGACCTGTATAAGGGCAGGGATGTGTCAGAGAAGCTGTTCCGAGGAGACA
>CAYYMY010000001.1:42918-72124 GCA_964473095.1 uncultured Oscillospiraceae bacterium | reverse complement strand
CAGCGCTGATGATACTTGGTGGGAGACCGCCTGGGAAAGTAGGTCGTTGCCGCTTTTGTTAAAAAGCAACTTGCGAAAGCAGGTTGTTTTTTCTGTTGTCACTTGTTTGCGAGCTTTATATTGTAATATGATAGTTTTATCCATCTTAATGCATAAAGCGGCAGGAGAGACGACGATAACAGCCAGCTTTAACGGTGTATCGGCAGAATGCCTCATTTGAGGGCCGCTCCCGTGAAGAAACACCTTTTGAGGATTGGGGATATCGAACTCGACGATATGGCAAAAGAGGTGACGTGGAGGACGGCGTATAAGGCAATGAATCTGCATTTGGATAGTTAAAAGGAGCAATCAAGAACGATATACAGCTGGTTTTAAGCAGGCAGACACAGTTTAATCTGCCTGTTTTTAATTGCTTAAGCCGTTATTTATGATATAATAATTATGATTATCAATAAGGGATGAATGCGAGGTTATTTATGACAGTAGTTAAGTTGTTATTCGTACTGGCTCTTGCGGTGCCGCTGATGGTGTTTATGGGGTATTACATAGTTAATCTGCAGAAAGAGTTTTTTAAAAACATGAAAGAGCAACAGATGAAGGCACAGAAAAACCGTCATTCCGATATCGATGAAAGAAGAACTCAGCAGGCCATTTACAGAAGAACTTACGAAAATAACAATCACAGAGAAGAGACTCGGCGACTGAATCATATGGAAAGTGCGGAGAGATCATATGATTCTCAAAGAGCGAATTTTGACAATTTGGAAATGAAGCGGAGATATGAACAGAGCATCACGGCGAGAAAACGTATATCTGCAAAAAACAGCGGTGAAGAGGCAGTAAATGACAGAAATAAAAATATAAAAAAGACCAAGGTCAGAAAGAAAAACAAAAGAAAACGCAGAAAAGAACTCAGAAACAAGAGGAAGACATGAAAAAGAAAGATATAAAAAAAGGATACTTTATATCATTTGAAGGTCTTGACGGATCGGGGAAATCTACACAGATAAGAAAACTGAGCAGCTATCTCAGCAATACCGGATACAGTGTAATAATCTCAAGGGAGCCCGGAGGTACTGATATAGGCGAAAAAATACGTGAAATAATACTTTCACCGGAAAATGACAGGATGACATACATTACGGAGGCTATGCTTTATGCGGCATCAAGAGCGCAGCATGTTGACGAAGTAATAAAACCTGCCCTCGATGAAGGGAAAATAGTCATATGCGACAGATTTGCAGATTCCAGCATAGCTTATCAGGGGTATGGACGCGGTATAAAAATCGCCGTGGAAATGATAAATAAATATGCGATATCGGGATGTATGCCGGACATTACATTTTTTCTGAAAGCAGATCATGAAACCGGAACGGAAAGAATGAAGGACAGGAGTATGGACAGAATAGAAATGGAAAAGTCGGATTTTCATGACCGGGTGTACAGAGGTTACATGATTCTGGAAAAAAACAATCCGGAGAGGATAAAAGGTATAGATGCGACCAGGGGTATAGAAGAGATATTTTCTGAAATAAGAGCATATACGGATGCTCTTCTGGAAAAGGACAGGAAACAGAATGATTTTTGATTTTGAGATGAGGAGAGACAACAATGCATTGGTGAGGCGGCTGGAAGAAGCCGCGGCAAAAGGCAGTGTGTCTCATGCGTACATATTTGAAGGCGACAGCCGGTCGAAAAAAAGAAAATTCGCGGAAGGATTCATAAAAGAGATACTGTGTCCTGAAAACAGGACCGTGTACGAAAAGAGAGAGTGCAGTAGATGCAGTATATGCAGCAAAATAGACCATGACAATCATGAAGATATAATATATGTATCAGCGGTCGGAAATTCGGTAAAAGACGCTCAGATTGTTGAAGTGCAGGAAAGACTTAAAGTAAAGCCCTTCGGGAGCAGAAACATAGTGGTGGTGGAAGACAGTGATGTTATGACCGTACGCGCTCAAAACAGATTTTTAAAAACACTTGAAGAGCCGCCGGCAGGAACGGTGATAATGCTTCTTTCGGAAAATATGGAAAATCTTCTGCCTACGATACAGTCGAGATGTGTGAAATACAGATTGAATTGTTTTTCGGAAAGAGAAGAAACTCAGGCAATTTCGGCAGGGAAAGAAATCTTTGAAATGACTCTTGAACATATGCCGTTTTATAAAATGAAGGGAATGCTTGAAAAAATAGCAAAAGATAAGGAAAGCACAGCGGAATTTCTGGACAGCCTTCAGACGGAATACAGAAATCTGTTGATAAATGACGCAAGCAGCATACGTATGATTAAAGACGAAGAAATAATCAGCAGGGTGCATGCTGTAGAAACTGCGAGGAGACAGATAAAACAGGGAGTCTCTTCATCGTATGCGCTGAAAAATTTAATTTTGAAAATCGGAGGATAAATATGACCAGTGTAGTAGGCGTTAAGTTTAAAGATGCGGGAAAGCTGTATTATTTCAGTCCCGGAAATATAAAAGTTGAGGCGGGAGATAATGTAATCGTTGAAACAGCGAGGGGACTTGAATTTGGGAAAGTTACGATGGGAGTAACCGATGTTAAAAACTCGGAAATAGTCGCGCCGCTTAAAAATATCATAAGGATAGCAACGGAGAAAGACTGTAGAAAGCATGAAGAAAATCTGGCAAAAAAAGATGAAGCACTGAGACTTTGTCAGGAAAAGATAGATGCTCATAAGCTGGAGATGAAACTCATAGATGTGGAGTACACCTTTGACAACAGTAAAGTAGTATTTTATTTTACTGCAGACGGCAGGATAGATTTCAGAGAGCTTGTAAAAGACCTTGCAGCGGTATTCAGAATGAGAATAGAATTAAGGCAAATAGGAGTAAGAGATGAATCAAAGATGCTGGGAGGTGTAGGAAGCTGCGGAAGATGTCTGTGCTGCAGTACATGGCTTCGCGATTTTGAACCGGTATCTATAAAAATGGCGAAAGTGCAGAACCTATCACTTAATCCGACGAAAATATCAGGCATATGCGGAAGACTGATGTGCTGTCTTAAATTTGAGAACGACGTTTACACACACCTGAAAAAGGGTATGCCTTCCGCAGGAGAAAGAATTAAGACTCCGGATGGTATTGCCGTAGTCAGTGATGTGAACATTCTGGAAAATATAATAAAAACGCGACTTGTGGTGGAAGAAGGCGATAAGAGCGGGGGAGAAGAGGAAAAACTCAGTACGGAGTTTTACAACTATAAAAAAGAGGAAATAAAGAGAATAGATAAAAAACGCAGCAAGAAAAAAGATGATGACCTTTCGGAAATAGAAGGAGACCTTCTGAAAGAAATAAAAGAACTGATGGAAGACTGAAGTATATGCGCGTAGAGAATACAGGATTTGGAAATATCAGACTTATACAGGACCCGAAAAGCTATTGTTACGGCATAGATGCAGTTATACTGGCGGATTTCGCATCAGCTACAGGAGTCAGGTGGAAAAGCGCTGCGGATCTCGGTACGGGAACCGGAATAATACCACTTATACTTATTCATAAGAACGATTCGGATGACAGCTATGCAGTAGGTATAGATGTACGAGAGGAAGCTGTCAGAATGGCGTCCGATTCATCAGCACTTAACTGCATGGAGGACAGGATACGTTTTTTTAAAGCTGATATTGCTGATATTGCAGGGGCTGAAAGCATGGAGGCTTTGAAAAAAGCAGCAGATGAGCCCTTGTGGGGGCAAGCGCTTCGAGACGGCGGATTCGACATTGCAGTGAGCAATCCGCCGTATTTTATGAAAGGCACAGGCATAATCAACCGGGAAGACGGAAAATATATAGCGAGGCATGAGACGACGGCTGATCTTGAGCGTTTCATGAAAGCTGCGGCAAATATAATCAAGGCGAAGGGACATTTTTTTATCGTACACAGACCTTCGAGACTTGTAGATATATTTTCGTTGGGAAGAAAATACGGTCTTGAGCCGAAAACCATGCGTATGGTCACACCGGCTGAAGGAAGGATACCTAATATCGTTCTCGTTCATTGCGTCAAAGGTGGCGGAAGAGAGCTTAAAGTTATGCGTGACCTAGTGGTTTACAAGGATGATGGAAGCTACAGCGATGAGATAGAAGAAATATATGAACGTCGAAAGTAAGGCGGCATCACATGATCATGCATATGTAAAAGGCTACGGCTGCGCCTTTATATCCGATGATACCGGATATAAAGGCGTGCCTCATTTTTTTACGGAAGTAACACCGCCACGACCAGGTAGCCGTTGCCCGATACGGGGCGAAGGAATATGAATGATATCAGCATTATGTCCTCCGGAGAAACCGACCCGAGATCATTGCGTATTTTAATTACAGCGATAGACACAAGCTGTATCACGGACATGCTCAGAGCCGTGAACATGCACATCGAGTTACTGGCATATTACGAAAATGAGCATGAAGCTCCATATGTAATTCATTATTAACAACACTTCTATAGGTAAAAGTATTCGCTGATGACTAAAAATGTGTTGAAGAAATTTCCATTCTATGGGATAATAATAGGTAATTATAATAGTACGGCTATGTGAAATCATATGGATTGGAGGAGAAAATGAACGCAACGATAGATATAAAAACGCTGCTTTTCCTTATACTGGGTATAGCATTGCTCGTCCTTATCATTTATCTGATACAGCTTACGAGAAAATGCATCACGGCGATGAATCATACTAATAAAATACTTGAGGATGCATCGGTTGTGACAGAGCTTGCATCAAAACGAAGCAAGGATGTCGACAGCATAATAGATGATGTGTCAGAATCCGTAGAATCCATATCAAAAGCCATAAAGGGAGACCAGAATACTTTTGCTGCGATTGCGTCCATAATAAAAGCTGCGACAGCTGTCAAGAATGCGTTTACAAAAGAAAAAGAATAGGAATATAAAAATTTTGCTTTTTGCGGCTGTTAGCCTGACATAAGGGGTATATTGCATAATTGTAGTGAATTTTTATATAAAGTTTGAAAGGAGTTTGGAATGAAGGCGACAGGTATCGTTAGAAAAGTAGATGAACTGGGCAGAATTGTGCTACCTATAGAGCTCAGAAGAACGCTCAATATAGAAATAAAAGATCCGCTAGAAATATATGTTGACGGAGAATCAATAATGCTGAAAAAATATCAGCCAGCATGTGTCTTCTGCGGAAGTTCGGACGATGTGAAACAGATAAAAGGGAAAAATGTATGCTCCAAATGCATTGAAGAACTTCAGAAACTGTAGTACAAAAAAAGAGCAGCAAGTGCTCTTTTTTTGCGTTAAAACATGTGAGGCGGGAATAATAGTAAAAGAAAAGAGGTCGCGTATATAATGTTTTGCTCCCTTTACGTGTGAAACTCCTGCCTGAAAACCTCTTTTTGAATTATATATATATTGAAAAAAATCTGTAAAAACATTATAATACTTGAGTTGTATACTTAAAATTCGGAGGAAAAAAGGTGGCAAAATTTTTTGTACAGAAAAGTGTTCCGCTGAAAGGGGAAGTTGAGATAAGCGGGTCAAAGAACGCAGTCCTTCCCATAATGGCAGCGGCGCTTTTAACTGAAGAAAAGTGCGAGATCAGAGGTGTTCCGCGCCTCAGAGATGTTGATGTAATGTGTAAGCTTCTCGAGCGTCTCGGAGCTTCTGTCGAAAAAGACGGCGAAGGAAAAACGGTGAATATAACTGCAGGCTCAGAACTCAGCTGTGAAGCTCCTTACGATTTGGTAAAGATGATGAGAGCATCAATACTTGTATTGGGAGCGCTTCTTCTGAGAACGGGCAGGGGAGTTATCCCTCTTCCGGGAGGATGCGCAATAGGAAAGAGACCTGTGGAGCTCCATCTCAAGGGACTTAAAGCCTTAAGCGCCGTGATAGATGAAAATCAGCTGGCGAGGGGAATCGTTGATGCAAGGGCGGACAAATTGAAAGGAAATACCATATATCTCGATTTTCCAAGCGTAGGAGCAACAGAAGTCATAATAATGGCAGCGTCTCTGGCTGAAGGGACAACCGTGCTCGAAAATGCCGCCCAGGAGCCTGAAATAGTCGATTTGGCAAACTTTTTGAATAAAATGGGCGCAAGGATTAAGGGCGCAGGAACAGACACCATAAAAATAGAAGGTGTGGAAAAGCTCAAAGGTGTAAATCATAATGTTATTCCCGATAGAATAGAGGCGGGAACTTTTATGGTGGGTGCAGTGATGACAGGGGGCAATGTGCTTGTAAAAAATGTAGTCCCCGATCATTTAAAAGCAGTTATTGCAAAATTGAAGGAATGCGGCGCGGTAATTACTCCGACAGATGAAGGTCTTCTGGTCCGGGGAGATGTCAAAACTCTTGTTTCTACAGATATAAAAACACTGCCGTATCCGGGGTTTCCGACTGATCTGCAGTCGCCGTTCATGGCTCTTCTTACTGTGGCAAAAGGTCCGAGCGTAGTGATAGAGACAGTTTTTGAAAACAGATTCATGCATGTGGGTGAATTAAACAGAATGGGCGCTAATATAAAAATAGACGGCAATTGTGCAATAATACCGGGAAGCAAAATTCTTCAGGGTGCGCAGGTGGTAGCGACAGATCTGAGAGCGGGCGCGGCAGTGGTTCTTACAGGTCTGATTGCAGAAGGAATTACAGAAATATCTCAGGTGTATCATGTGGACAGAGGATATGAGGACTTTGTAGATAAACTGAAAAAATTGGGTGCGAATATAATGCGCGTGGAAGATTGAGATATGAAAAAAACAGATTGTACGGAAGACTGAGCTGTGAAAATAATTTTCGCAAGCTTTTTTCGTGATTTTTAAAGCAAAAAGATATAAAAGGAGTTGACAAGTGTTTTGTTTATGTTAGAATGTATTCGTAGTTAGAAAATGCTAACTATAGTGGATGCTGATGTATAAAAAGCGTATCCGGACAATTTATCACAGGAGACAGATATGAATCTAAATGATGCCAGAACAGGTGAAACATATATAGTTAAGGATATTTCAAGCGATGATGAAGACCTTAAGTCTTTTCTGTTCACTTTAGGGTGTTACAGCGGAGAGCCAATCACCGTTATTTCTCATATAAAAGGAGGATGTGTCGTATCGATAAAAGATGGAAGATACAACATAGATAACGGAATAGCCGAATCTATCCTCATATAAATTTTATTTGAATAGTGACGCAAGTCACTATTTTTAAGGATTACGAGTTAGCCATAAATAACTATTGCTGAATCTATTGATTATCATATAAACAGGAGGATGTAACATGAGAATTGCTTTTGCCGGCAATCCCAACAGCGGTAAAACTACGATGTACAATTCGCTGACGGGAGAAAATGAGAGAATAGGTAACTGGGCCGGGGTTACTATAGGCAAGAATGAGAGTCCTATAAAAAAAGAATATTATGACTTTACGGAAGACCTTATAGCAGTCGATCTTCCGGGAGCGTATTCGATGTCTCCATTCACACCTGAAGAAAGTATTACTAGCGGTTATGTAAGAGATGAAAATCCCGATGTTATAATAAACATCGTAGATGCCACGAATCTCAGCAGGAGTCTTTTCTTTACAACTCAGCTTCTGGAGCTGGGCATACCGGTTGTGGTAGCGCTCAATAAAAGCGATATAAATGAAAAACAGAACACGAGAATAGATACGGAAACTTTGTCGAAGAGATTGAATTGTCCGGTTATAAAAACCGTGTCAACGGCGTCAGGAAACGACAATGGCCTCAAAAATGTTGTTAATGCTGCCGTAGAGCTCAGCGGCAACGGACAGAAAGCACCGTATCTGCAGGCGGATATAAACCTTCATGATAAAAAAGCTGTAGAGGCGGAGGACAGAAAACGTTTTGATTTTGTAAATAAGATAGTAAAAGAAGTAGAAACCCGTCAGGTGCAGACCAAAGAGAGAAATTCTCAGGATAAGATTGATGCCGTGCTTACAAACAAGGTGGCAGGCATAGTGATATTTGCACTTGTTATGTGGGCTGTTTTCTGGATATCGCAGTCGTGGTTTGGTCCGCTGATTGCCGATTGGCTTGTAGGATGGATAGAAACATTCCAGGGATGGGTGTCTGCACAGCTTGAAAATGCGGCGCCTATACTCCAGGCGATACTGGCAGATGGTATAGTAGGCGGAGTAGGCGCGGTTATAGGCTTCCTGCCGCTTGTAATGGTGATGTATTTTCTCATTGCTCTTCTTGAGGACTGCGGATACATGGCGCGTGTAAGCATAGTTATGGATCCTATATTCAAGAGAGTAGGATTGTCCGGGAAAGCTATAATCCCTATCATAATCGGAACCGGATGCGGGATACCGGGGATCATGGCATGTCGTACAATCCGTGACGAAAGAGAGAGAAGAGCAAGCACCATGTTGACGACATTTATACCTTGTGGAGCTAAAATCCCTGTAATCGCGCTGTTTGCAAGTGCATTCTTCAATGGCTCGGCATGGGTGAGCGCTGCAATGTATTTTTCAGGCATATTGATAATATTCTTGGGAGCCCTTATAATAAAGTGGATAACAGGATACAAATACAGAAAATCCTTCTTCATCATAGAGCTTCCTACATATAAGGCGCCGAGCCTTAAAAGAGCATGCTTCTCCATGTTTGAAAGAGCTAAAGCTTACATAAAGAAAGCGGCTACTATCATACTTGTCTGCAACTGTGTAGTACAGCTCATGCAGACATTCAACTGGCAGTTCCAGCCGGTTGCTGAAGATGCGGCAGACACATCAATACTGGCATCCATATCATCGCCGTTCGCTGTGCTTCTCATACCTCTCGGGTTTGGAACCTGGCAACTGGCGGCAGCGGCTATAACAGGCTTTATCGCTAAGGAGAACGTTGTAGGAACACTTGCGGTAGTATACTCGATAACCAACTTCATAGATACGGATGAGCTGGCGCTGACAGGCGGCGCCAACGAGGTTGCCCTTACGCTAGGACTTACTTCAGTATCCGCCCTTGCATACCTGATGTTCAATCTTTTCACACCGCCTTGCTTCGCGGCTCTCGGAGCCATGAATTCGGAGATGAAGAGTGCGAAATGGCTGTGGGGAGCTATAGGATTCCAGTTCTGCACAGGATATACTGTAGCATTTTTCGTATATCAGATAGGTACTCTTGCAACAGAAGGCTCTTTCGGAGCAGGATTTGTACCGGGACTGATTGCTGTACTTGTCATGGCAGGAGTAGTTGTCATGATAGGACACAGATCGAACAGAAACTTTGAAAAAGAATATTCGCTTCACGGAAAAGGAGACATTTCCGCATGATTACCAATATAATTGCAGCAGCTATAATATTGTTTGCAGTCGGAGCATCGCTGAGACATATAATAAAAGAAAAGAAGAGAGGCGTTAAATGCATCGGATGTCCTGACAGTGGTTGCTGTGCCCATGCCGCTGTAAACAGAGGAGACGTAAAGTCTGATTCGGGATGCGGCTGCGGAAGCAAAAAATAACATTTTATAAGGGAGCTCGTGTGATGCGGGCTCCCGTTTTCACTTTATTGACAAATTGCAGGGGTATAATGGCAAAAAGAACAATGGAATAGGAGGAATCGAAGTTATGAGAAAAAATTTCGGAGCAAAATCATGGCTTTATCCAGAGCCTGTGCTTATCGTTGCCGCATACGACGAGGACGGTGTTGCTGATGCCATGAACGCTGCATGGGGCGGCATAAGCGGGAATGCCGAGATTTCCATGTGTCTCAGCCCGGGACATAAGACTGTGAAAAATATATTAAAAAAGGGTGCTTTTACAATAAGTATCGCTGATGCTGCCCATGTGATAGAATGCGATTACATAGGTATAGTATCCGGTAATGATGTTCCCGACAAACTGGACAGAGCAGGATTTCATACTCAGAAAGCCGGATTTGTCGATGCGCCGATTATCGAAGAGCTTCAGATGGCTCTTGAATGCAGACTGATAAGCTATGATGAAGAAACTCATCGGATGGTAGGTGAAATAGTAAATATAAATGCAGATGAAAGTATAATAGGTGAAAACGGTCAGATAGACCCTTCAAAATTTGAGCCTATAATATATGATGCACCGAACAGCGCATATCTGAAAACAGGAGAAAAAGTAGGGAACGCATTCAAAGACGGAGAGAAACTGAAATAGTTCAATATACTTCTGTCCCACTATTACAGCGGGACAGAATTTTTTTTCTAATCATATCCTTTTTTCGCCATACCGTCGGCTTCGTACTGGCTCATCCCTACTCCGTGTCCTGCCCCGTCCTTTTATCTTGCTGCTTCCTACGAGATTTCTAAGCTCTGAAGGGCTTCTGTGTGCCTGACAATGGATGCTGTCGCAGAGCGGTGTGTCTGAATGCGCTTCGGCGGCTGCAATCGCCTAAGCTTTCAGTGTCTCTATCTGGAAACTGGAAGACATTTCACCTTCAGGCGTTTCTGCAAGTGCAAAGGACGGCTTGTCGCCGCTATTGTCTTCTGAAGTGTTTCCATCGGGCGTTATCTTTGTTATCAGGTACGGGACCGGTATCGGTATCGTAAGTATGCATACGGTAGCTGCGATAAAAATGAAAATCCTCACACATGGCAAGGGAACAAAACGGGCGGTGGAAGAAAAAGCAGAATATGCAATATCTGAAAATCTGTGTTTTAAGGATTTTTTCTGAAATAAGACGAGCGTTTGTGTTTCATGATATATGGTGTATAATAGCATTTATAGATATCGATAACGAGGAGGACTGTTTTGACATGAAAAAGATTTTGTTTGTAAATGCATGTGTAAGACCTGAATCCAGGACGTATATTCTGGCCCGGCATGTATTGGAGAAGCTTGGCGGAGAGATTGAAGTGACGGATTTGGAAAGGGAAGAGATATCGCCGCTCAACCTGAGTTCTCTCCAGCTCAGAGATATGTACGTCAGAGAAAAAAATTTCTCTCATGAGATATTCAAATATGCAAGACAGTTCGCACAAGCCGATAAGATAGTGGTTGCGGCGCCATACTGGGATATGTCTTTTCCGGCTATGGTGAAAGCTTATTTTGAAGCGATAACAGTGCAGGGTCTTACTTTCCATTATACGAAGGAAGGAATACCTGAAGGTCTTTGCAGTGCCGACAAGCTTATATATGTCACAACTGCCGGAGGTTCTATAGGGGATGCGAATTACGGGTTTGAATATGTGGATGCATGTTGCAGGACTTTCTACGGTATAAAAGACACCGTATGCTATAAAGCAGAGTTCCTAGATGTAATAGGAGCGGATGTGAAAGGTATTATAAGAAAGGCTCTCGAAGAAATTGACGAAGATTTTCAGAAGAGGTAGATGTGATGCGTGAAATAAGTGTCGGACTTATCGAAGAAAAAATTGCAGAAATGTGTATAGAAGCAAATCATTTTCTCAGCAGTGACGTAAAAGACTGTATCGAGGAGAAAATGTTAGAGGAAAAATGGCCGGTCGCAAAGAGTATACTGAGCGATATAGAAGATAATATAAAAATCGCCGAGGAAGGAATTTTTCCTTTATGTCAGGATACGGGAATGGCATGCGTCTTTCTTGAAATAGGACAGGATGTGCATCTGAGCGGAGGGAGTTTAAGAGCAGCTGTGGACAGAGGCGTAAAAAAAGGATACGAGAAAGGTTTTTTGAGAAAATCCATAGTGGAAGATCCCCTTCGCAGAGTAAATACGAAAGATAATACGCCAGCATACCTAAATGTTGATATAGTAGACGGAGAAAATGTAAAAATAACAGTTGCGCCGAAAGGATTCGGATCTGAAAACATGAGCAGGATAAAAATGCTGCCGCCTTCGGCTGGCGAGCAGGGCGTAAAGGAGTTTGTAATAGAAACGTGTGAACTTGCAGGAGCAAATCCATGTCCGCCAGTAGTTGTCGGAGTAGGAATAGGCGGAACTTTTGATAAAGCGGCTCTGATGGCAAAAAAAGCGCTTCTAAAGTCTATGGAGGAAGAAAACGAAGACCCTTATTATTCGGATATGGAAAAGGAACTGCTGGAAAAGATAAATTCTCTCGGGATAGGTCCCCAGGGTTTCGGCGGGAGGACGACAGCTCTGGCTGTAAAAATAATCGTAGCGCCTACACATATTGCAGGTCTTCCGGTAGCGGTGAACATAAACTGCCATGTCAGCAGGCATAAGGAGGCGATATTGTAATGAAACATGTATTGGAAAGTCCGTTTTATAAAGAAAAACTCAAAAGCCTTAACGTGGGAGATAAGGTGTATCTTACCGGAATTGTATATACGGCCAGAGACGCAGCCCACAAGCGTATGACGGAAATGATAAAGAACGGAGAAAAACCGCCCTTTGATATAAAGGATTGTGCAATTTACTATGTGGGACCCACCCCTGCCAAAGAAGGATTTGCAATAGGCTCCGCAGGTCCCACCACGAGCTACAGAATGGACGCGTATGCGCCGATGCTTCTTGATATGGGACAGAGCATAATGATAGGAAAGGGGCAACGCTCAAAGGAAGTAATAAAAGCCACAGAAAGAAACGGTGCCGTATATCTTGCTGCAATAGGGGGCGCCGGAGCACTGATGGCAGAGCATATAGTCAAATCGGAGATAATAGCTTTCGAGGACCTTGGAGCTGAAGCGGTAAGAAGAATATATGTGAAGAACATACCCCTAACCGTTGTGCTAGACAGCAGGGGAAACGACTTGTATGTTTCGGGAAGAGAAGAGTATTTGAATTCTCTTGTAAAATAGTGTAATATAAATTACATATGTATTTATGAAAAGACATTTCAATAAGAATGAACAGTATGCGGTTATTGAAGAAAGGATGATATAAAATGGGAATAGGAACTAAATGTGTACAGGACGGATACAGACCGGTAAACGGAGAGCCGAGACAGATACCTATAGTGCAGAGCACGACTTTTAAATATGATACGAGTCAGGATATGGGAAAGCTGTTTGATTTGGAAGCTTCAGGATATTTTTATACGAGGCTACAGAATCCTACAAATGATTATGTTGCGGCTAAGATAGCGTCACTTGAAGGGGGGAGCGCCGCAATGCTCACTTCCTCAGGTCAGGCTGCGAATTTTTATTCGGTATTCAATATAGCTTCATGCGGTGACCATGTAGTTGCGTCCTCTGCCATATACGGAGGAACGTATAATCTGTTTGCGGTGACAATGAAGAGAATGGGAATAGAGTTTACATTCGTTTCGCCCTATGCGGCGAAAGAAGAGCTTGATGCAGCATTCAGGCCGAATACCAAGGCGGTATTCGGGGAAACCATAGCCAATCCGGCGCTTACTGTGCTGGATATAGAGACTTTTGCCGAAGCGGCTCATGCACACGGAGTACCACTTATAATAGATAATACTTTTGCAACTCCGGTACATTGCAGGCCTTTTGAATTCGGTGCGGATATAGTGACTCATTCGACGACTAAATATATGGACGGACACGGAGCCGGGGTGGGAGGATGCATCGTCGATTCAGGCAGATTTGATTGGACGGCTCATGCGGATAAATTCCCGGGATTATGTGAGCCGGATGAAAGCTATCACGGAGTGACGTATACAGAAAGATTCGGATTGGGGGGAGCTTTTATAACAAAGGCGACAGTTCAACTCATGAGAGATTTCGGCTCTATACAGTCACCTCAGAATGCCTTCCTGCTTAATCTCGGTCTTGAGAGCCTCCATGTAAGAATGAAGAGACATGCCGAAAACGGTATGGCTGTTGCCGAATATCTGAAAGGACACGATAAGATAGCATGGGTAAAATACTGCGGACTTAAAGATGATGATGATTACGAACTGGCGCAGAAATATCTTCCTGACGGCTCATGCGGAGTAGTAAGCTTTGGAGTTAAAGGCGGCAGGGCAGCTGCCGAAGATTTCATGAATAATCTTAAAGTTGCCGCTATAGAAACTCATGTAGCTGATGCCAGAACGTGCTGTCTGCATCCTGCGAGCACCACGCACAGGCAGATGAATGATGAGGAGCTGGCGGCTGCCGGAGTAAGTCCGGACCTTGTGAGATTTTCATGCGGTCTTGAAGACGCTGAAGATCTAATATCAGATATAGAACAGGCTTTAAAGTAGAAAGGAACGCTGATATCAAATGCCTTTGATAATACCTAATGAACTTCCTGCATCGGAAACGCTGCAGAGTGAAAATATATTTACAATGGAGGTCGGCAGGGCGACAACTCAGGACATACGTCCGCTTAAGATAGTTATTGTGAATCTAATGCCGACAAAGATTGCTACCGAGACTCAGCTGGCGAGAGCGCTGTCGAACAGTCCACTCCAGGTGGAAATGACACTGGTGACGATGGGGTCTCATGAATCCACTCATATCTCTCAGGAGCATATGGATTCTTTTTACAAGACGCTGGATGAAATAAAGGACGAATATTTTGACGGCATGATACTTACTGGAGCTCCGGTGGAAAAACTGCCTTACGAAGAGGTGGACTACTGGAAGGAGCTTTGCGAAATTTTTGAGTTTGCAAAAAAGAAAGTATACAGCAGCATGTTTATCTGCTGGGGCGCTCAGGCATCACTTTACTATCATTACGGCATAGATAAGCGCATTCTCGATAAAAAAGTTTTCGGGGTGTTTGAACATAGAGTGCTCAGGCCTCATAATCCCCTTGTCAGAGGCTTCGATGAGATATTTTACGCACCTCATTCAAGATATACGGAAGTAAGGCGTGAGGACATAGAAAACGAGCCGCCTCTCAGGATACTTGCCGATTCCCGGGAAGTGGGACCGCATATCATATCCACGGAGAACGGCAGGCAGATTTTCGTCATGGGGCACCAGGAGTACGATAAGGGCACTCTGGCCGGCGAGTACAAAAGAGATATGGGAAAGGGACTGGATACGCCTGTTCCCAGAAATTATTTCAGAAACGACGATCCTGAAGGCGAGATAATGTTCAGATGGAGAAGTCATGCAAGCCTTCTGTTCTCCAACTGGCTGAATTATTATGTATATCAGGACACCCCGTACGATTTGAGCGCTATAAAAGGTATGTCAGAATAAAAAAAGCATGTAAAAACAGAATTAAACGTAAGAGAAACAGATAATAAGGAGGAGGGAGCATTGGTAGACAGAAATTTGCTCAAGCATCTTGCTAAAAAGTATCCAGACGTAAAATCAGCTACGGAGGAAATCGTGAACTTAAGCGCAATACTTTCACTCCCAAAGGGAACGGAATATTTCTTCAGCGATCTTCACGGAGAGCATGAAGCCTTCATTCATATGATGAAAAGCGCTTCCGGAGTCATAAGATCGAAGATAGAGGAAATATTCGGTCCGGATCTTACACGCGATGAAAGAGATGCCCTTGCTTCTCTTGTATATAATGCTGAAGCTGAAATCAAGCGAAGAAAGAAAACTGATATAGATTTTGACAAGTGGTGCAAAGAATCGATACTTCAGTTAGTGCTCATATGCAAATCGGTTTCGACGAAATATACACGTTCCAAAGTGAGAAAACGCCTTCCGAAAGAATATGCATATATAATAGACGAGCTGCTTCATGCAGATGACGAGGAAAACAAAGGCAACTACTACGGACAGATAATAAATTCCATTGTCGAGTGCGGAGTGGCGGAAGAATTCATCGAAGAGATGACAAATGTGATAAGCTCTCTGGCTGTAGACAGACTTCATATCATAGGAGATATATGGGACAGAGGGGTGCATCCGGACATGATAATGGATTTTCTGATGAATTACCACGACGTGGATTTTCAGTGGGGAAATCATGATATAGTATGGATGGGAGCCGCAACGGGCAATTGGGCGTGTATAACCAACGTGCTGAGGATGAACATCAGTTACAACAATTTCGATATGCTTGAGATTGGATACGGCATAAACTTAAGGCCTCTGGCAATAATGGCGGAAAACATATACGGTGATGACGATTGCAGATTTTTTAAACCCAAGAGGCTCAACGAGAATAAATTCGACCCGGTGGACGATCTGCTTGCGGCGAGGATGAACAAAGCCATAGCCATATGTCAGTTTAAGGTGGAAGGGCAGAGGATAATGGCTCATCCTGAATACGGACTTGAAAACAGACTCCTCCTCGATAAAATAGATTTCGAAAAAGGAACCGTAAAACTGCGAGACGGTGAATATCCGCTCAGAGATACAAATTTCCCGACGGTGGACCCGGAAAATCCTTACGAGCTGACTCAGGAAGAAAAGGATGTGCTGAAAGCGCTTGAGGCTTCGTTCCTGCAGAGTGAAAAGCTTCAGACACATATAAGGTTTTTATACAGTCACGGAGCACTGTATACTGTGATAAATGGAAATCTTCTTTATCACGGATGTATCCCTCTTGACGAAAGCGGACAGTTTGAGAAGTGTACCGTAAACGGGGTCACCACATCGGGAAAAGCGTATATGGATTATCTTGACGATCAGGTGAGAAAGGCCTATTTCAATCCTTCAAAATCACAAGAAACGGGAAGGTCGGGAGACCTTATGTGGTATCTGTGGCTTGGAAGCAAGTCGCCTCTTTTCGGAAAGGATCAGATGACAACATTCGAAAGATGTTTCGTAGAGGATAAAGCAACTCATAAAGAATACACCGTGCCTTATTATAAATATATAAACGACAGGAAAACCTGTGAGATGATACTAGAAGAATTCGGTTTGGACCCTGAAAATTCTCACATACTCAACGGACATGTACCAGTAAAGATAAAAGACGGAGAAAGTCCTGTCAAAGGGGAAGGAAAGCTTTTCATAATAGACGGAGGTATGTCGAAGGCATATCAGAAGCAGACCGGTATAGCCGGTTATACGTTCATATTCAATTCAAGATTTATGGCATTATCGGAGCACAAACCATACAGTCCGCTCCAGGAAGACGGGACACAGGTGTTCCATACACCTGTGATAAGAACAGTAAAGACTCTGGAAAAAAGGATGCTTGTAAAAGATACCGATCAGGGACTTGAACTTGAACGTGAAGCTGATGAGCTCAGAGAGCTTGTAAAAGCGTACAGGACAGGAGAAATGAAGGAAAGGTGATTTCATTTCAAAAAAGCTGATATTCTGTACCATGGAAAACCGATGACGTTATCCAGATCACCTTTTATCTCGCGGACGCAGCTTTTAAATGTTCCTTGTATAGCGTAGCCTCCGGCTTTATCGTAAGGCTCGGAGGTTTCCACATATTTAACTAGGAAGTCATCGCTGAAATTTTTAAAAAACACTTCTGTATCATCGTAAAAACATATTTTGAGCAAATTTTCCTCATTGAGGATGCAGACACCGGTTATAACGTGATGACATTTGTTTCTGAGAGCAGAAAGAGTTTTAAAAGCATCTGTTTTATCGGAAGGTTTTCCTATGATTTTATTGTTGAATACGACGATCGTATCGGCGGCAATTATAATATTGCTGCCGATATTTTTTTGCCGCGCTTCTTCAGATACATACAGAGCTTTTTTTAATGCAAGGTACATTGATGAAGACTCTGGAGAGATGCTGAGAGGAAGATTTTCATCAACATCAGCGGGAATTATCATCGGGTTAAATCCGTTTTTTTTCATCATCTCGATTCGCCTAGGAGACGAAGAGGCAAGAATAATCTTTTTCATGGCATTATTATGCCACAATTACAGACAATAAGATAGAGGATATTAAAAAGAGGAAGTTTGTGCGTGCTGTCGATGTAGATAGAAAACGGTTTACGGGGCTCGGATGTTTTGATGCTGTGGCGAAAGTTGAAATAAAAAAACGCGGCTCAATTGAACCGCGGTTTCTTCATGTATTGAAAATATGTGTGAATGCTTTTAGAATCAGCCGCCTCCAGCGGGATCGGTAGAAGTAGTAGTAGATTCAGTAGATTCAGAAGATGTGGACTGCTCAGGTGTAGTCGTAGCTCTCGATATGGTTTCGGTTGCCGAGGATGCAGCTGAGGTAGCCGTATCTGAATCGGAGTCATCCGATTGCGAAAGAGATACGTTGGAGTATGTTCCTTCGATGTAATATTCTCCGTTAACGGTAGTAACGTTTGAAGGCTTTTCAGCAAATGAACCTCGAGGCAGATCTTCGCAGACGCGGCTCATTATATTCGACCAGAAAGCTGCCACTCTGCTGCTGCCTGCACTGAGCTTAATGTTTATATCGTTGCCCATCCACAATGCTGCAGTGTACTGCGGAGTAAAGCCGCAGAACCATAAATCGTAGGAATTCGTGGTAGTACCCGTTTTACCTGCAACAGGCTGACTTCCTATAGCCGCGCTTGTTCCAAGCCCGTTGGTTACTACAGTCCTCAATATATCGGTCATTATCCACGCGACTCCTTCGTTGTATATACGCTCTTCTTCGGAAGTCTTCTCGAAAAGAACTTCATCGCTTGAATTGAGCACTTGCGTATAAGCTATAGGTGACTTATAAACGCCTTCGTTGACGAAAGTAGCGTATGCTGCCGTTACTTCGAGAGGTGAAATGCCTTTTGTCATACCTCCGAGGGCGAGTGCGGCCGGATTAAGGTCATTGGTATCGCCTTCTTCTACGACAGAAGTAACGCCTGCTTTTTTAAGCATTGAGACAGAGTAATCGGAGCCAATCTGCTGATATGTCTTTACGGCGCAGGTATTTACCGACTGCTCTACTGCATGACGCAGAGTCATCTGACCACGATATCCCGAGTACCAGTTTTTAGGCCAGTTGCTGCCGTTATACTGTATAGGCTGGTCATTTATGATGCTGCCGGCAGTTATATAGCTGCCCCAGTTGCTGCCGTCGCTGTTGTCAAGCTGCATCGTCTTGTTGTCCTGAGAGTATTCGTAGCTCATCTGCAGTGCGGGACCGTATACACTGATAGGTTTTATTACAGAGCCCGGCTGTCTTTCGCTTGTAGCTCTGTTGAAAAGCTGGCTTCCTTTCGTACCCCGACCTCCTACCATGGCTTTTATCTCGCCGGTGGAGTTTTCCATTATTACGATAGCAGCCTGCGGCTGACGAACTCTCTGCTTGAGAGAGTAGTTTGCGCTGCTTACTACATAGCTGTCTCCGTCTGCTGTAAAGAAGTCAGGATAATCCTGGAAAAATTGAGCGGATATCACAGCATTGCCGTCATTGTCGGTAGTGGTATATCCCTGCGGTATGGAGAGTGCACCGCCTTCGATGAAGTAGAAAGCGCCGTCTTCCTGAATATACATACCATCGAATTCGATGCTTACATCAGGCTGTTCGTTGACTTCTACATCATATATGTTCAGACGATTTCCCGCAAATATGGTCATACTTCCGTCGCTATTCATTTCGTATTCATCGCTTTCAAGAGTGAACTCGTCGTCATCATTGAAATAATGTGAATAGTCGTAAAGCATTATATTGCCGTTTTCATTCAGGATGTCGCCTTCGCTATTGCGCCTTACCGATGAAATTCCGGAATAGTTGCTGTCATCGGCAAACTCATCTTCAACAATTGACTGTATATCAGAGTCCATGGTCGTATAGATTTTAAGACCGCCCGTATATATCATGTCACGGGCATCGGCGCGGCTTATGCCATATTCGGATATTATATCCTCTGTCAGCTGATCTATCGCATAATCGGTGAAATATGAAGATTCGTCAGCATCGGCGGAAACACCTATGTTTATATGGTCGGCAAGATTTTCGCTCAGCAGGCTGTCACGCTCTTCGCTGTTTATATAACCTTCTTCAGCCATATTGTTTATAACTGCGTTTCTTCTTGTTTCAGATATATCTCCGTTGTAGAGGTATGTAACTGAATCGGTGCTGGAAATCACAGGAAGACCGGATGTTGCTCCCGAGCCGGTGTAGTTGGTTTTTACAAGAGCGTAGGAATCCGGAGACTGCGGAAGCGCGGCAAGCGCGGCGCACTCGAGAGTGGTAAGGTCCTGCGCATCCTTTGAGAAATAAGCCTGGGATGCTGCCTGTATACCGTAGGAATTGAAGCCAAGGAATATGGTGTTGAGGTAGGCCTCCATTATTTCTTCTTTTGTAAGATTTTTTTCCAGGATTATCGTGTAATATGCTTCCGTTATCTTTCTGCTCAATGATCGTTGGCTTTTTATATCGGAAAGGTAAACATTTCGAGCAAGCTGCTGAGTTATGGTACTGGTACCGCTGATCTGTCCTCCTCCGAAAAGGCTGTCAACAACTGCTCCGGCCATTCTTACAAAATTAAAACCGCTGTGGTCCCAGAATTTTCTGTCTTCTATTGAAACTACAGCATTGACCATATCTTCAGGTATTTCGTCATATGAAAGTATGGTTCTGTTGCCGTCGGAGAAATACAGGTTATCTATCTCATTTCCTTCGGAATCGTAGAGTATGGAACGCTGTGACAGCATGTCATACAGATTGTCCGTGTCGGCATTTGGAGCCGCTGCTATGACGATACCTGCATATACACCCAGTCCCATTACAATTACAAGACACGCCAGGACTGTGGTTTTCGCTATCTTTTTGAATAAACTCTGCGTTTTTTCGTTTTCGGAACCTTTGCCTCCGTTTTTGCCGCCGAATCCGATACGTTTTTTTCCGTTTGGTCTTTCGAACAAACGATATTGATTTGAATTTCTGAAACGTGAAACCGGTGCGCTGCTGCTTCGCTTATTTGCGGAAGAAGAACGCGCAGTGTCAGCAGGATGCTTTCTTACGTTTTGCCTGCGGGAGGTACCTGCTGCCTTCCTCGAATTTGCCGGTTTGCCCTGAACAGGCTTATCAAACTGCGCGAAAAATTCATCTATATCATCTTTATTATTTTTGCTGTTGTTTCTATTATTGTAATTATCCGCCAAAATAATTTCCTCCTGATATAATAATCACCGTAATTATATCATATAAGAAATAAAAGTAAAAGAAAATCATCGAGTCTTGACAAAAACCACACATGAGAAGATTATAGGATTGACACACGGCGTTAAATGGTATATTATGACATATAAAGAAATATATAGAAAATAATTGTCGCTTTTTTCAGAAGGGAGAACTTTACTATGATAAGAAGACCTCTGCTTTTTGCGGCAATTTCATTTTTTTGCGCTGTTTTGCTGTATTTTCTCGCGGGGAGAGCGTTTGCCTGTGCAGTTCCGGCCATCATGCTTCCGGCATGTGTATTTGCCGGAGGAAGAGTTAGAAAAATATTTATAATAACCGCGTTTTTTTATTCGGTAAGTATTTTCAACTGTATTTTCCATGACAGTATTGATTCACCCCTTAGCAGATATTCAGATACGGAGCAGGAGGTTGAAATCGTTGGCGAAGTGACTGGGTGCAGCAGGAAAACATCATCTTCAAACAGCAGTTATCTGCAGCTGACGGTGGCTCCGGATACGAATGAAGAAAGCTCAATAATCAACAGTATTCTGAAGAAAAACCATAAAGTGCTCGTCAATATATATAGCGAGGAAACAAACGGCAAGGATGAGAAAAGCGGCTATAAAGATTATGTGCCGGGATACATAGTGAAAATACGCGGAGAAATAGATACTCCGGATGGCCGAAGAAATCCAAACTGTTTTGATTACCGCCTGTATCTCAAGTCGATAGGAATAACGCACACAATGACTGCAGAGGAAATAGAAACGCTGGATAAAAAAAATACGCTGAGCGGAAAGCTTTATCTGTTGAAGGAAATTTACGCGAAAAAAATGGAAAACAGCATAGGTAAAGAAGCCGCAGGTCTTGTCAATGGTGTAATGTTCGGCGCAAAGGAAGATATTCCGGAAGACGTTATGGAAGAATTTCAGAGAAACGGCACTGCTCATATACTTGCTGTAAGCGGTCTGCATATAGGCATGATATACGGGGTGATAGCAGGAGTCTGGAGATGGAGAAAGGGAAAAATATATTTTGCTTTTGTAAGCGTTTTTCTGTGTTGTTACTGCATCTTGGCATCGTTTTCACCATCCGTCATAAGAGCTGTATTTATGGTTGAAATGCATATCGCTTCCAGACTGATGCACAGACGATATGATCTGAGCTCGGCGGCTTTTTTAATAGCAATGCTGATGGTTTGGAACAATCCTTTGCAGATTTTCAACGCGGGATTTCAGATGTCGTTTCTGGCTGTACTGACGCTGTCTGTCATGATGCCGTTTATAAAAAGCGTGTACAAAGGGATTTTCGCGGCAAGCATAGCCGTGCAGACAGGGCTGTTTCCTTACACCATGTATATGTTTAACTATATTTCAGTCGTATCGGTATTTATAAATGTTCCAATTATATTCCTGTCAGGGATAATGGTGCCTTTATGTCTTGCCGCAATGCCGGCATCATTGATATGCGATACGCTGTTTGAGGCAGTTTCAAAACCGCTATACGGAATATGCAGTATTATACAGGAGATAAATTCAGCGGCATGTATAGAAGGCGTGACTTCGTTTGATGTAAGAAGCCCGGGACGGATTTTCATGGCATTGTTTTATACAGGTGTGCTGGTGTTTTTATCAGAGGAGGGCAGGCTCATGATAATAAGATACAGGAGGAAAGCCCTTGTCGCCATGCTGTCCGTATGCGTGGTGTTTTCGGTACTTTTCGGCTGTATTACCAAAAGTGATTTTGAAAAGGCAGGCGTAATATTCGTGGATGTGGGACAGGGAGACTGTATGCATTTCAAATCGTCTGATGGAAAAAACTATCTGATAGACGGGGGAGGGAAAAAAGATTATAATGTCGGGGAAAAAATTCTGAAACCCTATTTGCTTAAAAACGGCGTCAAAAAAATCGATGGGGCCTTCGTTACGCACCTGCATCAGGACCATTATAAGGGAATAGCCGAGCTTTGCAGGGAAGGAATGGTCGAAAAGCTGTTTGTCTATGAAGGAAACAGGGAAAATGAAAAAAGGATTCTGAAGGATACGGGGATATCGAAAGAAAATATATTTTATCTCAAAAAAGGAGATGTAGTAAAGCTGGGAGATGATATATCTGTTCAGGTCATGTGGCCTGAACCGTTAAGAATCAGTGATAAAAACAGCAAAAACGATGATGAAAATGAAGTGAGCCTGATTTTAAAGATATATATAGGTAGCGTAAGCTTCATGGTGACCGGAGATGTGGATTCTGATTGTCATGATAAACTTGCTGAAGAATATTCGAGTGAATTGTCTTCAGATATACTCAAAGTTGCTCATCATGGCAGCAGATACAGTTATTCCGAAAATTTCACAAAATTTTTATCGCCGCATTACGCCGTTTTCCAAGTAGGGAAAAACACATACGGCCATCCCAATGGAGAAGTTCTGAAAAAATATGAGGAAAAAGGCATAAAAACATACAGAAACGATGAGGACGGAGCAATAGGATTTATCCTGTCTGATCCAAAGAAGGTTGTAACAGTCGTTCAATGAATATATAATAATATACAGAGAAATTTAAAGTATTGTGACAGAATTACGGGAGTGAGTTTTTTGGCAAAAGGATATTACAAGGAAAGAGAACACGCTTTTACGGCAATAGAGAGAGATTTGAGAGAGGATACAGTGCCGTCCGCCGTGCTGCTTTGCGGAAGTGAGGATTATCTTATAGACTGGTACAGGGACGCTTTGATAAAAAAATATGTTTCGGATGCAGTAAAATCAATAGATTTAACAGTGATAGCGGGGGAAAATCTCAATTTTGAAAATATAAGAGACGCTGCAGAGACTCTGAGCATAATGTCAAAGAGAAAGGTTGTTCTTCTTCCCGATTTTTTGCCTGCGGAAGGTAAATCGGTGAAAGGCTTCAGAGATTCAGATGAGGAGAGATTTGCCGCATATATAGAAGACCTGCCCCATGGGAGCATGATAATAATGATTGTACGTGAGCAGGAAGACGAAAAGCGGAAGAAAAATAAAATAAGAACTGCCGTGGAAAAACACGGGAAAGTATACGATTTTCAGCAGCTTTCAGAAAAACAGATAAGAGGATTTATAGAAAAGAGACTGAAAGCATCCGGCAGAAATTTTCCGCCGTCGCTGACGGAAATGATCATTTCAGAGAGCGGATACGGAAATAAAGCTGTTGAGTACAGGCTTTACAATCTGGATAACGATTTGAAGAAGATAATCGCGCACAGCAGAGGAGAGAATATAGAAGCTTCGGATGTTCGTGCGGTGATGTCGTCGAATCCGGAAAAGAATGTCTTTGTAATGCTTGACGCCATAGGAAGAAATAGAAAGGATGAGGCACTGCTGATGCTACACAATCTGCTGGACTTCGGCATGCCTGTTTTCAATCTTCTGAGACTGATAACAGGACAGCTTGAACTCATGCTGGAAGTAAAAGAGATGAAAGAGGAAGGAGCAGGCGTCGAGGAGATGCAGAAGAGTTTGGGAGCGCATCAGTTCAGGATTAAAAAAGCGTTGTCTGCGGGCGGAGGATACCAGCTTAAGACATTGAAAAAAATACTGCGTGAAGCGTATGAAGTGGATGAGAATATAAAGACGGGAATTTTTGAAGATTCTCTTGCGCTTGAGTATTTCATAGCTAAGCTGTAAAACAATGTAAATATATGTAAAAATGCTAGGAGCATTAAAATTCAAATGATGTAACCGGTTTTAAAAAAAGCAGAAAATGATTGTATACAGTTGCTTTCAAACCGGTTTTTTGTTATAGTATTACTATAGTGTTCGCATGATATAGATGTATTTATAGTTTTGAGGGAGGAACTTAACATGAGTGAAAAAGGTTGTAATTGCGACTGCGCTCAAAACAGGGAAGCACAATTCAAGGATTTGGCACCCGTGTTGGAGCAATACGCAAAAGTGCCGGGCAGTTTGATAACCATACTGCAAAAGACCCAGGATATATACGGATATCTTTCGATAGATGCCATAAATTACATATCCGAAGTGACAGGCATAAAACCTGCGAAAATCTATGGCGTGGCTACTTTTTACGCGCAATTCAGACTGAAACCTATCGGAAAATATCTGATTATGCTTTGTCAGGGCACTGCATGTCATGTCAACGGTTCCGATATGATAGAAGAGGCGGTGTGCGAGTATCTGGATATCAAAGACGGAGAAACGACGGAAGACGGTGTATTCACGCTGAATAACGTCGCGTGTCTCGGATGCTGTTCACTGGCGCCTGTCATGATGATAAAAAGCGTTGACAGTGACGAAACATACGGTAACCTGACGAAAGATTCCGTTAAAGAAATCCTGGCGGAAATCAGAGAAAGGGCTTAGGAGGTGACGGTATGAAAGTAGTAGTAGGACAGGGAAGCTGCGGTATAGCGACAGGAGCAAAAAAGACCTCTGCTGAATTTGAAAAGCAGATAGCAGAAAAAAATCTCGATATAAATGTTGATGTTACAGGATGTGTCGGTACTTGTTATCTTGAGCCGATAGTCGATATCTATGAAGACAACGGTGAAATGACGAGATATGTCAAAGTTCAGCCCGACAAAGTAGAGAAGATAGTTGAAGATCATCTCCTTAATCATAAAGTAGTGGAAGAGCAGTCCATATCTTCGGAAGATGAACAGTTCGTAGCAAAACAGCAGCGAGTGGTTCTCAGAAACTGCGGTATCATAAATCCTGAAAATATAGACGAATATATAGCGGCAGACGGATACAAAGCCATAGAGAAGGTGCTCAAATCCATGAAGCCGGAAGAGGTTATAGAAGAAATCAAGATATCAGGTCTCAGGGGAAGAGGCGGAGCAGGCTTCCCTACATGGTTCAAATGGAATGCCGCAAAGCAGAGCCCGGGAAATGAAAAATATCTCGTGTGCAATGCGGACGAAGGAGATCCAGGCGCGTTTATGGACAGATCTATCCTAGAAGGAGATACTCATTCACTTATAGAAGGAATGATAATCGGCGGATACGCAATGGGAGCAAATGAAGGAATAATATACTGCCGTGCGGAATATCCACTTGCAATAAAGAGACTTGAAATAGCTATGTCTCAGGCGAGAGAAAAGGGATTCCTCGGAAAAAACATTTTCGGAAGCGGATTCGATTTTGATATAAGAATCAAAGCCGGCGCCGGCGCTTTCGTATGCGGTGAAGAAACGGCTCTTATCGCTTCCCTTGAAGGCGAGAGAGGTATGCCGAGATTAAAGCCGCCGTTCCCGGCAGCAAAGGGATACTGGCAGAAGCCGACAGATATAAACAACGTCGAAACTCTCGCCAATGTTCCATGGATCATATATAACGGCGGAAAAGCTTTCGGCTCCATGGGAACGGAAAAAAGCAAAGGCACGAAGGTTTTCGCCCTTGCAGGAAAAATAAAAAAAGGTGGTCTCGTTGAGGTCCCTATGGGACTTACCCTCAGAGACGTTATCTACGGTATAGGTGGGGGCATAAAAAATGACAGAAAATTCAAGGCTGTCCAGATGGGAGGGCCTTCCGGCGGATGTATACCTGCTGAGCTCATAGATACTCCTGTAACTTATGAAGATATAAACAAAACAGGTGCTATCGTAGGTTCCGGCGGCATGATAGTAATGGATGAAGATACCTGCATGGTGGATATGGCAAGATATTTTCTTAACTTCACAAGGGATGAATCGTGCGGAAAGTGCAACTACTGCCGAATAGGTACTAAGAGGATGCTGGAAATCCTCGAAAGGATAACCAATGGAGAAGGAGAAGACGGAGACATAGAACTGCTTGAGGAACTTGCAATGAAGATAAAGGACGGTTCTATGTGCGGTCTCGGGCAGACGGCTCCAAACCCTGTTCTCACAACTCTCAAATACTTCAGAAATGAGTATGAAGACCACATTTATAAAAAGAAATGTACAGCAGGATCGTGCAAAGCGCTCATAACCTACACTATTACAGATGACTGTAAGGGATGTACACTTTGTGCCAAGCACTGTCCTGTTGATGCCATATCCGGCAAGGTCAAGGAAAGACACGTTATCGATCAGTCTCTGTGCATAAAGTGCGGCAAATGCATGGATACGTGTAATTTCGGTGCAATAGAGAAGAAGTAAGGGAGGAGGAAGATCATGGATAAATTCAGACTTAATATAAACGGCAAAGAAGTAACAGGCGTGTCGGGACAGACTATATTGGAAGTTGCCAGAGAAAACGATATCTTCATTCCTACTCTATGTTACGACGAAAGGACGAAGATATACGGATCGTGCGGAATATGCATGTGTGAAGTTGAGGGCAATCCTAAACTTTGTAAAGCATGTGCTACCGTAATAGCTCCGGGAATGGTTATAAACACTAATACGGAAAGGGTAACAGAATCGAGGAAAACCAACCTTGAACTGCTTCTTTCAAATCATACGGGAGACTGCAGACCGCCTTGCATGCTTGCTTGTCCGGCTCATACAGACTGCCAGGGATATGTGGGTCTTATTGCAAACGGTGAATATGAAGCGGCTCTCGAACTGGTAAAAGATAAAATTCCTCTACCGGCTTCACTTGGAAGAGTATGCCCGCATCCTTGCGAAGAAAAATGCAGGAGAGGACTTATAGACGAGCCTGTTTCCATACAGTGGCTCAAGAGATTCGCAGCTGATCAGAACCTTATGAGCGAGGAAGCCTTCATTCCGGAGTGCGGACCGTCCACAGGCAAAAGAGTTGCAATTATAGGCGGCGGTCCTATGGGACTTTCAGCGGCATATTTCCTCAGACAGAAAGGTCATGACGTTACGGTATTTGAAGCTATGCCGAAGGCAGGCGGAATGCTGAGATACGGCATACCTGAATACAGACTTCCAAAAGAGGTGCTGGATGATGAAATACTGACTATAGAGAAGATGGGCGTTGAAATCGTAACGGATACCAAGATCGGTGAAGATATACCGTTTGAAACAGTTCGCGCTGATTTCGATGCTGTGCTTCTAGGAATAGGCGCATGGATATCGACTGGTACCGGCTGTAAAGGTGAAGACGCTGACGGTGTTATAGGAGGAATAGATTTCCTCAGAAAAGTAGTAAGAAACGAAGAAATAAAGCTGGGGGAGAAAGTCGCTATCGTCGGCGGCGGAAATACGGCTATGGATGCCTGCAGAACGGCGGTGAGACTGGGTGCGAAAGAAGTATATAATATATACAGAAGAACTAAAGATGAAATGCCGGCAGACATGGTTGAAATAGAAGAAGCTGAAGAAGAAGGCGTTATATTCAAAAACCTGAGAAATCCTATAGAAGTCATCAAAGATGAAAACGGCAATGCGAAGGAAATTCTCCTGCAGGTGATGGAGCTGGGAGAGGCTGATGAATCAGGAAGAAGAAGACCTGTACCTGTTGAAGGCAAGACTGAGACTATAGCGATAGACAATATGATACTTGCAATAGGTCAGGCGGTCGATGCATCGATATTTGACTGTGATAAGACCAGAAAGAATGCTATAGCATACGACAAAGAAACTTACATGACGAGCATACCTGGTGTATTTGCCGGAGGCGACTGCGGAAACGATAAAATCTCTATTGCGGTAGAGGCTATAGCTGATGCCAAGAAGGCTTCGGAAATAATAGACGCTTACCTGGACGGAGAGAAGATAAAGTATGAAAAGCCTTATTTCGTTGAAAGAGACGATATAACAGAAAAGACTTTCGAAGACAGAGAAAAAATGTGCAGACCTGAGATGCCTCAGCTTTCTGCGGATGAAAGAAAAGACAATTTCAGCGAAGTTATACCTGACGGATATACTCCTGAGCAGGCAGAAGCAGAAGCCTCAAGATGCCTTGAATGCGGATGCCACGATTATTTCGAATGTAAGCTGATAGATTTCGCTCATCAGTACGATGTACATCCTGAGAGATTTGAAGGAGACAAGAGCACTATCGAATACGAAGACGATCATCCGTTCATAGTTAGAGACCCTAACAAATGTATACTCTGCGGTCTCTGTGTGAGAGTCTGTGATGAGGTTATGGGCGTAGGAGCTCTGGGACTTGTTCACAGAGGCTTTGACGCAGTCGTTAAACCTAACCTTGAAAAACCTCTTGTAGAGTCGGGATGCGTATCCTGTGGGCAGTGTGTAAGCGTATGCCCTACAGGCGCTTTGCAGGAAAGAACGACTATGGTGAAGGAAACTCCGCTTGATACAGTAGAAACGGATACTACATGCTCGTACTGCTCAGTGGGATGCAGTTTGAATCTCGAGTCCTATGGGGATATGCTGATAAAAGCAAATCCTGACAAGAACGGAACTGTGAATGCGGGACTTGCTTGTGCTAAAGGTAAGTGGGGATTTGACTGCTCGATGCTTGAAAACAAGCTGGAAGAGCCTCTCATTAAGCACAACGGAGAAT
>CAYYMY010000001.1:11279-42908 GCA_964473095.1 uncultured Oscillospiraceae bacterium | reverse complement strand
TTCAGAGAAGCTGATTATCACGAAGCTCTCGTTATGATAGCGAAGAAATGTCAGGCTGTAGGAACCAAATACGGGAAAGATTCCGTGGCTGTTTCGATTTCCGACAGATATACCAACGAAGAAGCCTATGCCATAAAGAAAATGGCTGAAGCCATGGATGCAAAGGTTCTATGTATGAACAACAGAAAGAGCGGCATCGCAGACGTAATAGGATACGATGCTTCTCCTAACACAATAGATGAAATGCTTTCCACAGAGCTTATACTGGCTGTGGGCTTCAATGCGGCGGACAATCCTGTTATACAGCTCAAAATGAGACAGGCTGCTGCTGCCGGAGCTAAAGTAGTTCTGATAAATCCTGAAGGATATGAACAGCAGATGGATTATCTCGCAAAAGAGGTCTATACTGCCAATGACCTCAGTTTCATAAAGGCTATTGCAAAAGCTGTAGCAGAAAGCGGCAGAGGCAGCGATATCGCTGGATTTGATGAATTTACAGCTAGCGTAGCCGGTGCAGATATCACTGATGAAGTGAGAGCAATCGCCGATATGTATATCAATGCGAAGAAAGCGATGATTGTTTTCACTCAGAACATGATAACTACACAGGCGGCGACATTGCTTGCCGATATAGCGATGGCAGGCGGACATATCGGCGCTCCGAGAGACGGAATACTTCAGGTTAAAGCGAAAAACAATTCGCAGGGACTTGTTGATATGGGCATAACAGCAGGTGTCGAGGTCCTAGATGGAGTAAAGGCCCTCGTTGTTTTCGGAGAAGAAGCGGATATAGATACAGATTCTCTCGAATTCATGGCGGCATGTGATACGCACATGACACCGCTTGCAGCAAAAGCAGACGTGGTGATACCTAGTACCGGATTTGCATCCACAGACGGAACCTACACCAATACGGAAAGAAGACTTCAGCTTGTACAGGCTGCCATAGATGAAGGCATCGGTCTCAGCAACTGGGAAGTTGCAGCAGAGATCGCTCACGTTTATGAGGTCGACTACGATTGGGAAAACACGGAAGATATTTCCGCGGAAATGGATGATACGGTGCCTGCGTACAAATATGCTGCGATAGATGAAATCCTCGGAGGAGTTCTTTCTCCTTCTGAAGATGCTAAATTTGCAGCTGTAGCAGACGGTGAATTTGCGGATCCTGTCAAGTGTACAGACAGCCTTATGAATGTGATAAAGGAGAGAATACCAAAACCGGCAAATCCGACAGCTTAAATTCATGAATTCATATGACTGCGTATCGGAAAAATTCTGTTACGCAGTTTTTATGATATTAAAAATAATTCATCTAAAGGACAATTTACTGTGGATAATTAAAATCGTAAATAGTAAAATGGTTATAAATAGTGAAAGGAGATGCCGAACGACTTAAGATGTGAGGCTGTAAGAACTATGTCCTTTGTAGATTTCAAGAATGTAGGAAAATTATATAAAACAGGTGATATAGAGGTCAGAGCTTTAACCGATGTGACCTTTTCAATAGAGAAGGGGGAGATATGCATAGTGGTAGGTCAGTCAGGAGCCGGAAAAACTACTTTACTGAATATTCTGGGAGGAATGGATACCCTCACTGAGGGACAGGTTTTTCTTGACGGGAAAGACATATCAAACCTGAACGAAAAACAGCTGGCTTCATACAGGAGATACGATATCGGATTTGTATTTCAGTTTTACAATCTCATTCCTAATCTTACGGCGGTGGAAAATGTGGAGATTGCATCTCAGCTTTCAAAGAATCCTCTTGACAGCTATTTTGTCATAGAAGAAGTGGGACTTAAAGACAGAGCGCTGAATTTTCCGGCGCAGCTTTCCGGAGGAGAACAGCAGAGAGTTGCCATAGCAAGAGCGCTTGCCAAAAATCCCAAGCTTCTGCTGTGCGATGAGCCTACAGGTGCGCTCGATTATGAAACAGGCAAGGCGATACTTAAACTTTTGCAGGACACGTGCAGGAAAAGCGGCACGACTGTGGTCATAATAACCCATAATTCCGCGCTGACAGGGATGGCAGACCGCGTCGTTAAGATAAAGAACGGAACCATAGATTCCGTTACGGTGAATAAATCTCCCGTGTCTATTGAAAATATAGAATGGTAGTTGAAAGGTCGAAGCATATGAAGCGCAGCGTTTACAGTAAAAACATAAGAAGAACGATATTCGGAAGCTTCGGAAGATATATTGCTATTTTATCGATAATAGCGCTCGGAGTCGGTTTTTTTGCAGGAGTAAAAAATACCAAGGGCTCTATGATGGAGACATGCAATGAGTATGTGACAAAACTCAATATGTACGATTACCGCCTTGTATCAACATACGGGTTTACTGAAGAAGATGAGACGGCGTTGAGAGATGCGGATAAGGTTGCAGATGCTGAAGGGGCTGTGACAGCTGACTTTTTTTCAACTGATAAAGATGGTGATTCAATTCCTTTAAGGGCTCATTCGATTACGAATAATATAAACAAGCTAAGTCTGAAGGGAGGCCGCCTTCCGGAGAAAGCAGATGAATGTGTCGTAGACTCTAATTTTTTCACTTCCGATGATATAGGGAAAACCATAGAGGTTACCGATGAAAATGATGAGGATACGGCAGCTCAATTCAGTTATGATGGATATGAGATAGTGGGTATAGTGGACTCACCTTATTACCTGATGCAGACGGAGCGAGGGACAACTTCTCTCGGAGACGGCAGTATAGAAGCCTTCATATACATGCCAAGAGATGGATTTACATCCGAGTATTTTACGGAAATGTTGATAACGTGCAGCAAACAGGGTTTTGTATTTTCCGATGAATACAATAAAAACATAGCGGATGCCGAAGACAGCATAGTAGCTGCGGCTGAGCAGCGTGGCAATGAACGGTTTGAGGAAATAAAAAGTGAAGCCCAGACAGAAATAGACGAAGCCCAGGCGGAAATAGACATCGGAAGGCGTGAGCTGGAAACGGAGCGAGACAATACATACGCTGAACTTGACAGTGTCAAAAGCACTCTTGATGAACAGTCCAGACAGCTTGAAGACGATAAAGCCGAACTCGAATCTCAAAAGGAGACGTTGAACGTTCAGAGGAATGAGCTCTCTTCAGGTCTGGATTCGCTAAACGAGATGATAGAAAGCGCTCAGCTTCCGGAATCGGGTATAACGCAGGAAGAACTGTATGCCCTTAAAATGCAGGCACAGCAGCTGATGGAAAATATTGCGGCTATAGACTCGGGGCTTGAAGAGATTGCTGCCGCGGAAAGAGAAATCGCCGCGGGAGAAGAAGAGCTGAAGGCAGGATATGAACAATACAATTCAGGAAGAAGCCGGGCAGACAGTGAGTTTGCATCCGCTGAACAGCAGCTGTCGGATGGTGAAGTTCAAATTGAAGATGCAAGAAAAGAGTTGAATGATATAGCAGCTCCGGAACTCTATACGGAGACAAGAGAAGATAATATAGGATATAATTCATTTGAGAGCAATTCCGACATAGCAGACAGTATAGCAAAGGTTTTTCCGGTATTCTTTTTCCTCATAGCGGCTCTTGTATGTTCCACTACTATGAGCAGAATGATAGAGGAGGAACGTTCTCAGATAGGAGCTTTGAGGGCTCTCGGATACACTCGCGGAAGAATAATGTGGAAATATATGGTATATTCCGGCTCAGCTGCGATGATTGGATGTATAGCAGGCTTCTTCGCAGGCTCGAAATATTTTCCGTACGCTATATGGATAGCATACGGAATGATGTTCGGTTTTGCTCCTATAGAGTTTTATTTCAGCAGTTCACTTGCAGTTATATCCCTTGTGGTTTCGCTTCTGTGTTCTACGGGAATGACATATCTCGCATGTCGGGGTCAGCTGAAGGATATGCCTGCTAAGATACTGAGACCAAAAGCGCCGAAAGTGGGAAAGAGAATAATACTAGAAAAGATAGGATTCATATGGAACCGCCTCAGCTTTCTGCATAAAGTTTCGGCGAGAAATATACTCAGATATAAGAAAAGAATGGTCATGATGATACTGGGCATAGGAGGATGTACAGCGCTTGTGACCGCAGGATTCGGAATACATGATTCAATAGCGGGAATAGCGGAGCATCAGTATGCGGATATAGAAAAATACGACATGACTGTTATATTTTCGGAAGAACTTGACAGTCAGAGTATAAATGATTTTACGGATACATTCAAGGAGGAAACAGAGAATATAGCCGTCCTGCAGCAGACATCGGTCACAGCTTCGGGTGATGGAGCAAGCAAGACATGCAATCTTATGATTACGGGCGATGAGAACATAAGCAAAGCCATGAATTTCAGGACGGAGGATGATGAAAGGATAGCATATCCGGATACAGGAGAAGCAATAATGAACAATAAGCTGGCCGATATGCTCGGAATTGAAACGGGAGATGATATCGCAGTCAAATACGATGATACTGAGACGGTGTATCTTAAAGTAACGGGTATATACAGAAATTACGTTTCAAATTATATTTACATAAATGACGAGACATATGTCGATTATTTCGGAAATGAATATCAGCCTCAGACGGCATTTGTAACGGTGAAAGATGATATGGATGTATACGATATGGCGGAGCAAATCTACAGATATGACGGTGTTATGGGAATTTCCGTAAATGAGGATATAAAAAGCGGCGTTGACGATATGATGGTGAGCCTCAACTATATAATAATACTCGTCAGAGGATGCGCGGGAGCACTTGCCTTTATCGTGCTGTTCAATCTCGGCAATATAAATATAACTGAGCGTGTGCGGGAGATAGCGACCATTGAAGTGCTTGGATTTTATCCTCGCGAAACAGGCGCCTACGTATTTCGTGAGAACTTTATACTGGTGATATTCGGTATACTTGCAGGACTTCCGACTGGATATGTTCTGCACAATTTCATTATGGAGCAGATACAGGTGGATGCGGTTGCCTTCAACAAGATAATCGAGCCTTCTAGCTATCTGTTCACAGTTCTGTTCGTTTTGGGATTCACGTTTATAGTGGATATAATAATGAGACGCAAGCTGAGAAGGATAAATATGGCGGAGGCATTGAAATCAATAGAGTAAAAGACAGGCGATACATGCAAATGCTGGAATACGGGCAGAAACAGTGAAAAGCCCGTTTCAGATGAATCCGAAACGGGCTTCTTATAATCATGAATTTGTAAAATCTTTTTAATCGGGTTTATACAAGACCCTGTGCCATCATAGCTTCTGCAACTCTTTCGAAACCGGCAATATTTGCGCCCTGTACCAGAGCGTTCTTGTCGCCGTAGTAAGCTTCTCCGGCGTTAGCGCAAGCGTTATAGATGTTTCTCATGATCTGGTGAAGCTGTTCGTAAACGTCTTCATGCTGGAATACAGTGTGACCTGCGTTCTGACCCATTTCAATGCAGGAGCATGCAACGCCACCTGCGTTTGCAGCTTTAGCAGGACCGATAGCAGTCATCTTGTCCATCAGATAAACGAGAGCATCGTTTGTTGTAGGCATGTTAGCGCCTTCGCAGTAGAACTTGCAGCCTGATTCAACGATGTTCTCAGCGTCTTCCATATGTACCTCATTCTGCATTGCGCAAGGGATGAAGAGGTCAACTTTAACATCGAAATCCTTGCAAACGCCCCAAGGCTTTTTGCCTGCGATGAATTTAGCTTCAGGGAATTTCTCAGCGTAAGGAGCGCAGATGTTTTCTCCGGAAGCTCTCAGATCGAGAAGGTATGCAATCTTCTCATCAGTGCTGATGCCCTCAGGGTCGTAGATGTATCCGTCAGGACCGGAAATAGTTACGCACTTAGCTCCGAGCTGCTGCAGTTTCCATGCAGAGCCCCATGCAACGTTACCGAAACCGGAGATAGCAACTGTCTTGCCTTTCATTTCTTCGCCGTTAGCTTTCAGCATTTCTTCAGCATACCATACGATACCGAAGCCTGTAGCTTCGGATCTTCCGAGGAGTCCGCCGTAAGGAATACCTTTACCGGTGAGGACGCCTTCGTATTTGTCAACGATTCTCTTGTACTGTCCAAAGAGATAACCGATCTCCCTTCCGCCTACACCGAGGTCACCGGCAGGAACGTCAGTGTGCGGACCGATATGTCTGTATAATTCAGTCATGAATGCCTGACAGAATCTCATTACTTCAGCATCGGATTTACCGTTAGGGTCGAAGTCGGAGCCGCCTTTGCCGCCGCCGATAGGTAGACCTGTAAGGCTGTTCTTGAAGATCTGTTCAAAGCCCAAGAACTTGATGATTCCAGGGTATACGTTTGGAGCGAATCTGAGACCGCCTTTGTAAGGTCCGATCGCGCTGTTGAACTGATATCTGTAGCCCTTATTTACCTGTACTTTACCAGCATCGTCAACCCATACCACTCTGAAAGTAACGCCTCTTTCAGGTTCTGTAAGTCTTTCAAGAAGAGCAGCTTCTTCATACTCAGGGTGCTTTTCGATAACAGGCTTGAGTGAAGTAAGCACTTCTTCTACTGTCTGATGGAATTCTGTTTCGCCAGGATTCTTTTGTTTACAAAGTTCAATACATCTTTCCACATAATTTGACATTTTACTTTTCTCCTATTTTTCAATAAAATTTTACAAAATCAGTAATGTCTCGCAAATCAATTGTATCACTATTGGGGTTAAAGTCAATCAAATTCAATCCCCGAGAAGAAAAGTTGTAATTTTCTGATAAATGATTTAAAATAGAATATGAAAGGCGGAAAACAATTAGCCCGATAATTTCTGTAACGCATGGAATCAGAGGGATACAGAGAAAGGGAACTTCATGTTAAATCTGTATAAAGTGCTTGATTTAACGTCGGAAATTGCTATAATTGAAACAATGGACAAGATGTTTATATAAGGTTTGTACTGATATACAGGCATGTAAGGAGGTGACTGAGATGTCCGAATCCATGAAGATGAATACGAAACTACGCAAATTTGATGAGGATATGGAAAACATACTCGAACTTCTGGAAGAAAAATCGTATTTCAAGGCAAGGGATGCAATACTCAAATATAATGAGGTGGATATCGCGGAGATCCTCGAAGAAATTCTGGAAGAAGCAGGTATGGAAAAAACTATAATTATATTCAGAATGCTGCCGAAGGACGTTTCAGTAGAAGTTTTTTCATACCTCCCGACTGATGATCAGCTCGAAATAATAAGAGGGATAACAGACAGAGAAATATCCTATATAATAAATGAGCTGGATTTTGACGATATGATAGATGTGCTTGAAGAACTTCCTGCCAATATAGTTGATAAGATACTTGAAAAGACGCCGAAAGATGAAAGGAAGCTAATCAATACGTTTTTGAATTATCCTGATACATGTGCCGGCAGTCTGATGACACCGGAATATATAAGCCTCAAAGAATCAATGACGGTGGAAGAGGCACTGAAACATATAAAAAACGTAGGGATGGACAGTGAGACAGTATATACCTGCTATGTCAAAACAAAAGGAAGAAAGCTTGAGGGTATAGTATCTTTGAGGGCGCTGGTGGTGGCTGACGGCGATACGAAGATTTCCGAGCTTATGAATACGGACTACGTATATGTGAGCGTTCATGACGACCAGGAGGAAGTTGCTGAAACTTTCAAGAAATACGGATTCCTTGCGATACCTGTAGTGGATAATGAGCACAGACTTGTGGGAATAATAACGGTGGACGATATACTTGATGTAATCGAAGAGGAAACTACCGAAGATATAGAGAGAATGGCGGGCGTTATGGATGATTCGGATCAGGACTATCTGGACATTGGAGTGTTCCGACATGTGAGAAACAGGCTTCCGTGGCTGATATTCATGACGGTAACGCTCATGATAACGGGATTCATAATAACAAGATTCGAAGCGGTGCTTTCTCAGGTCATAGTGCTGGTATCGTATCTGCCGCTTCTCATGGGAACAGGAGGAAACACCGGTACTCAGGCCGCCTCTCTGGTAATAAGGGGTCTTTCCGTCGATGAGATAGATTTAAAAGACGCGGCGAAAGTGCTGTGGAAAGAATTCAGAGTAAGCGTGATACTTGGGTTAATACTCAGCAGTCTCAATTTCCTGAAAATAATAATAATAGACAGGGGAGAATTTCTCATCGCGCTTACGGTTGCGATTTCGATGTTCATAATAATAATGTTCGCGAAGATTCTGGGCGGCATGCTTCCGATGGGTGCAAAAAAGATAGGAGTGGACCCTGCGCTGATGGCAACTCCGATGATATCCTCAATAACCGATACGGTATCAGCGGTAATGTATCTTCTTATAGCTTCGCTGTTTTTGGGTATAGCGCTCTGATACGGTAAGGTATATAATATATACAAATATGTATATGTAAAGGAAGACTAAAGTTTTTGTAAAGTTGTTGTATTTTACCCACATTTAATGTAAAGTATGAAAGGTAAGCAGACAAGATGAAAAAAATGGGCGGAAAGAAGATGAATAAACGGAAACTCACAATTTATGCTCTGATTTTCATAGGTTTTTTTGCAATGGAATTTCCGGGGATTCTTTTCGTAGGGGACAGACTTTACCCGTTTATATTCGGGCTGCCTTTCCTTTACGGATATATACTGTGCTGCTGGGCATATATGTGCATGGTTTTATTTTACGCCTATAAGACATCTTGGGGAAAGAAGTCGTTTTTCAAAAAGAATTTACGAAATGGGTGAGAAAGGGTGAATTAAATGTCAGACGCGACGATATCGGTTATTATTTTCGTTGTGGTAATGGGTGTTATAATTTCCGAAAAGCTTCACAGAGCAGTAGTTGCCGTTGCCGGCGCGATGCTTCTCGTGATACTTGGTGTGCTTGATTTGGAAGCCAGCGTATCATACATAGACTACAACACAATAGGACTCCTCATAGGTATGATGCTTTTTGTAGCAGTCGTAAAGCATTCGGGGATATTTGAATATCTGGCGGTAAAATCCGCTAAGATTGCAAAGGGAGATCCGTGGAGAATGATGATAATCTTCATCATTATAACGGCAGTCCTTTCAGGCCTTCTGGACAACGTCACAACCGTTCTTCTGGTGGGTCCTATGACATTTGCCATTACAAAAGAAATGAATCTGAATCCGGTCCCTTATATACTGACACAGATACTGGCGTCCAATATAGGCGGAACGGCTACGCTTATAGGAGATCCGCCTAATATAATGATTGGAAGCGCTACAGGCCTTACTTTCGTGGATTTCCTGGCAAATGACGGTGTGATCGTACTCTTTGTTCTTGCCGCAACGATATTGGGATTTTATTTTATATACGGCAAGAAACTTTCCGCTTCAAAGGAGGCTATGGCAAAGGTTATTGCAATGGATGAAAAGGGGCTTATAAAGGACAGGCCGCTTCTCATAAAAAGCGTAATCATGATAATCTTAATAGTTGCCGCATTTATGCTTCACAGTGTCATACACATGGAATCTTCCGTAATAGCTCTGGCGGGAGCTGCAATTATGCTGATTATAGGAAGACAGAAATTTGAAACCGTAGTACAGGATGTAGAATGGCCGACTATAATATTTTTCATAGCACTGTTTATAGTTGTAGGCGGTATGCAGGAAACAGGAGTTATAAACTCGCTGGCGGATATTATCATGGATGTTACCGGCGGAAAGACGGTGATGACTATGATGATAGTGCTGTGGGTATCGGCGCTCCTGTCATCAGCTTTGGACAATATTCCTTTTGTAGCGGCGATGATACCGTTGATTACAGCTATGGGAGAGCAGGGAATGGACGTAATGCCTCTCTGGTGGGCGCTTTCCCTTGGCGCATGTCTGGGAGGAAACGGTACTCTTGTAGGAGCTTCGGCAAATGTAGTCCTTACAGGTGTGAGTGCAAAACACGGATATCCTGTTACCTACATGCAGTTCCTTAAAATCGGATTTCCTATGATGATAATGTCTATCATTTTATGTTCTATCTACATGCTTATCAGATATGCATAGCACGGAGCATATCAGGAGTTAAAAAAGGCTGCCGTATCGTGTATAGAATGACGCGGCAGCTTTTTTATCTGTATATTTATTTTTTTGCAAGTGTCTGATTGAATTTATAACCCACCCCTCTTACGCTTACTATATAATTCGTATCGTGATTTTTTCTTTCAAGCTTTTTTCTCAGCGTACTTATATACACCATAACTGTTTTAGTGTCGTTTTCCATGCAGTTGGTTTTCCAGACCGTCTCGAATATCTGGGCGGCAGGGAAAACCTTTCGCGGATGCTGTATGAGAAGTTTAAGTATTTCAAATTCCTTTGAAGTTAGATTGACTTCTTCTCCGTCTATGAAAAGCTCGTGAGTATCGAAATCAACTTTGAGTCCTTCGAATTCATAGAAGTTTTCTTCGGCTTCAGAGGCTTTTCTTACTAGTGAATTCTGTCTGCGCAGATGTGCTTTTATTCTGGCAATCAGCTCTCCGGGCATGAAAGGCTTTGTTATGTAATCGTCTCCGCCGGCGGATAAGGCTATTATTTTATCGATTTCCTGCGTTTTGCAGCTCAGAAAAATAATCGGAGCATTTGAAACTTCTCGTATTTCAAGAGATAGGGAAGGCCCTTCTGTATCAGGAAGCATGATATCAAGTATAATAAGATCCGGATTTTCTTTTTTCAGGATTTCAATAGCTTCCTCGCCTGTATAGGCAGGAAGAGGCTGAAACTGCTCTTTGGATAAATATGAACATACGAGTTTGTTTATAGCCTTTTCATCATCTACTACCAGTATTTTTTCTTTAGACATATCAATCCTCCTTATACAGTGGTATTATGAAAGTAAAAGTGCTGCCGAAACCATATGTGCTTTCGACATATATGTCACCGTGATGAGCATGCATTATTTCTCTGCACAGTGTAAGACCGAGACCTCGACCCTCAACGTAAGGAGTGCTTCCGTCGTTTTCTCTGTAAAAGCGGTCGAAGACGTAAGGCAGATTATTTTCCTTGATTCCCACACCTCTGTCCTGTACGGAAACCACATAATTCTCTTCTCGTTCATCTATATGGAAGTCCAGGGAAATTTCCTTTTCGCGGCGTGAATACTTCATCGCATTGGTTATTAAATTTGAAAAAACCTGATTTATTCTGTCATAATCGGCTACGAGCCAGTGCTTGTACAAATTGGGAAGGTCGCAATCCGCAGTAAGTGTAAAGCCTGCGGATTTTATATCGGCGGAATTATTGCTTAAAAGCATTTCAGTGATATCACCTGCGGTGCAGGACATGAAATTGAAGTTGAACTGGTGTGTTTCAAGTTTTGACAGCTGATCCAGATCATCTACAAGTTTTTTCAGGGTCAGAGTTTTAGCCGTTATGATATCCATAGCTTCGTTTTTTTCATCATCGCTGCTCAGGGTTCCGTCATTTATAGCGGTCAGATAACCTGCTATTGATGTTATGGGTGTTCTGAGTTCATGTGATATGTATGAAAACAGCATATTACGGTTTTTTGTGGCCTTTATCAGGTTCAGTTCTGCCGATTTTATGCTTGTGATATCGCGGAAAGTGCCGTCTATTGCAGTCGGCCGGTCTTCATTGTCGTAGATTATCGTGCAGTTGAATTCTCCCCAGAATTTTTCTCCGTCTCTGTTTATCATCTGTACTACGCTCAAATCGTGGCAGGGGGTTTTATCAGAAAATATATTTTCTAATTCCTCTTTGCTTTTTTCATCGGCGAGATCTGTGAGCATACCGGGATTATCATAGAAATATGACTGAGGGAAACCCGTCACATCCTTGACGGAAGGCGATATGTAATCAAATGCTTTATAAGGGCTGAGTCTGTAATGAAAGATGACATCTTTTGAATTTTTTATTATATTGTGATACAGATCACCTGTCAGATCATTTTCTTTTTGGGTATACATCACATATATCACGAGTATACAGAAATTCACAAAATTGGAAAGGAGTATCTCGGTGATATACAGGTTGGCTATGTCAGTAAATACTTCAGCTATTGAAAAAATCGCTTTACTGGAGCCCCATATGAAAAAAACAGCTGTGGCTATGATTTTTTCTCCGGAGGCTATATGCCAGAGTTTATATATATTATAGCAGATAAATACGGTTACAATAAGCTGATATGTAGAAATCGGCAGATAAAAGGAGAATAAATCAAAATCGTAATATATGCATATGAGAGCGAGAAGCAGCAGATACAGTGAAAATTTGTACCAGTAGGTCGGTATGCGTATATGCACAAATGAATAGGAGCCGAAAAGGAGGAGCAGGATATTGAACATATCTATGACTTTTCTCATTTCCATGTAGAACTGATAATCGGTAGCCATAAAGCATAGGAGACAGAGGAGGCTCAGAGAGTATGCCACCCATGAAAATCCCCAGAACTGCATGAAGCGTTCCTGTTTTCGCAAGAATAAATAAAAATAAAGTATTGAGGCAGCAAAAGTAAAAATACAAAAAATGATAATGAAAATGAAATTCATCACAATGACCTCCGATTTGTTTATTATAACAGAAATTTGTGATAAAATATACTTTAAATAATACGGTCTGCGGTATCTTAAGAAACAGCGGCATTCTGGAGATTTGTATATGATAATAAACGCATTGATTCTTCTTATATTGTGTATATTTGCTTTTATCCCTCTGCTTCTGGGGGAATTTGCGTGGAGAAAGTCCGTGAACACGACGGAGGACTTCATACTTCAGGGAAGAAAGATGAAGCTTTTCCCCATGTACGCGACCATATTCGCCACATGGATGAGTATATTCGCCTTTATCGGAGGAATAACATATTTCTATGAAGAGGGGCCTATATTTATGACTACCGTGGGCTGGGACGCGCTTTTTGCAATTCTGTTCATATGTATAGGGAGAAGACTCTGGCATTACGGGAAAAAATATAAATATATGACATCTGTCGATTTCTTTAATGATATATACGATTCAAAAGCTCTGAATATAATAGTCACGATAGTCACCATAGTATGCACGATGCTGTATCTTCAGGTACAGATTGTCGGCGGTCTTTTGGTCATGAGAGTGGCCACAGACGGGGTGATATCCTGGTATATGGGTGGGATAATATTTTTTTCGATACTGGTGATATATCTTTGGGCAGGAGGACTGAGGGCTGTTGCTATGACTGATATTTTTTACGGAATCCTTATAGTTCTGTCAATATTGAGCTCGGGATTTTTTCTCATTCATGTCGCGGGAGGCAGTGAAGCTGTATTTTCTGAGCTGATACGCAGAGATCCGGCAAATGTTTCGATGACGGGTCCTGAAGGAAATTACAGGATATTTCTGTGGCTGTCTCTGTTTGTGATAGTTCCGGTGGGAGCCTTCATGGGACCGCAGATGTGGATAAGAAATTATTCGGCGGGGTCGGAAAAGCATTTTGAAGTGCTGCCGTTGCTGCTCGGCATATCATCCATAGTATGCGTGGGAACCATGCTTGCGGGAAGCGCGGGAGTTGTGCTCGCGGAGAATATAGATAACCCGGATTACATACTTGTGAATCTGATGAGCAGATATGCCAATCCGTTTTTTTACATATTTATAATCATAGGAGTTTACGCGACGATATTCTCCACCGCCAATTCACAGGTACACGCGCTTGCGGCGGTATATACGATGGATGTACATAGTAGATATATAAAGAAGAATATTCCGGACAAGAAACTGGTATCGGTGGCAAAATGGGCGGTTCTTGTGGTTTCTATGATATCCTACCTTCTGATCGTTTTAATGCCGCAGAATATTTTCGATCTGGGGACGATAGCCCTCGGCAGTATGGCGCAGCTTATAGTGCCTGTGCTCGGTGCGCTTTTCTGGAACCGTTCAACTGCGTATGCAGCTATAGCGGGGATATTGGCGGGTGAGATAATTTTCGGGATAACACTGTTTCTGAACAGCTCGGGTGACGCGAGCATTTGCGCCATGGCGGGACTTATGGCAAACGTTTTCTTTTTTATAGTCGTGACTGTTGCGGATAAGCCGAGGATTAAAGTATATAAAAAAATAGAAACATACAGGAGAGAATATAAATTAAAAGAATATTAAAGTTTGTTAATCCGTGTATTTTAAAGAAATTTCAGCTGATTTGAAATGAAAAAGCCTTGAAACTCTTAAATGTGTTTAAGGCTTTTTAAAATTATCATAAAATTGAAAAACATTCGTAGAAAAATTTCAGAAAATTTGATAAAATGAGTTCGGAATTTATTCTAAATCTATTTTGTAAGGAGGAAATATTATGATTATAGGAATGCCTATAAGCACGTTCCTGGCAATCTGTATCTGGCCGTTTGTGTACATCATAGCCGCTATTATTGACTACAGGGTCATGAAGCGTCAAGATGATCAGATCGATGATAGCGAATTTGAAGGTCATCTCGGAACAGACCACAGAGACGGACAGATTCACGACCATCACCATAACGGAGAGGAGGGAACTAACTAATGCGAGCAGAAGTAATTGTATTATGTTTTTACTTTATCGGAATGGTCGGCATGGGTCTGTACTGGAACAAGAGAGCCAAGAGCTCTGAGGACTACATGCTCGGTGGAAGATCCATGGGACCTATCGTTACAGCTCTTACCCTTCAGACCACCGCAATGAGCGGATTCATGTTCATGGGCGGACCTGCTGAAGCATACGCGATGGGATACTTCGCTATATTCTACGCAGTAGGTGACGGAGCTGGCGGAATGATTAACCTGACTGTACTGGGAAGAAGAATGAGAAGACTTTCCCAGCTGCTGGACGCAATATCACCGATAGAATATCTGGAAAAGAGATACGAATCCATACCTGTAAAGATTATCGCCTGCATCATAGCTGTATTCGGTCTCGGATGCTATGTACTGGCACAGTTCTTGGCAACAGGCAACACGCTGCTGACGTTGTTTGGATTCCCTCTTGAAGTAGCTCTCGTTGTCGGCGTTGGAGTAATCCTTATCTATACGTTCCTCGGCGGATACTTCGCCGTTGCGTACACTGACGTAATACAGGGATTCATCATGATAGGCTCCATTATCCTCGTATTTATAAAGGTTATGTGGGATTTAGGCGGATTCACAGGTCTCAATGAAAAACTTGCGGCTATAGACCCTACACTCCTGAGCGTATGGGGAAGAGACGGATACTATGAAGGACAGTACGGAGTAATCGCAGGCGCGGTAGGTATATACCTCATAGGTTACATGGGGCTGCCACACAGTGTTAACAAGCACATGGCGATGGGAAGTCCTAAGACTGCAAAATCTTCGGTAATATATGCTACTATATGGACGCAGCTGTTCTGCTTCATCCCTTATTTCCTGGGACTGGCAGGACTGGTAATGTTCACTGCTAACCCTTCGGGACTTATCGACAATAACCCTGAACTGGTTATACCTTCACTTACTCAGATAGAGTTCCCTGGAGTTGTTTCAGGTCTCATGCTCTGTGCTATCATGTCGGCTATAATGAGTACGGTAGCCGCACTGATGCTGCTCATCGCCACTATCGTATCCATCGACTTCTACAAGAGATGGCTCAGACCGGACGCAAGCGACAGAAGCGTTGTATTCGTATCAAAGGGCTCGATAATAGCTGTTGCTATAATAGGCGTTATCATAGCTATAATCAACCCACCGGGGATATTCAATCTCGTAGTTGACACATTCAGCTTCATGGGCTGCGCATTCCTGCCAAGCTATGTATGCGCTGTATGGTGGAAGAAAGCAAACGCGACAGGCTCTATCGTATCGATGATAGTCGGTGGCGCCACGGTACAGATCTGGTCGCTGGGCGGATTGGACACGGTAACGGGTCTGCACCAGTTCTTCATCGGAGCACTGCTGTCCTTCATCGCAATGATAATATTCAGCAACTTCGGTAAGCCTACTAGCCCTGAAATGCAGGATCTCGTTGAAAGAGCCAAAGGTAAGAAGATAGAAGTATCCAAGAAGGTACAGGTTGCTTCTTCCAAGCACCTTTCAACTGAGAACAAGGCTATCACGCAGTTTGTATTCAGCAAGAAGGCAGCTCTTGCGGGTGAAGTTCTCTAATGTACTGATTACAGTGTACTGACAGACATAAAATACATAAACATCATACAGACCTTCTGTCGCAGCTGTTGACAGAAGGTCTGTTATGTATATAATCAGATATGAGGAAGGATGATACAGATATGATAAAGACTAAGATATTAAAACCTGGATACAATCAAAGAGAGGCGCTTGTACTGCTTCTTCATACTGATCCGAATCTTAACCTTGAAGATATAGAGGATGTATATTATCCTTATGTAAGGTTCAGATATCTTATAAATGTAGGAAAAGGAAGATTTGTAAAAAAACTCAGCAAATTTTCAGACTGCATAATAGATAGAGTGTCGGGCTCCACATATGAATCAAAAGGGGATCCTGTATTTGAAGAGGTTGAAATACCTGAAGAAGAAGCTCTTGAAATAGTGACACCGCTGAATGAATGCTATGATATAGGACACGCTTTTTCACTTAAACAGTATATAGGCAAGGCAAAGCTGATGTTTACTCCGCAGATGCAGATAATAGAAGAAGATCTGTTTTATAAAAAATTTTATATAGTAACATGTACCGATCCGACTGGCAATATTTATTATATTCTTGTAGATGCGGTGGATGGCGGTATATCCGTGCTCGACCATGAAAAGCATGTAAAAGAGCTGGCTGAAGCAGGGGAATACCAAGAAGCGGAGAAAGTAATGGAAAGCATAGAGGGAAAACAGCGGCAGATAGAAGAAAAGAAAAATCAGTAAAGTTTTCCGCACGGCATGAGCAAAGAAAAGAGCTTGCACTGCTGTGCGGATTTTTTTATTCTGCAAAGGTACAAAAATGTGTGTACTTATATATTTTCTATTTTTTGTTTTTCTTTCTTTTAGCTCTTGCAGCAGCCTCGATGCGGGCGGCTTTTATTTCGGCATCGGTTCTGTGAGGTCTGTTTATGATGGCATCAACATCAGTGCCTTCCCCGGGAGGCGGTACATCGAGGCGTTTTCGTCTCATAGCTTCATACATGAGCTGTTTTGAGTTCATCAATACGCGGTTGGAAAAGTTGACTTTGTTGTATAAATCGATTAGATTCGTAGGACCGAGCATTCTTTTCACATCAAAGGTTATGTTCATTATTTTGACGAAACTTATGACATTTTCATTGTTTATGTTCTGGTCAAGTTTCTTCCATGCACGTTTGAGCACGTTTATAGTGATAACAAGATATATGATGATGCATATCATTATGTAAGGAAGAAGATTTCTGAAATTCAATTTAATAACGCTGTAAATCCCATCGTTCGGCATTATGAAATATATTATCGCAAGCAACAGTATCAAAAGTATAAGTTTGTTTCTGCTCATAAAAATCCTCCATTATTATTATGATATTATAATATTACAATAATTCCGACTAAAAATAAACTCAATTTGACGAAACTTATATAATATTTAATAGTGCGGGCAAAGAATAAATTGAAAAAAGATGTATCATAAGATAAAATTATATAGAAGTATAAAGAGAGGTGCGTATTTTAAAAGAAAAGATAAACTGATTTTTATAAAATCAGGAGGATTTTATGGACAAGCAAGGTTTTATAACGCTGGAATATGTCAAGACTATAGTCAGGGAACGTCCAAGGGATATACATAAGGGGAGATGCGGACGTGTATTGGTAGTAGCCGGTTCATTGGGAATGGCAGGAGCTGCAGTGCTATCTTCTGGAGCTGCGCTGAAATCAGGCGCGGGACTTGTTAAAGCAGCTGTGCCGGATGAATTGATTACCATTATGCAGATTTCAGTACCGCAGGCGACATGTTCCGGCATTTCGAACGGCACGTTTTTACGGTCGCTTGAAGCAAATGATGCAGTCGCAGTCGGACCGGGAATGGGAGTTGGTGAAAAACAATATCTGCTTATTGAAGAAATACTGAAAAGATATGAAGGACCGGTGGTGATAGATGCCGACGGTATAAATAATCTGTGCAGATATGATAAGGACTTCAAACTTTTAAAGAAAAGAAAGATACCTGCAGTACTTACACCGCATCCAGGAGAGGGAAACAGGATCCTCATGGCCTTAGGCGAAGATGATATAGACAGTATTGGAAGAAGTGCGGCAGCCGAACTCATAAGCAGGAAAACAGGAGCAGTAGTGCTGCTTAAGGGTGCTGATACTGTTGTGGCATCCGAATCCGAAGGAACATATATTAATACCACAGGCAACCCGGGAATGGCAACGGGAGGAAGCGGAGATGTGCTGACCGGAGTCATAGCGGCAATAGAGGCATCGGGAGAAAATCCGCCCGACGCGGCTAAGGCAGGTGCTTTCATACACGGTATGGCAGGCGATATCGCAGCGCAAAGAAAAGGACAGTGGGGCATGACTTCAGTCGATATCAGAGATGCTCTGCCGGATGCCTTTAAAAAAGTAGTGGGAAAATAAAAAAGAAATCATAAAAGGAGTGTAGGACTTTGAGCATTAAGATGAAAATTCCTTTTTCTGATATGTTTTGTTCACAGCCCCTGCAGTTGTTCCTGCGGGGGTATATATATTACTTGCAAAAATAAATAATTGGAGGACGTTATGGATAACAATGCGCTTAAAAAAACTGCTGCTGAAGTGAGGATTGGAGTAATAAGGGCAGTACATAGTGCAGGCTCGGGACATCCGGGAGGATCGCTTTCCGCAGCAGATATAGTTACAGATCTTTATTTTGACGAAATGAATATTGACCCGAAAAACCCCGAAATGAAGGGGAGAGACAAATTTATACTTTCGAAGGGGCATGCAGGCCCTGTTCAGTATTCGGCTCTTGCACTTCGCGGCTATTTTGCTCCTGAAGAGCTTCTTACATTGAGAAAGCTGGGATCAAGACTTCAGGGACATCCTGATATGAGAAAAGTACCCGGAATAGAAATGTCTACAGGCTCATTGGGACAGGGATTTTCTGCTGCAGGCGGGATGGCCCTTGCAAACAAACTCGACAGAGATCCTGGAAGAGTATATGTTCTTCTCGGCGATGGGGAACTTCAGGAAGGCATAATATGGGAGGCGGCAATGTCAGCGGCGCATAACAAGCTCGATAATCTTACGGGGATACTCGACTATAACGGACTTCAGATAGACGGGAAAAACAATGATGTAATGACTGTTGCTCCCGTAGATGATAAATTCAAAGCTTTCGGCTGGAATGTCATATGCATAGACGGTCATGATTTTGATGAGATCAAGGAAGCATTTAGAAATGCCAGGGAATGCGAAGGAAAGCCGACTATGATAATAGCAAAGACTGTAAAGGGAAAAGGTGTGTCATTTATGGAGAATGAGCCGGAATGGCATGGAAAAGCACCTGATGATGAGCAGATGAAGCGGGCTGTAGCGGAGCTTGGAGGTGAAATATAATGTCAGATAAGATGGCGACAAGACAGGCGTATGGAGAAGCCCTTATAGAACTGGGAAAAGAATACGATAATCTTATAGTTATGGATGCAGATCTTTCAAAATCAACGATGACTGCAAAGTTCAGAGATGTGTATCCGGATAGATTTTTCAATATGGGTATAGCTGAGCAGAATCTTTATGCGGCAGCGGCAGGTCTGGCTCTTTCAGGCAAGATAGTATGCGCCAGCACTTTTGCGATGTTTGCTGCCGGGAGAGCTTTTGAGATAATAAGAAACTCCATAGGTTATGCTAAAGCAAATGTAAAAATATGTGCGACCCATGCGGGAATAACGGTGGGGGAAGACGGAGCCAGCCATCAGACTTTTGAAGATATAGCGCTGATGAGGACTATCCCCGGCATGACGGTGATAAACCCTTCTGACGGCATGTCTGCAAGGAAGCTTATAAAACAGGCTGTAGCTATGGATGGACCATGTTATATAAGATTGGGACGAGCTGCAGTACCTGTGTTTTACGATGACTCGGCAGAACTGAATATCGGAAAGGGTAATATTGTAAAAGATGGAAAAGATGTGACAGTGATAGCTACGGGCATAATGGTTAATGAAGCAGCCGCTGCAGCACAGGAGCTGTCAAAAGAAGGAATAGATGTGCGTATCTTAGATATCCATACTGTAAAGCCGATTGACGAAGAAATCGTAATAAAGGCTGCGGAAGAGACCAGTGCGATAGTTACGGCTGAAGAACATTCTGTCATAGGAGGACTCGGCAGCGCGGTGTCTGAAGTTGTCGTTAAAAACTGCCCTGTAAGAATGGAAATGGTCGGACAGAAGGACACTTACGGGGAATCGGGAAAACCGGAAGAATTGAAGAAAAAATACGGAATGACAGCCGGGGATATAGTGAAAGCTGTAAAAAAAGTAATGATTTAAGAGAAACGGAGGTTACTTATGCGGCAGATCTGTGGGGTTTGAAAAGGTAACGGAGAGCAGACTTTATTGATAAAATGCTCAAAAAAATTTTCACACAATCATCACCATTAAAGGGGGGAAAGATTGAAAAACAGGCGTTTTTTTGAGCAAAATATTGAAAAAAAGATGATTTTATAGTATCATAGGTACTGTATGATTTGCGCTAAGGAGGAGACATAGACTTAATGATAGAATTTAAAAATGTCACTAAATATTATAAGTCAAATGTTGGACTTGAGAAAGTAAGTGTCAAAATAAACAAGGGAGATTTCGTCTTTCTTGTAGGACCGAGCGGAGCGGGCAAATCAACTTTTGTAAAACTGATACTGAAGGAGATAAACGCGGATTCGGGAAGCATCAAAGTCAGAGGAAACGAAGTCACCAAGATGTCAAACAGACAGGTCCCGCAGTTAAGGAGAAATATAGGGATCGTATTTCAGGATTTCAGACTGCTTCCGAAGAAAACGGTATATGAAAATGTGGCGTTTGCTATGGAGATAATCCACCAGCCAAAAAAAATGATAAAAAAATATATCCCGCAGGTACTGAGCATGGTGGGGATATCGTCGAAAGACAATAAATATCCGGATGAGCTTTCAGCCGGAGAGCAGCAGAGAGTAGCAATAGCAAGGGCGATCGTAAATAAACCTAGAATACTTATAGCCGATGAACCCACGGGAAATCTTGATCCGGATACGGCATGGGAAATAATGCAGCTTCTCGATCAGATAAACATGAGAGGGACAACGATACTCATGGTAACTCATGCAAAAGATATAGTGGACAAGATGGGAAAACGAGTTATAGCTATAGAAAAAGGCAGAATAGTAAGAGACGAATTCGGTGCTTACGGATATGAAGAAGCTCTTGAAAATATGGAAATGACTTTTGATACCATACAGAAACAGAGGACATTCAGAGCCGGTTTCAAAAGGGGAGGAAAAGCCTGATGATAATAAAGAGATTTTTTTACACTTTGAAGCAGGCGTTTCTACAGGTACTCAGAAACCGTACGATGTCGTTGGCGTCGATATTCGCGATAACGGCGATGCTGCTTATACTGAGCATATTCTTTATTCTGGTCATCAATATAAATACAGCGGCTCAGTCCATACAGCAGGACTACGATTCTATCGAAATATTCCTGCTTGATGAGACGACCGAAGAGCAGGCGAATGTGATAATAGATGATATAAAACAGGAGCAGGGTGTAGATGATGCCTATTACAAAACAAAAGAAGAAGCTATGGAGGATTTCAGAGTAAGGTGGGGAGAAAATGCGTATCTGCTCGACAGTCTTACTGAAAATCCTCTTCCGAATTCCATCGTGGTCATGATAGGAGATCTTGAATACGGAGACAGCATAGCTGAAAAAGCTGCTACATATGACGGCATTGAGGATGTTAAATATTATAAAGATACAGTCGACAAGCTGCTCAGCGCCACAAAATTCATTCAAATCACCGCGGTGATAGTAATGGTGTTCCTCATTATAGTTTCCATAGTGGTGGTTGCGAACACTATAAAGCTTACAGTTTTCAACAGGGCAAATGAGATAAGCATAATGAAATATGTAGGTGCGACCAACTGGTTCATACGAGGTCCGTTTTTAGCGGAAGGTATAATCATCGGAATAATCTCAGCGGGTATATCCATTGGGGTTTCAGTAGCGCTTTACAACAAGATAATAGATGTTATAGGAGATCAGATTTTCTCAGTATTCTCTATGCCGATGGTTCCTGTAGGATTCATGGCATATAATTTCACATGGATATTTCTTGCTCTGGGTATAAGCATAGGAGCATGCGGAAGTATAATTTCAATGAGAAAGTTCTTGGATGCATAGCAGCTGAAGTAAACAGTAGGAGGTATTGTTTTGAGAAGAAAAAGAAGTCGTTTGGTAGTGGTGATAGCGCTTATTACGGTATTGTTTTTCTGTTTGGATACAGTATCGGTAAGCGCAGCGTCTCTCAGCGAAGTAAGGAAAAACATAAAGGAAAAACAGCAGGAACTCGAAGCGCAGAAGAAGGAAGAGGGAAGTCTGTCGGAACAAGCCGAGTCTCTTGAAAAACAGATAATTGAAAAGGAAAGCAACATTGCCGAACTGGAAAGCGCGATAAGCGAGGCTGAAGATGAACTGACCCAGCTGGAGTCCGAACTGGAAAAAGCTCAGGAAAAGATTGATGCGCAGGGCAGTGATTTGAATTCAAGACTGAGAAATATGTATAAAAGCGGGACTGTGGGATTTCTTGATGTCCTGCTGGGGTCAGACAGCTTTTCTGAATTTCTGACAAATCTGGATATGGTGCAGATGGTTTATTCCAACGACCAGGATGTACTGAGCAGTCTTAAGGATGCTTACGAAGAAATCGATCAAAAGAAGCAAGAGATAGAAAGTTTGAGCAGTGAGTTGGAAGAATCAAAAGCCTATGCTGAAAAGGAAAAGAGTTCCATAGAGGCGGACAAAGCTGAAGTGGATTCAAAGAAACAGGCTGTAGCTTCAGATGCTGCGGCAAGTCAGGAAGAACTGGAAAAGCTGGAGGCGTATTCGAAATATCTTGAAACTCTTATCCAGAGCGAAGGAAGCTCGACCTCCTCTTCGAGCAGTTCAAGCTCATCGTCAGGCAGCTCAGGCTCGTCTTCATCGGGAAGTTCCGGAGGCTCTACTGTCAACAGCAACGGCTGGGTATTCCCGGCACCGTCTTATACTAGAGTTTCTTCCCATTACGGATACAGGAGCAGCGGATTCCATGGTGGAGTGGATCTGGCAGCACCGGGAGGCTCGCCTATACTGGCGGTACAGTCGGGAACGGTACTTGTTGCCACTTATCATTACAGCTACGGAAATTATGTAATAGTCGACCACGGCAACGGTATCACCACGCTCTATGCGCATGCTTCGTCGCTGCTTGTAAAGAAAGGACAGACGGTTTCTAAAGGACAGCAGATAGCTAAAGTCGGGACTACAGGGAACTCTACGGGAAATCATCTTCATTTTGAAGTAAGAATAAACGGCGTGAGAACTAATCCGGAGCCTTATATAGGACTTTAATGTTCAGATTTATTATTTTCATCATGGAGGGAACGATTTGAAGAAAAAGAGCAAGACAGCAATAACGATTGCAGTGGTTACAGCGATATTCCTGTGTATGGAAACAGCTATGGTAAGCGCCGCATCCCTCAGCGAGATAAGAAATAATATCAAAGAAAAGCAGCAGGAACTGAACGAGAGCAGATCTCAGGAAAAAAGCCTCGGAGATCAGGTGAGCGAACTTGAAAGCCAGATAAACGCCAAGGAGAACGACATAGCAGAGCTTGAAACAGCTATAAGTGAAGCGGAGGAGGAGCTTGCAGAGGCGGAAGAGAAAGTGGAGACTCAGACAGAAAATCTCGGAGGCAGACTCAGAAATATGTATAAGAACGGCTCTGTGGGATTTATGGATGTGCTGCTTGATTCCAATAGTTTTTCGGAATTTCTTACGAATCTCGATCTTGTTGAAATGATATATGAGAGTGACAGAGATGTTCTGACTGAGCTTGAGGACGCGTATGATGAGATAGATAAACGTAAAAGTGAAATAGAAGCGGCAAAGACTGATGCCGAAGAGCAGAAGGCGGCACTGGAGGCGGATCAGGCGGAAATAGCGGAGAAGAAGGCTGCGATTGCTGCCGACGCTGAGGAAACGCAAAAGGAACTGGATAAGCTTGAAGCTGATGCCCAGGCTCTTACAGCAACCATAAGAAATCGGGGCAGCTCAAGCTCAAGCTCCACATATCTGGGAGGAGAAATGGCGTGGCCTGCTCCGCAGTATACAAGAATATCAAGTTATTTTGCCGGAAGAATCGACCCGATAACCGGAAAGAAAAGCAATCATGGAGGTCTTGATCTGGCAGCACCGGGAGGCTCGCCTATATTAGCGGCAAACTCAGGTACTGTTATAATAGCTGAGTATCATTATAGCTACGGCAACTACGTGGTTATTGACCATGGCGGCGGTGTGAGCACGCTGTACGGACATGCTTCAGAGCTTCTTGTAAGCAGAGGAGAGACGGTTTCCAGAGGACAGCAGATAGCTAAAGTAGGTACCACGGGTAGGTCTACGGGGAATCATCTTCACTTTGAAGTGAGAATCAATGGACAGCGGGTGGATCCGCTTCCGTATATTACATAGAGATAACACGATAACACGGAAAGAGAAGGATAATATGCGAGATGCGAGTGAAATATTGAAGGAGCTCCTTATAGGAAGAGGAATAAGCTCCGATGAAGATATTTCCGAGTTTTTATCCGAAATGCCGCAAAGGACTTACGATCCATTCCTGCTTTTAAATATGGAGGCGGGAGTGGATTTAATTTTGTCAGAGGTAAAAGCGGGAACCAAAATATGTGTGTACGGAGATTACGATGCGGACGGCGTTACTTCAGTATGTATAATGGCACATATACTCGGAAATCTTACGGATAATTTGATACACTACATACCTTCGAGATTCGATGAAGGATACGGACTGAACGGCGATGCAGTCAGAAAGCTCGCCCGCGAAGGTGTGGGACTTATAATCACTGTCGACTGCGGAAGCGTATCCTACGATGAAGTGGAGCTGGCAAAAGAGCTTGGAATGAAAGTGATAGTAACAGACCATCACAGCGTAGATGAAGTAAAGGCTGACTGCATACTGATAAATCCAAGGCAGAAGGAATGCAAATATCCGTTTAAGGGACTTGCCGGCTGCGGAGTTGCTTTTAAGGTGGCTCAGGCGATACAGTACAGGACGGGACTGCCAAAGGCGGTGCTCAACAGTCTTCTTGATCTTGTGGCAGTCGGAACGGTTGGAGATGTAATGCCGCTGCTTGACGAGAACAGGACTATGGTAAAGTATGGGCTTAATAAGATAAATTCTGCAAGCAGAATGGCTATGAAAAAACTGGCAGAAGGTATTTCAATAAAATGGGTAACCTCAGAGAATATAGCTTTCGGTATTGCACCGCATATAAATGCGGCCGGCAGGATAGCGGATGCTGAAGAAGCGGTGAAACTTTTTATGGCGGAAGAGCCTGCTGAAATAAGCCAGCAGGTGGAAAAACTCATAGAATATAACAGTAAGAGAAAACAGTATCAGGAGGCGGTGTATAAAGAAGGTGTGGAAATAATAGAGAGAGAGCTTGCGGATAAGGATTTTCTGCTTCTTCGCATGGATGATATACATGAAGGAATAGCCGGAATAGTTGCAGGGAAGCTGAAAGATATGTATAATCGTCCTACGGCCATAATGACACCTGTGAGAGGAGGATTTCTGAAGGGTACTGGAAGAAGTACCGAAAATGTAGATATATACGCTCTGCTGAAAAGGTCATCGGATTTATTCGAAAAATTCGGAGGACACCGAAGTGCCTGCGGATTTACGATAAAAGAAGGGATGGAAGGTAGATTGAGAGAATCCCTCTATGCGGGAATTGAGTCATTAAAAAGGGATAATCCAGACATATTTCACAGAGAGATAAAATGGGATATGGAAATAAAGCCGGATGAGGTAACGGAAGAACTTTTCAGAGAAATAGAGAGAATGGGACCTTTCGGTGAAATGAACCCGAGACCGTGTTTTGTCATTAAAAACATAACGGCAGCAAATGTCAGATTTATGGGCAGCGATGGGACACACGCAAGGTTCACGGGGATTTCTCAGGCGGATGGCAGAATAGAATGCGTGCTTTTTAAAAGAGCCCGGGAGTACAAGGATGTGCTGTGTTCTGAAAAATCTGCGGATATAAAAGGGATTATCGAACTTCAGGGCTGGAAAGGAATAAAAAAACTGCAGTTTATCGTTGAGGAGATCATATCATGATGGAAATAAGCAGAAAAAAGTTAAGGATATATATTGCGGCGGCATTTGGAGCCGGAATTGTTATAGCAGCATTAACAGGTCTGTTCATATGTAAGGGAATGCTGGGATTTGTGGCGGTTTCCGCAGACAGATATGAGGCTATGTCAGACACCTATGAAAGATTTGGAAAGCTTGAGCAGCTGTACACTAATATAGACGCTTATTATTACAAAGACATAGATGCGGATGCCATGCTTGAAGGAGCGGAGAAAGGACTTGTTGAAGGTCTGGGAGACCCATATTCGGCTTATATGACAAAGGAGGAGTATGCTTCGTGGAAAGCATCTGCTACAGGAGAATATTCGGGGGTAGGCATCACTTTTTCGGAGGATAACGACGGAAATTTTGTCGTAGTTGAAGTAAGCAGCGATTCGCCTGCGGAAAAGGCTGGAATAAAAGCCGGAGATTATATACTTGAAGTAGATGGAAAAACCTACGATGACATGGAGCTGATGGCTAACTCGATAAGAGGAGAAGAAGGCAGCACCGTCACTGTCAAATACAGTCGCGGAGGCGAGGAAAAAGAAGCAACAATGACGAGAGAAGAAATAGTGCAGCAGAGTGTGGAATATGAAATGCTCGATGGGAATATAGGATATATCAGGCTTTCTTCATTCATAAGCAGTTCATATGATGATTTCAAAGCAGCTCTTGACGCTCTTGAAAAAGACGGGGCAGAAGGACTTGTTCTCGATATAAGAGATAACGGAGGTGGGCTTGTAGATGCGTGTATAGATATTGCTGATGAATTCCTTGATGAAGGTGTCGTCACGTATGTAGAGGATAAAAACGGAGAGAGAACGGAATACAAGTCGGAAGACGGAAAAACATCGCTTAAGACAGTGGTGCTTACCAACGAAAACAGCGCAAGCTGCTCGGAAATACTGGCTGCGGCTATGCAGGACAACGGATATGATATCGTAGGACAGAAAACCTTTGGAAAGGGTGTCATACAGTCGACGATGGAGCTTGAGGACGGTTCCGCGCTTAAGCTTACGATAATGCAGTATTTTTCTCCTGATGGAGATGAAATACAGGATAAAGGAGTAACACCTGACTGGGAAGTGGAGGACGATGAAGATACTTCAGATGATGAACAGCTTCAAGAAGCTCTAAGTCTGTTTTAAAGCATATTATATTAGTATATATGCAGGACAGTGCTTTATAGCGCTAAAGTATTCCTTGACGGTGAAATTTGCCGATGATATAATTTAACATAAACAAGTGAACATGATTTCAACCGGTGTGTTTGGGAGTGAAAGAAACAGATATGGCATACGAGTCAAAATTCAAAAGAGATGATATAGATGAGCTCTTCAGAGCAGTGCTGCTCTTGAAGAACGAAGAGGACTGCTACAGATTTTTTGAAGATATATGCACAGTAAATGAAATACATGCCATCGCTCAGAGGCTTCAGGTGGCTAAACTGTTGTCAGAAGATAAGACATATAATGAAATCGAAGACATAACAAAGGCTTCAACGGCAACTATAAGTAGAGTGAACAAGTGTCTTGTCTACGGCTCGGAAGGATACAGGCGTATTTTAAAGAGGCTTGAAGACAGCAAAGAAAATAAAGAGAATGAAAAAGATTGATTTTCAGTTAAGTTTAATAAATACAAAACGGCGGTACTTATGTCCCGCCTTTTTGATAATGATTATTTAAAATATGGAATTATACATTTTAGAAAACTACAAAGAAATGTTTCCACCTTTGAAGGGGCGGGAGCTGACCGACAGACTCACAGCCGCTGTGCTCAAAGAATGCGGGAAGACGAATTTCAGCATAATAAGAGATAAAAACGGCAAACCTCTTACGGATTTGCCGGGAGTATTTATTTCAGTCAGTCACAGCGGAGCTTATTTTTCATGTCTGATCAGCGACAGACCTGTCGGTGTTGATATGCAGGAGACAAGGAAAATATCTTCGCATAAAATAGCAGGACGATATTTTTCGGAAAAAGAAAGGGAGTATATCAGAGAAAGAGGAGAGAAGGGTTTTTTTGAGCTGTGGACGAGGAAAGAAGCCTATTCAAAATATACGGGAAACGGTATAAAAGATATTATTGCGGGCGTGACGGTGATCGGACGTGATGATGTGGAATTTCTTGATTTTCAAATCGGAGACGGTATGTATCTGTCATGCTGCATACAGGCAGGGAATAAAGTGAGGTATCAGTGTGGATTTTAAAATACTTATCGATGACAGAAGCTCGAAGGAGCGGAGATAATCGGCAGTATATTTGAAAAAAGATGTATATTTGCGGCAGCAGGAGACGGTTTTCATGGATGTTAGAGAAAGAGCGCTTTATTATCTCAATATCAAGCCGAGGACCAGGCGGCAGGTGGAAAAATATCTCAGAGAAAATGGCTTTTCAAAGGAAGAAACAGCACCTGTTTTGAAAGAACTTGAAGAATACAGGTACATTGACGATTTGAGCTACAGCATGATGTATTTTGAACGCGGGTTTGAAAAAGGACGAGGCAGAATGAGGATAAGAAGAGAGCTTGCCGAACGCGGAGTTGAAGAGGAAATTATCAGAGAGGCTTTCGATAGAATTGAAGACAAGCCTGATGAATTTGAGGCGGCAATGGAGATAGCGGAAGATATTGTTTCAGGTATAGACAGGAACAGTCTGGATTATGAACAGAAACGCAGGCTGCAGGCAAAAGTCGGGAGAAAGCTGATGTCGAGAGGGTTTTCCTCTGAGGATATATATAAAGTCATAGGGAGGATTTTATAATGCTTCCGATGATCATGAAAACAGAGTATACTTTTAAGTGACTTGGAGCTTTAAATAGAGTATAATAAAATGATATATGAAAAAAGGAGAGCATGTATGGATTATAAAAAACAGCTTGTTGGAAAAATAGAAAAATTTTATGTGGAAATAATTGAGGAATTCAAGGAGGGAGAGCTACAGATAATGGCGGATTCCAATTTCAAGAGTATTTTCAAGAAAAAGGATTACGACAAAAACATATCTATGCTCAAGAACTGTAAAAAACAAGCGCTGAAAATAGATGTTTCGGATCTGGATATACCCCAATCCGATAAAGAAACGTTGGAAGTAATACGGTGGCTTGACAAATGTATAATGAACTTCAGAAGACTGTGTGATTCATATGTGCAGCTTCAGGAAGCGCTGAAGAGAAAATCGGAAAAAGAGTCGCTTAAGTATTCGGAATACAAGGAGATATTCAACAAGGTGCAGGAGGACAGAAAAAATATGAACGAAAGCCTTCATGAACTCGATATAGTGTATACCGACTATACATACGATGAGAACTATAATCCGTATACATTTCTCGATTAACAGTAAGAAAACAAGGTGAAAATATGGAAAATTTCAATTTTCTGCTTGCGGGTCTTTTTCTCGCGGTTATAGTTTTGATAGTGCTGTCGATAATAATAATCGTAAAGCTGTCAGGTAGCAGGACCTTCGGCGGAAGTGTTTCGGAGCTGAAGAGAGACATAAGAGATGAAATAGGAAAGTCGAGAAAAGAGACTACGGAAACGATACAGAGCAGTGTTAAGACTCTGGGGGAAATGCTTTCACAGAATCAGATGGAAAGCACGGATATGCAGAGCAGACGTCTGAGTGAACTCAACAAACAGTTTACAGGAACTTCCATGGATATTGAACAGCGTCTGGAAAACATACGAATGTCTATGGAAAAGAAGATAACCGTGATGACGGAAGAAAACAACAGACAGCTGTCCGAAATGAGGAACACTGTTGATGAGAAGCTACAGAAAACGCTGGAAGAGCGTATAGGGCGTTCTTTTAAACATGTGAGCGACACACTTGAACAGGTCACAAGAGGGCTTGGTGAAATGCAGAATCTGGCTGCAGGAGTCGGGGATTTGAAAAAAGTCCTTTCAAATGTGAAGACAAGGGGCATACTGGGTGAAATACAGCTGGGAGCTATACTTGCTCAGATACTTTCTCCTGAACAGTATGAAGAGAATGCAGCGGTAAAAGGAGGCGGCGAGAGAGTAGAGTACGCCGTGAAGTTTCCGGGAGAAGGAGACGGATATGTATACCTTCCGATAGATTCAAAATTCCCGGCGGATGCCTATATGAACCTGCAGAATGCCTATGATACCTCTGACAGACAACTGATAAAAGCAGCCACTGACGGACTCAGAAGCGCTGTTCTGAAAGCTGCAAAGGATATAAAAACAAAGTACATAAATCCGCCGAAAACCACTGAATTCGCGATTATGTTCCTTCCTTTTGAGGGACTTTATGCAGAAGTTCTAAGGCTGGACATGGTTGAAACCCTTCAGAGAGACTATCGCGTCAGCATAGCGGGACCGACTACGATGGCGGCTATGCTCAACAGTTTTCAGATGGGCTTCAAATCGCTGGCTCTTCAGAAGCGTTCAGGAGAAGTCTGGGACACTCTTGCCAAAGTCAGAACGGAATTTGACAAGTTCGGAGATGTGCTTTCAAAAACGCAGACAAAGATGGAGCAGGCGCAGAAAGATCTTGAAGCTCTCGTGGGAGTAAGGACAAGAGGCATACAGAGAGCTCTGAAGAATGTTTCGACTGGAGGCGAGATGGGAAGCGGGGGAAAGCTCACCGACACTTTTGAAGATTAGGAGAAGCTGAAAGATGAGCATTTACGCCATAGCTGATCTGCACCTTTCACTTTCGCCCAATGTAGACAAACCTATGGATATATACGGCGGAAGATGGTATAAACATACGGAAAGACTGAAGATAAACTGGTGCAGTACTGTAAAAGAAAAGGACACTGTGATAATCCCCGGAGATATTTCATGGGCGCTTAAGCTGGAGGATGCGAAATACGATCTTGATTTTCTTTCATCTCTGCCGGGGCATAAAGTCCTGCTCAAAGGCAATCATGACCTGTGGTGGAGCGGTATCAGAAGACTGAACAGTATGTATGATGATATGACTTTTATACAGAACGACTGTTATAAAGCAGAAGGCATTTATATATGCGGCAGCAGAGGATGGCTTACTCCCGACAATGATGACTACGGTGAGGGAGATGAAAAGATATACAGGCGGGAGCTTATGAGACTTGAAAATTCCCTCAGGAAAGCAAAGGAGTGCATTGAGCAAAATGAGACAGAAAATGCCGTCAGAGGGAAGGCAAACAAGGAGATAATAGGAGTGCTCCACTATCCCCCTGTATCCAGGACGACTTCTTTTTCCGCATTCCAGCAGCTTTTTGAAGATTACGGGGTAAAACGCGTAATATACGGTCACATACACGGAGATGAAGGCTTCAGAAAAGCCATCAAGGGTAATTATTACGGAGTGGATTACAATCTTGTATCACTTGACTATCTCAACTGCAAACCATTGCTCATAAAAAATCAGA
>CAYYMY010000001.1:0-11179 GCA_964473095.1 uncultured Oscillospiraceae bacterium | reverse complement strand
AATCAGAGGTGATAAAATGGTCAGAAGAGTAACGATAATAGTTTTAGACAGCTTAGGAGTAGGTGCACTGCCGGATGCCGAAGATTACGGAGATGCCGGCGCAGATACTTTAGGCCATATTGAAGACAGATATGCTCTTGATATCCCAAATCTGAGAAAGCTGGGAATGGGAAATATACAAGGAGCAGCCGGAGGAAGACTTTCGGTGGACAGTCCAACTGGAGCTTTCGGAAGATTTGCTGAGAAATCCAGAGGAAAAGATACGATTACGGGACATTGGGAGATAGCAGGATTATATACGGAAACGCCGTTTAAAACCTATCCGGACGGTTTTCCGAAAGAATTTATGGAAAAATTTTCCGAAGAGATTGGCAGAGGATATATAGGAAACTGCCGTGCTTCGGGGACGGAGATAATAAAAGAACTGGGAGCAGAGCATGAAAAATCGGGGAAGGTAATAGTTTATACTTCCGCCGACAGCGTTTTTCAGGTGGCTGCAAATACGGAAATCATTCCTCTTGAAGAATTATATTCTATATGTGAAAAAGCACGTGAGATGCTACATGGGGATTATGCCTGCGGAAGAGTTATCGCAAGGCCGTATGTGCTGAAAGAGGGAGAGAGGATAAGGACTTCCGACAGAAGGGATTATTCGGTAACGCCGCCTGAGGCCACTATGCTAGATATTGTCGGCAAATCCGAAAAAAAAGTTTACGCAGTTGGAAAAATACGGGATATTTTCAATGGAAGAGGAGTGAGCGAGGCTATTCATACGGAGAGCAACGATGACGGAATAAGCAGGACGATAGAAGCAATGTCCATGGATTTCGACGGGCTTATTTTCACAAACCTCGTAGACTTTGATTCAAAATTCGGACACAGGAGAGACCCGGAAGGCTACGGGAAAGCAATAGAAGCCTTTGATAAAAGACTTCCGGAGATAATGACCGTCATGAAAGAAGAGGATTTGCTGATAATGTGTTCAGACCACGGCAATGATCCTGTACACAGCGGATGGGACCATACGAGAGAATATATATTCGGACTTATAGCAGGAAGCGGAGTGAAGCCGGGAACAGACCTTGGGACAAGGGATACATTTGCAGATATAGGAGCTACTGTGACAGATATTCTTACAGACGGTGCGGAGAAGACTCCTACAGGCGAAAGTTTCAGGAAACTTATTTTGTAGAGCAGGAGATTCATTATGAATACAGTCGATGTTATAACAAAAAAAAGGGACGGAGATTCTCTCAGTGATGATGAGATAAAATATATGGTAATGGGATACACAAATGATGAGATACCCGATTATCAGATGGCGGCGTTTCTGATGGCTGTTTATTTTAGAGGCATGGACAAAAAAGAAACCATATCCTTAACAAAAGCCATGAAGGAATCCGGTGATGAAGTGGATCTTTCAGGAATAAAGGGTATTAAGGTGGATAAACACAGCACGGGAGGAGTAGGAGACAAGACTACACTGATTGCAGGTCCTGTAGCCGCTGCGTGCGGAGTTCCCGTTGCGAAGATGAGCGGCAGAGGTCTCGGATTTACGGGAGGCACGATAGATAAACTTGAATCTATACCCGGTTTTATGACCTCTGTCAGAGAAGATGATTTTATAAAGCAGGTGAATGAATACGGCATAGCACTTATAGGACAGACAGGACAGATAGCACCGGCTGACAAGAAAATATACGCGCTGAGGGATGTCACGGCGACAGTCGGAAACTTAAGCTTGATAACATCCAGTGTCATGAGCAAAAAACTGGCGGCAGGCTCAGATGCCATAGTTCTCGATGTGAAGTGCGGAAAAGGTGCATTCATGAAAACCGAGGGTGAAGCGGAAAAACTTGCATCTCTTATGGTGGAGATAGGGAATGGCTCCGGCAAAAAGACAGTGGCCGTCATAACGGATATGGAGCAGCCTTTGGGCCGGGCGGTAGGAAACGCATTGGAAGTCAGGGAAGCCATTGAGGTTCTTAAAGGCAGAGGGCCTGAAGACATAATAAATCTTTCCGTAAACCTTAGCGGGATAATGATATATCTCGGAAAATGCGCGGACAGTATTGAGGAAGGTGTTGAAAAAGCAAAATCCGCGATATACGAAGGAAGTGCTCTCGATAAGCTCAGGATGCTCATATCGGGACAGGGCGGCAACCCGGCGATTATCGAGGATTATTCCCTACTTCCGCAGAGCAGATATAGCCTCGAGTTGAAGGCGGAGCAGGATGGTTTTATTTCAGAGATAGATGCCATGAAAACAGGTATGGCATCACAGCACACAGGTGCGGGACGTGAGAGAAAGGAAGATGATATAGATCTTTCGGCAGGAATATATTTTGAAAAAAAAATGGGGGATAAGGTGAAAAAGGGAGAGATTATATGTTCAGTATATGGTAATGATGTAAAGAAAATGGAAAAGGCATTGGAAGAAATGAAAAATGCTGTTAAAATAGGCAGGTATAGTTTGAATACTCCAAAGCTGATAAAAAAAATAATCGAGGGGAAGGATAAGCGATTATGAAAAACAATAAGACAAAAGCCAGGATACTTGACAAATCAATTGAAATGTTCAATGCCAGACAGGCTTCCAATGTTAGCACGGTGCAGATCTCAAAATGCATGGGGATAAGTCCGGGAAACCTCTATTATTACTATGCAAATAAAGAAGAGATAATAAGACGGGTGTGGGAAGAACGTATATGCGGAGAGATAGGGGCAATAGCTGAGGAAGCCGAAAAAATGGATTCGGAGGAAAAACTCAAGGCATACTGCGGAAAATATGCGGAGCATTGCATCAGATACAGGTTTTTCTATCTGGAAATGCCAACGCTTTTTGCCAATGACGGTGAACTGAAAAAGTCTTACTCGGAAACTGCGGAAAAGGAGACAGACTTCGCTGTTAAAATTCTTGATGATTTTCTTGAAGAAGGAATAATTGAAAAAATTGACGGTAAGTATAAGAGACTTACAGGAATGAACCTCATGACTGTAATGAGAGACGCATGGACGGATGCCTTCTGTTTCGGGAGCAAAAAAGCCTCTGAAACTGACGATGCCGCAGTGTACACAGAGTATATGTGGGAACGCATAAAAGCTTTTATCAGGCCTTATATGCGCAATAAAGATAAATGAAGAAGGACAGTATTAAGAATATATAATGATAAACATATAACGGGAGGAACAAAAATGATAAAACAGGTGCCGGAAAACCCTGTAAAAAACCGGGCTGATGATTCTATCTGGCTTGTTGTCGTTGCCGCGCTTACATTGACATGCTACATAACGGCGAATATAATGGCGGTAAAGATGGTTGAGATAGGCGGTAGAGCATGGTTTGATGCAGGGACGATAACGTTTCCTCTGGCTTACATGCTGGGGGATGTGCTTACAGAGATATGGGGATTTAAAACTGCCAGAAAGATAATACTGCTTACATTTGTATGTAATTTTATACTGATTGTCTGTACATATATAGGAGTATTCCTGCCGTCTCCGGGATATATGTCAGAGGTCACGGAAGCTTATTCGGTGATATTCACATATACGCCAAGGATACTTGCTGCTTCGCTTATTGCCTTTGTTGCGGGACAGCTTTCAAACGCGTGGGTGATGAGTGCGGTAAAAAAGCTTACCAGAGGTAAATACCTGTTTGTAAGAACGATAACGAGTTCTGCGGTCGGATATATTTTCGATACAGGTGTTTTTGTCATCATAGCATATATAGGGACTGCACTGCCGGAGGATATTGTAAGCATGATAATAGTTCAGTATATAGCAAAGCTTGCGATAGAAGCTGTTTTTTCCACGCCGCTTGCATACGGTGCTGTGACATTCTTAAAAAGAAAGGCGGGAGCCGCCGATGAGTGATCCTATTAGATATTCAATAATAGAAGACCATATGAAGAGGGAATTTCTGCTGCTACAGGGAAAGGGATGCATATGGAAAAAATGTACGTTTTGTGATTACTACAGCGATATAAGCGACGATCCTTTTTCAGTGAATAAAGAAGTGATAGACCTGATAAGCGGGATATACGGAGTTGTAGACGTTATAAATTCGGGATCCATATTTGAACTGGATAACAGGAGCATGGAATGTCTTAAAGAAAAGCTGATTCAGAAAAACGTGAAAACGCTCTGGTGCGAAAGTCATTGGATATACAGAGAAAGGCTTGATGAAATAAGAAGGTATTTTGACGGCATAGATGTTAAATTCCGTATCGGTGCGGAAACCTTCGATAAGAATATGCGCCGCAGATGGAATAAGGGGATACCGGAGGATGTCACTGCGGAAGATATGAGCGGATATTTTGACGGTGCATGTCTGCTCATATGTACGGAGGGTCAGACGAAAGAAATGATACTGCGTGATATAGAGACAGCATATAGGAATTTTGAATATTTCAGCGTGAATGTATTCATGGAAAATTCGGGTTCGGTAAAACGGGATGAGAATTTAGTATGCTGGTTTACCGATGAAGTAGCTCCCAAACTGAAAAAACACGAAAACATAGAGGTTCTTGTGAACAATACAGACCTCGGAGTCGGGTGAAAAAGATGCAGGTAGTACGCAGATGTCAGACCACATTACGTGTTGCACACGTACTGCGAGGAGCAAGGGCTATGCCCGCATGTGAAAAACCCTGCGTTTCACGCGGGTGAGTATCTTTTATCACAGGAAGGAGATGCGTTATGAATAAAGTCGAAATCGTATCAGGTGAATTTCGTTTTGTGGGAAAACTTCTTACTGAAGAGGCTCCGGAGACATGCAGGTTTTTTGAAAGCATGCTTCCGCTTAAAAGCAGCTTCATACATGTGAGATGGTCCGGAGAAGGCATATGGATACCGTACGGAGATATGCGGACCGAACTTGATTACGAGAATCATACATCGCATCCTGCAAAGGGTGAAATGCTTCTTTACCCGGGAGGGATAAGCGAAATGGAGATAATCATGTCATATGGAAGATGTCTGTTTGCGAGCCAGCATGGGCAGCTTTCGGGCAATCATTTCCTTACGATAACGGAGGGTATTGAAAACCTTTATGATTTCGGACGAAAAGTACTCTATGACGGAGCGCAGGATATTGAAATAAGCTTGATAAAATAAATTATAAAGAGGTGAGGTTTTAAATGAAAGTACTTATGATCAATGGAAGCAGTCACGTAAAGGGATGTACTTTTACAGCCCTCAACGAAGTGGCTGTGCAGCTTGAAAAAGAAGGAGTGGAATCGGAAATCATAAATCTCGGCGGAGATCCAGCAAGGGACTGTATAGGATGCAGAAAGTGCTACGAACTTGACTGCAGATGTGTATTCGATGATGATACAGTAAATGATATAATCGAAAAAGCGAAGACAGCGGATGGTTTTGTTTTCGGAACGCCGGTATATTACGCGCATCCTACGGGGAGAGTGCTTTCCGTACTGAACAGAGCATTTTATGCGGGAGGAGCGGCTTTTACAAAGAAACCTGGCGCAGCGGTGATATCAGCAAGAAGAGCGGGAACGACGGCGTCATTTGACGTTATGAACAAGTATTTTTCCATAATGCAGATGCCTATCGTGACATCTTCATACTGGAATATGGTACATGGAAACACTCCTGATGAGGTGAGACAGGATCTCGAAGGTATGCAGACTATGAGAAATCTGGCAAGAAACATGGCATGGATGCTCAAATGCATAGAAGCCGGCAAAAAAACAGGTGTTTCAGTATCACGTTCAGAGGTGAAAGACAGAACTAATTTCATAAGATAAAAAGAAGAAACAGAGAGCAAAACCTTCTTTTTCCTAAAATGTAAGCATACATTTTAGGGGAGAGGAGGTTTTTTTAAAAGTTATCACGTAATATTCATAAATGAAAAAATGCCAGTAAAAATCCTCAAAAAATCCTTCTTAAATAGTAAGGCATAAATCGCTAAAAGTATTGACTTTTCAACGTTTTTGAGATATAATCACTATACTGAACAAGCAAAAAAAGGATAAAAAGTCATCAAAAAAACATGGTAAACAAGGAGGGAGTTATGTCAACCAAAATAAAAGCAGTATCTAAAAAAACTATGGCGATATTGGTTGCGGTAATGGTGTTTTTTTCTGTGTTTTCTGTACTGTCTGCATGGGGTGACGGCAAGATTTACGCAACTGGCGAAACCGGCGTGGTTACAGCGAGTTCACTGAATGTAAGGTCGGGAGCTGGAACGAATTATTCGAGAATAGGCTCTCTTGCAAAGGGTAAAACTTTTACTGTTTTGGGCAGTGCAAAAGACGGGTCAGGAGTAACGTGGTACAAGCTTAAATACAATTCAAAAAACGGTTATGTATCATCACAATACGTTAACATAAAACAGCCTACTGTAACCTCTGTATCAAATCTAAAAGGTACGGTTAATACCAAAAAAGATCCGCTGATAGTAAGAAGCGGCCCTGGGTCAAGTTATAATAAGCTGGGTTCACTGGCTAAAGGAAAGACTTTTAATATAACCGGAAAATCTACGGATTCATCCGGCGTTACATGGTACAGGCTTACTTTTAACAGCAAAACGGGATATGTTTCATCTGTATATGTGAAAACCAGTTCGACATCGTCTTCAACAGTAACAGATGTTACAAACGCTACAGGTACGGTGAACACCAAATCGGATCCTCTTATAGTAAGGAGTGGCGCGGGAGCAAGCTACAGCAGACTTGGTTCTCTTGCAAAGGGCAAGACATTTACCATCACGGGACAGGCGACGGACAAATCGGGAGTAGTATGGTACAAGCTTACATACAACGGCAAAACGGGATATGTTTCATCTGTATATGTGAAAGTAACAGCCAGTAGCAGTTCTTCGGAAGATACATCTTCCGGAAGTGATTCCGGGACTACAGGTCCTATATCTTTCCAGCTAGGAACAGTTACGACTTCAAGCAGTCCTCTTAATGTGAGGAGCGGTCCGGGAACTTCCTACAGCAAGCTGGGAACTCTTGCCAAGGGCTCTTCGGTGACGATAACAGGCTCATCAAAGGATAAAAACGGCAAGGTATGGTATCAGTATCAGTTCAGTTCAAATAAGACAGGATACATATGTTCGGATTATGTAGAAGTGCAGACGGTGAATTCGGACAGCGAATTTGAGGCGTACATGACGGCACAGGGATTCCCTGAATCCTACAAAGCGGGTCTGCGTGCACTTCACGCTGCATATCCTAACTGGACGTTCAAGGCAGTGAATGTGGGCTGTAGCTGGTCGCAGGCGCTTTCTGCTGAAACCAAAAACCTGGGTACAAATCTTGTAAGCAGCTCTTCCCCTGTATCGTACAGGTCAACGGAGGCAGGCTCATATAATTCATCCACAGGCGTATGGACAAAGTTTGACGGCGACTGGTATGCAGCTAGCAGTCAGGTAGTGGCATACTATATGGACCCAAGAAACTTCCTGAACGATAACGGAATATATCAGTTCATGACGCATAAATATGACAGCACTACGCAGAATGCAAATACAGTTGCGGCAGTGATAAAGGGAACATTCATGGAGACAAGGGATCCGGGAGGAGGATATTCTTCATTTGCTTCTCTCATAAATGACGCTGGAAAAGCTGCAAATGTAAATCCTAACGTGCTCGCGGCAATGATAATTCAGGAACAGGGCACCAACGGCACAAGCGGACTGATTTCGGGAAATTACGGCTCATATAAGGGATATTACAACTTCTTCAATGTCGGTGCGTATACTACAGCTTCGAGAAATAAGATAGAGCAGGGACTCTGGTACGCGTCCCAGTCGGGGTCTTATTCGAGACCATGGAACAGCGTATACAAATCCATAAAGGGCGGAGCTGAATTTTACTCATCCCAGTATGTTTCAAATAATCAGGATTCATACTATACCAAGAAGTTCAATGTAAAGAATGGTGTATCCAATATAGGTACGCATCAATACATGACCAATGTTGCGGGAGCGTTAAGCGAGGGCAGCATAGTGAAGAAAGCATTTACCGGCAATTCAGATTATGCGGCGACCTTTGAAATTCCTGTATACACGAATATGCCGTCCACACCATGTGCTTTGCCATAGATATATTATGCAAAGCATATGATTGAAAAGGTTTGAAAGGACTTAAGAATGACTTACAATGATAAAAAAGACAGCCTTTTGGAGAAAACGCTCAGAAAGCTGATAGCATTTCTGATTGTTACGGCTTTTCTGATACCGCTCATAACTCCTGAAAGTTTTGCAGCTTCGACAGTATCCATATCGGGCGGCGACAGCGTGAACGGTGGAGATACATTTACCGTCACTGTAACTTACAGCGGAGATAGCATAGGGCGTGTAGACGGTCAGATGACATATGATACAAACAAGCTCACGTATATATCCGGCGGTAGCAGCAGCGGAAATACCGGATATATACAGCTTAAGGACGCAGGAAACGGCTCAGTAACCTTCAATATAGAATTTCAGGCCATTTCCGAAGGAAGTACTGACTTAAACGTCACGACCAATGAAATGTACAGCGTCAATGAGGGAAGGCTTAGCAATCCTTCTGCGACAAAGACTGTAAACATTGCAGGGAATGCGGATTCAAATGAGCTTATAACGGAAACCCGTTCGCCTGATGAGCCTGTGGAGAATACGACTGTCAGAGGTGTTGATGAAAGAGGCGATGAGGGGGAAAATACTGTCAGTACGACGGCGGTTCTTATTATATCCGCAGCTGTGCTTATAGTTATAATTGCGGTGATAATCGCAGTGCTCATGAAAAAGAAAAGGGCGAAAAAGGCAGATAAAGATTCAATTTTGAAATGATGATTTAACAATATACAAAAAAATTCCCCGAGGACTGAATTAGTTTACAGTCTGTCGGGGAATTTTTCATGCTCCGGCAAGGGATCTGCTCTGTTTTATTTCAGATTTTCAGGATTCAGACATTCAAGTTCAGGCAGTGTGAAGATGCCGTCCTTTCTGATGAGCACATCGTCAAAATATATTTCACCGCCGCCGTATTCTGGACGTTGTATCATTACAAGATCCCAGTGAACCGCGGATTTATTGCCGTTAGGTGCGTCTTCATAGGATGCGCCTGGAGTAAGATGGAAGCTGCCGGATATCTTTTCGTCAAACAGAGTATCCTTCATAGGGTTTAGAATGTAAGGATTTACGCCGAGAGCGAATTCTCCGAAGTATCTGGAGCCTTCATCGGTGTCCAGAAGGGCGTTTATCCTTTCGTTATCGTTTGAGATCGCTTTGATTATTTTACCGTTTTTTATCTCAAACACTATATTTTCATAGGTGAATCCCTGTTCTTCCGATGACGTATTGTAGGAAATGATACCGTTCATGGAATTTTTTACAGGCGCTGTATAAACTTCGCCGTCCGGTATATTGCGTTCTCCTCCGCATTTTACGGCAGGTATCCCTTTTATGGAGAAAGTGAGATCCGTACCCGGACCGGTTATCCGCACTTTATCGGTCTTTTTCATGAGGGATGTAAGAGAATCCATGGCTTTGCTCATCCTGCGGTAGTCGAGAGTGCAGACGTCGAAGTAGAAATCCTCGAAAGCCTCGAGGCTGCTTCCGGCAAGCTGTGCCATGGAGCTGTTGGGATATCTTAGAACTACCCATTTAGTCTCGTTTACGCGATAGTCGAGGGTGGGAGCTGTCAGCCTGTAGTACATATTGAGCTTGTCCGCAGGAACGTCGGAAAGCTCAGAAGTGTTGCTGCCTGCGCGTATCGCTATATAGCACTGCATTCCTTTCATCTGAGAGAGCTTGCATCTGTTTAGGAACTCAACCTGTTCTTCGCTGCATCCGAGCAGTATTTCCCGGGTTATGGACGAATCCTTTATTTCAACATAAGGCATTCCGCCCTTAGCATATACGTTTTTAACTATCTGACGCACCAGATCTCTGCAGCAGTCTCCTTCGTAGTCTATCAGTACCTTTTCACCTTTCTGAACATCGCAGGAATAATCTACGAGAAGTTCAGCCAGCTTTTTTATCCTTGAATCCATAAAATACCTCCTGTTATGTATGTAAATTTTTTCAATTTCTATAGCGTATTATACCCTGATTATGGTATTTTTAAAAGGGGATATATGGAGGAATCAATGAAGTACGTATTTATAATGAATCCCAATTCGGGAAGCAGCAGGAGTATCAGAAAGCTTACCGGCGAAATAAAGGACGCGGCATTGCGCTGCGGTATCGATGCGGAGATATATTACACCGAACGGGAAGGCGATGCAAAGAGATATGCTTCGAAGCTTTGCTCTGAAAGCAGAAATGAAGCCTTGAGAATATACGGCTGCGGAGGGGACGGCACGCTGAACGAGATAGTCAACGGAAGCTTCGGTCACGGCAATGTGGAAATAGGGGCCATACCGAGAGGAACAGGCAACGATTACATAAGAAATTACGGCAAGCTCTTGGATTTCAGGGATATAGAGCGTCAGATAGTCGGGAAATCAGTGTACAGCGATGCTATAAAATATCGTGCGATTTACAATAATAAAATCATGGAAGGCTATTGCGCTAATATGTTCAACATAGGGTTTGACTGCAATGTGGCGGATCTTACGTCGAGGATAAAACGCATACCAGCGGTGAAAGGATCCTTTGCATATCTTCTGTCAGTCTTCATAATACTTATAAAGAAAAAAGGGGCGGATATTCGAATTGAATATGCCGATGGCAGGATAGTAGATGAAAAAATACTCCTGATCGCCATAGCCAACGGATGCTACTGCGGCGGCGGAATAAAAGGAGTGCCGTACTGCGAGCTTGATGACGGGTTTATGGATGTGAGCGTCGTAAGAAATGTGACTAGAAGATTTTTCGTAGCGCTGTTTCCGAGCTATGCGAAAGGAACTCATCTGGAAAAAAAGAAGATGACAGAGAGAGATATCATAAGATACAGCAAGGAAAAAGCTCTTACGGTCACGGCAAACGGAGATAGTCTCAGGCTTTGCACCGACGGCGAGATAACCACTCAGAAGAAGATAGAATTTTCAGTAGTGCCGAAAGCATTCCGCTTCATAGTGCCAAAGCCTCTTTGACGAAGGTGCGTTACAGCTCGCTGTATATAAACCGGCGGGGTGTACGAAGGCGGAAGGCAGTACAGATAATAATGCGCCTAATTACTCTCACGAAGGCATAAAATCCTTCGTTGATTTTATAGATAAT